>JAFVCC010000084.1 GCA_017479485.1 Bacilli bacterium
GCCTTGTATTCTCAATTCGTACCATTCAGACCCGAGAATACAATCTCCTTTCTTAGGAAGTCTGATGGGCGGGTTTGCCTCGATCGAGGGTCTCCGCTATAATGTGGGCGCTGCGGAATGCGTGCCCATAAAGTTACGGCTTAGACTGTTCACGGAGGCTCGCACCGCGGCTTTTCATTTCCAGCCGTAATGAGTTAGACAACGCAAGGACGTTTCATTTCGCACAAGTGTCGGCGATGAAGGGCCGCGGCGATCGCGCGGCAACAGCATCACAGGAGGCACTTTTATGCCATATCACGTAGGGATCGACGTCTCCAAATGGAAGCATGACGTCTTCGCCATAGACCAAGACGGCGCCGTCGCCCTGAAGCCGTTCCAGATCAGGAACGACGCGGAGGGTTTCTCCAACCTCCTCAAATCCCTGGAGGCTCTCGGCGACAAGGCCGGCGTGAGGATCTGCATGGAGTCCACCGGCCATTACCACAAGGCCGTCTACGGGTTCCTCCGCGACCGCGGCTATTCGCCATCGGTCGTCAACCCGTACCTCGTCTCGGCCTTCGCAAGGGGGACGACCCTCAGGAAGGAGAAGAACGACAGGGCGGACGCCATCGCCTTGGCGAGATACTCGCTCGAGAAGGGGCCGGCGCCCGGCGAGTCCCAATCCGACGCGCTGGAGCAGCTCAAGTCGCTCACCAGGGCGAGGGACAGGCTCGTCAGGGAAAGGTCCGACAAAATCGTCGTCATCACCAACTGCCTCGACCGCATATTCCCGGAATTCACGGACTTTTTGGAGGTCAAGTCGGCCGTCGCGAGGCTCATCCTCTCGAAGAAGGCGGACGCGGAGTCGATCGCGTCGATGACGCCGGCCTTCATGGAGAGGGCCAGGAAGCTCAGCCGCCGCGCCTCCGCGCTCAGGATCCAGTCGCTCAAGGAAGCCGCCTCGAAGACGGTGGGCAGGCCGGATCCGGCCGCCTCCGCCATCATATCCGCGACCATCCCGGTCCTCGAGTCGGTCGACAAGGCCATCGAGAGGATCGAGGGGGAGATAAAGGCGATAATGTCCGGCATGGAGGAGCACGTGTCGTCCATTCCCGGGATATCGGCCATATCCGCGGCGGCGATACTTGGCGAGTACGGGGACATATCCCGCTTCGGCAACCCCGGGAAGATGCTCGCGTTCGCGGGGCTCGAGTCCTCCCATTCGCAATCGGGGCAGTCCGATTCGCACGGGAAGATGGTCAAGCGCGGCTCTCCGCACCTCAGGTACGTCCTGATGAACGTGGCGGTAACCGCGAAGAACTGGAACCAGGTCCTCGCCGAATACTACAACAAGAAGCGCGTCACAGAGGGCAAGAAGCGCCGAGTGGCGCTCAACCACGTCGCGAAGAAGCTCATCCGAATCATCTGGAAGCTTCAAACCGAGGGTATCGATTTCGACGCATCCAAACTGCGTTAGTCTAACTTTTCAAAGAACGATTTCGCGCTTCGGCGCTTGCCTCGCGCGATTTTCAGGCCGGCTTTCG
Organism: Bacilli bacterium; assembly: GCA_017479485.1. Classification (GTDB taxonomy): domain Bacteria; phylum Bacillota_I; class Bacilli_A; order RFN20; family CAG-826; genus Alloenteromonas. The sequence continues at coordinate 1,524 of JAFVCC010000084.1, forward strand.
CAAAGAGAAGTCGCAAGAAGAGAAATTTCTATTGATTTCTAATAGTTAGCCTCCTTATCCAGCATAAGCAAAAGTGTAATTTGTATATTGCGTGATTTTTTTATCCTGATTTGTAATAGTGTCGTGGTATATCAAATCGATATCCAGCGCGTAACGAGTAAAGTATTTCTTTAATTCCTTTAATAGATACGGGTTTTCCAAATCAATAGCGATATTCGAGAAAGTATATGTGCCACTAAGCGGTTCAAATGGAATTTCAAACGATACTTCGTTGCCAAGATGAGTAAGCGTTCCATTACTCGTCTTTGGAGTAATGACTAATCTTAAATCACTAGCGCCTATATCAGAATAATAGCCAGTCCAGTTAGTTCCGTCATGGGCAGCGGCTGCAATGGAAACTTTAATCGCGTTATCACTGAATAAAGATGCCTCGTCAATGGCAAAGCCGAATACCCTTGAAACATCTGTTGATATTTCAACGTATGTTAAATCGCTAAACGACGCAAGTTCCTTAAGATTGTAATCCTTAAGGACTAAATCATGTGCGTCATATATTTCCGTTGGCGCTGCAGATTGTGCTCCATGTTTGGCAGGAGCATTGACTGCACTGTTCCCATAGGCTAATTGGAACTCAGGCCCATAAGTTGCGCCGTTATAGTCGTTATAATCGTAAGAAAGAGCTATAAATTCTAAATTGCCACGATGGAAATATGGGATAGTAGCCCCGTCTTCTGCCTTAACGCCACAAACATAAACGTCACCAAATCTAGTCTTTTGTGTTTTTTCTTGATGGACGCTGCCTTTAATTGGATTAACTTTAACTTTTTCTCCATTTTTCATCGCATATCCATAGACGTAGTAATCCATCAAATCGTAATTGGAGAAGAAGTCCATGTAGTCGGTTAGGTCAAGAGAGTATGCGGCTTTCGAGGCGGCTTCAAAAGTCAGGTTCTCGATGGTGACGGAATTGCCATCGCCAGATACGAACTCGATCTCGAATTCGCCATTGACGTACTTGCCACCGTTATCGAGGAAGGTCACCGTCGAATGGAGTTCATTCGTCGGTTCATCGGATTGCGTATCCAAATAATCGATGTGGAACGTAAACGAGGCATCGGGGAGCCACTCGGCCATCAAGGTGGTTTCTTGGCCGGATAGGTTCAAAGTATCGTCAGGATAATATTCATTGGCGGGGTCTTCGTCTTTCACGGTCCAGTGGTCGAAGACAAAGCCTTCCGGCGCGGTTAAAGTGCATTCTGGAGCCTTGGGGGCAGCATCAGTAGTCTTCACCGTCTTCATCGTGCCGCTGCCACCGTTCGCGTCGAAATAGATGAAATTGGTACCGTTCGAGAGATAACTCGCGGAGACGGTTACGTCGCCAGAAAGCACCCTTGATTCGCCGAGGGCGATTTCGTTTTCATCCTCGTCGATCCACGAATACAAATAGCAGTCGGTTGGCGGCACGCCAGTCCAGGTGTCGAGGAAGGTATAGCTTGGGTCTTCCGTGGGGACTTTGTCGATATAAGTAATATCGTTAATCTCATCCACATAGGTGACGACATAGCAATCTTGCCACGCTGCGGTGAGGACATGGTCACCTTTGACGTACCACGAAGCCTCTTGCATCGGTTCCGTATCATCGTCGAGGAGCCAGCCTGCGAACATCTTATGGGCATCGGGGTCGCTGAAGGGGCATTCCGGCATCGTGAAGTAGGTATTGTAATCCAAGACGATGGGGTCCTTGGTCTCCTCGGTGCCGTTATTGGCAACGAAGGTTATGGTGCATAGCTTGGTCGCCCAGTTCGCCTTCAAAACGGTGTTCCCGGTTAAGGAGAGTTCGTCTCCTGGGTTATAGTGTTTCTCCGTGTCGTTATTGACGGTCCAATAGGTGAAATCCATCCCTTCGTAAGTGAAATCACATGCGGGAATGATGTAGGTTTCCGAAATCGGCATGGAGACCGAGTCCATCGTGCCCGTTCCGCCATTGGGGTCGAAACTAATCGTGCATCGTTGTTCCCAGTTTGCCTTTATTACGGCATCCTCAGTCAAAGACAGCTTATCTCCCGGGTGGTATTGCTTTTCGGTATCGTTATTGACGGTCCAATAGGTAAAGCTCATCCCTTCGTAAGTGAAATCACATTCCGGAAGGGTATAGGATTCGCCGATACCGAGGGTAATGGAACTCATCGTGCCACTTCCGCCGTTGGCATCGAAAGTGATGGTAAACCGCTGTTCTGGGGTAGTCGAAATCACCTCGCTATAGAAGACGTAGTTATTGTACGTTACGTCAATGACGGAAACGGTATAGGCAGTCGATGGGGTTAAATGGGTAAACTCACCCGCGTTTTTGCCTTCGGTTAACGACTTCGTGTCTTTATAGGCGTCGTGCGAGAGCTCGATGATGCACTCGTCTTGGTTGATGTCGGTCAAATCGAGTTCGTAGACAATCGAGTCCGAGGTGGGCTCCACGTGATTCATCTGGCACTTCGCGTTGAAGAAGAGGTTGACGCCGATTAACGTGGATAAGGTCGTGACCGTTACCGAAGCCGCGCCGACGATGGTGACGACCGAAGTAGGCAAAGATGATCCGGCGGTTCCAGCGTTACCAGAATGACTCGAACCATCTTTGTCGGATTTATTTTCTTCTTTTGGTTTTTTCTTGGTTTGTTTCTTCTTGTTTTCGCCCTGGGAGGTCGATTCGTTGGCTATTTTGTCGTCGTTAAGACCATCCCGAATGCGATCGCTATTATCGGCATATGAGGTCGATTCCGAGTCCTGCGTATGGCCGAACTCAAAATTCAGATTTTCATCCTCGTTATCGATTGGCAATTTATTGAACTCATCGTCCCTCATGTGTCTTTAATGGTTATATCCCTACCTTCAGTTTTTGGCAGAATGCATCAATTTGAAGACTAATGCAGCGATGGCACCGCCAAGTAACGGGCCGACGAAGAAGATCCACACCTGCGCGATGGCGTCGGTGGTTCCGTTGAAGATCAACGCGTTGAGGGCAGTAGCAAAGCTGCGGGCAGGGTTGACGCTCGTTCCGGTTAAGGGGATGCCCACGAGGTGGACTAAGGTCAAGGTCAAGCCAATGATAAGACCCGCCTTTTTGCCAACGCCTTCATTGTTCGAGTCAGTGACGTTCAAGATGACGTAAATGAAGAGGAACGTGAGCACGATTTCGACCAGAAGCGCGCCGATGACCGTGCCGGCAGTGACTCCTTCCATTCCGAAGTTGATGACGTAGTTGCTCGCGTCGCCCAAAAGGTGCAAGCCAGCCATCTTCGCAACGCCAAAGATGAGGAGCCCGCCAAGGAACCCACCGATCAACTGAGCGATGATGTAGACAAGGAACTCTTTGAGGCTCATCTTCTTTGCGATGAGCATCGCTAAAGAGACGGCGGGATTGATGTGGCAGCCGGAAATCCTTCCGACGGAATAAGCCATGGCGACAATCACGAGGCCAAAGGCTAATGCGGTAGCGACGAGTTCACCGCCCGTTAACGCGGCGACGCCGCAGGCGATGAAAACTAAAGTGAATGTTCCAAGGCATTCCGCGATGCCTTTTTTGAGTAAACCGTTCATAAATGCTCCTTTATTGATTTGTACCTGAGTTAATTTTTCCCTTTGGTAACTTTGAGGTATGCATCAGCATCTTCTTCCGTATTGAAGACCTGTTCTTCGACGCGCAGCTCTTTCCGGAACTTGAAGGTGATGAGCGTGACTTCTTTCTTGTCATCTTTGGCCTTCAACGGGAGCTTGACCGCTTTCACGATCTTCTCTTCACCGTCTTCGATGATGATGATGTATTTGGGGAAGACGAAGTAGAGCAAGGCGAAGCAGATGCCCAATAAGGCAAGGATGGATAAGATGACGATGAGGGCGATGATGCCGCCGTTTAATCCGCCTCCGTTAGCCGGGGCGACGTTGGCCTTCGTGATGAAGGCGAACTGGGAGAGGCGGTCGATCTCGAAGACGATGTTATTGCCCTCGACCTTGTAGCCGCTAACGAACTCCATGTCGTCGAGGCTATGGATGTGGAGGATCCTGGAGTTGGCGATGTCCATTCCCTCGGGGATGGCCATCTTCGCGGTGACCTTGAGCCCGGGTTTGATGTCGGAGGGCTGGATCTCCTTCTCGACGCCGCCGACGGTTTGGATCAGCCTGACGTCGTAGACCTTGGAGATTTGCTCATTGGCTTCGAGCTTTTCTTGGATTTTGGCGTAGTCTTCGGCGATGTCCTTCTCAGCGACGTCGGCCCGCACTTCGACCCTGAGTTCGACGTTTTCCGGGACGACCGCGTCATCGATTTCGATCGAGACCGCCGAGGATTCGGTCGGGTCGACCATGGTCTTTCCTAAGATCTCGAACTCGACCATCGCGACGGCGTTGCCGAAGGTGACCTTGGCGAGGTATTTGCCGACGTTGACGCAGGAGGCGACTTCCTTGTCGCCGCTATAGTACTTGATTTCGGGGTTCGGGAACGCGTCCGCGCTATAGCCGGCCTTCAAGGTCGCGGCCTTGGCGGTGCCGTCATAGTGCATGTCACCCTTAGGCGCTTCGAGCGTGAGGGTGAGCCCTTCGGTCGTTGGGCAGTCGGCCGCGCTGCAAGAGGCGGTGATGGTCGCGCCGTTAGCGGTATAGGCCCATTGATGTTCATGGGCGGGGAGCACAGTAACAACGACGGAACCCACTTCGGATTCCTTGTAGTTCTTGCTTCCGGCCGCTTTGTATTGGACAGTGTAGGTCCCGGCTTCAGTAGCGGTCGGGATCGCTTCGGAGAATTCTCCTTCTTCCCCGATGCGGTAGACCATGGTACTCGTGGTGGAACTGCCCGGGTTGATAAGTTCCAAAGCGCTGCCGTTCGCCTTTAACCCTTCTTTAGCGGTCGGGGCAGTAAAAGTAGGATCAGCTTGGTAAAGAGTGAATGTAGAGGTTTGAACGGGAGAGGCGTTATAACCGTCAACCATGATTTGGTTTTCAGGGTTGGGTGTGAAGTAATACTTGACCACATAGTTGCCAGCATCGGTGAACTTCGGAATGCCGGGGGCGTATTCTTCGGATTCGCCAACGGCGCACATGAAGATCGCATCCGTGCCGGTGAGTTCTTTAAATTTGTAAGAGAATAATTCGTGCGCCTCGCCATCGTAGGTAACCTCTTCGGCGGGAAGCTGAGTCACTTCGCCTTGGACGGAGGCAAACCAGAGCCGTTTGATGTTATTGTTCAAGGCGGTCGCAACGGCATTTGGTTGAACGACCGTATATGTGGCTTGTTTCCAGTCGTTAGGGCTGGTTGTGGTCATGGAAAGACCATGCATTGTCGGATTCACCAATTTGATATTCTGGAAGGCTCTCGATTCTACGCCGGCGGAATCGGTATTAGCCCGAATATCGAGTTTGGCGGCCGAATTGAGGGTGAAGACGGCATTCCCATCCAAACCCCAAACGCAGTAAGTAGAGGTTCGCGGCCTGGCAGAGCACCAAATCTGGGCTTGCCCACCATTCATGGTGTAAGAATTGCACTTGATGTCAACGTGATTGCCGCGCCCTTCTGAATCGTCAATCATGCCACTATGAACTTCGACGCTACCACCGTTTTGGATAATCGTATTCGCGTAGATGCCGCAAGCCGTAGCTGGCTTTCCGGAGTTTCCATAGACGTTCCCACCATTGCTATAAAGATAGCCGCTATCCAACGTCAATGTGGCTTCGGGGTCGTTTAAATAAACACCATACCCTTCGGGGTTACCATCGCCATACATTAAGTGGACGTATCCGCCATAAGCTTTAAACTGGGCCTCATCCTTGATCGTAAGATCACCGCCAAGGTAAGCACCATAGGAACGATGGGCATGCCGGTACATAGAATTTCCACAACTATAAGCCTGAACGGTGCATTCGCTCACCGTGAGATTGCCGGTGCAGGTTAGGCCATAAAAGGTTCCGCCAGGGGTGGTTTCGGTATTGCCGCCATAATCAGTTAAAATTTCAATTGCGAGCTTCGCCTTAGTTCCTTCTTCTTCACTCGGATCGTTTTGGAAGAGAACGTTATTCGCATCGAAATAGACGCAATACTGATTGGGCACAAAGCTGCTGGTTTCTCTTAGATTAAGCTTTGAGTCACCGATGAGATTAATTACGACATCCTTGGCGACGCTGCAATAGAACAAGCAGGATGTATCACTGCCTAATCGGGCAAGCTCACCAGCGCCATCGAAGCTCAGGTTATCCAGCGTGATAACGTAGGTATCGTTGGCGGTATCTTCATTGACGGTAACCGTGCCCTGACCGCCTTCTGGGGTATAGGCTTCCCCGAGATGATTCAAAAGCTCATAGCCTTGAAAGCTGATGGACGAAGCTTCCGCACGGGCCTCGATTGTTTTTTTGCCGCCTGCCGCGTAAGCGACAGTTCCGGCCATCGCGGCGGAAGCAAGCGATAGGGCAAGAAGTCCGATAAATGGTTTCCTTTTCATGAAAGGACCTCCTCTGATAGAAATAGGATTGTTTTGATTTAAGCGCTACGTATGCGTGCGTTAAATCACTTAAGTCTAGATATGGGATATGGGCTTTAGGAAGATGAAAGGTCTAAGTGTTTCAGATTGAAACATTTTGGATTCTTCAGGGATTTACCTTATAGAAAAGCTTCACCGATATGTAAAATTATCATGATAAGCAGGGAAACAGACGTGAAACGAACTTTTGGAGAAGCACTGCAAGCCCTAAGGAAACAAAAGGGATTATCTCAGCAGGAATTTGCCGTTCTTTTGCCCGTAAGCCGTTCGAGCGTGGCGAACTGGGAAGCGGACCGTAGGCTCCCCAACGCGTCGACCATCGCCCAAATCGCGGATTTATTAGAGGTCGACGTCACCCAATTGTTCGATGCGGCCAACGAAGAAGCGAGCCACCCCATCGTGATTATCGTGGATGACAATAAGATCATTCTCGCCGGGGGCGCACCCATCATCGAGAAAGCTCTGCCAAACGCCATCGTCACGAGCTTTTCTAAGCCATCCCAAGCCCTACAATTCGCGCGGGAAAACCGGGTTTCTCTCGCCTTTTTGGATATCGAGCTCGGGCTTTCCAACGGCATTGACCTTTGCAACGAGCTACTCTCCATCAATCCGCGCATGAATGTCGTGTTCTTGACGGCCTATCCCGAATATTCCGTCGAGGCATGGAACACCGAGGCGAGCGGGTTCATGGTGAAGCCCATCACCTTAGAGGGCGTGAAAGGGCAACTCAAGAAGTTGCGGCACCCCTTCCCAAGCGGGGGCATGAACTGATGCTCGAAAATGCTTTGACGTATGCCTACTTCTTTTTTGGCGGCGCGCTACTGCTTCTTGTTTTGTTGGGCTTAGTCGCGGCGTCGAGCTTTCCGGCTTTAGATAAACGCAGCAAAGCCTTTTTTATTTCCTCCTTCTCCTTTTTAGCGCTTGGCATCATCGCCTATATCGTCGATTTGTTCATCTACACCGAACCGCAGCTTGCGTGGGTGGGACGGATCGTTGCCTTTTTTGAGACGTTCCTACCTTCCGTTCTCATGCCTTTTTTGACCGTCTATGTTTTGCTCTGTTGCAAGAAAAGCATCCGCAAAAGTGCCATATTTTTCATAAATATCGCTTTTTGCGCAGTGATTTTTATCTTGCTCATCATCACCCAATTCACCGATGTGATTTATTCCTTCACGGAGGAGAACGAATTCATCCGCGGGCCTTTCTATTGGGCGTTGATTGTGCCGATGCTCGCGCTTATTGCGATGAACCTCATGGAAATCATTTATCTTCGAAAGCTCCTTGGCAAAAAGTACTTTATCGCGTTCTTGATTTATCTGCTTCCCCTACTGGTCGTCATGACCTTGCAGGTATTCTTTTCCGTGTTCATTTGGATTGTCGTCGCGGTCTCCATCAGCGCGCTTTCGATGTTTGGCATCATCATATTCGATCAGATTGAACAATATACACGTCAGCAACAGGAAATCGCCGAACAGCGTGCGAGCATCGCGGTCTTGCAAATGCGCCCCCACTTCATCTACAACACGATGACGAGCATTTATTACCTCTGCGAACTAGACCCCGCGAAAGCGCAGCAAGTGACGTTGGACTTTACGACATATCTCCGGAAAAACTTCGACGCGATTACGGGCAAAGACCCCATTCCCTTCACAAATGAATTGGAACATACCCGCGCGTATCTCGCCGTCGTGCAGGCTCAATTCGAGGATAACCTCCGCGTGGAATTTGATACGCCCCACACCTTATTCCGCGTGCCGCCCTTAACCCTGCAGCCATTAGTCGAAAACTCCGTCAAATACGGACTCAACATCGATTCTATGGAGCCCCTGCGGGTCTCAGTAAAGACGGAGAAAGTAGAAGGCGGCAGCGTGATTATCGTTTCGGATACGGGTCCCGGTATCTCAAGCAACGATAACGGGGAACCCCATATCGCGTTAAATAACATCCGCGAACGCCTCGCGGCAATTCATGGAACCCTCACCATTTCGCCGAACGAAAATGGCGGCACGGTCATCCGCGTTTATATCCCCGACCAAAGTGGAAGATAAAGTCCGTTATAAACAGAAAAGCCGTCACAGAACGTGACGGCAAGGATCGCGATAAATAGTTATTCAGCAGGTTCGGCTTCGGGTTGGTCGACGCCAAGAGCGAGTTTGAGCTCGGCGAGTTCCTTCTCCATCGCGAGGTAGTCCTTCTTCGGGCGGATGACGATCGGGACGAGAACGATGTTCCCGTCGACGACGGAGACGTCGAAGAGGTCGCCTTTCTTGAGCCCAAGGGACTTCGCAACAGCCGGCGGAAGAACGACGGTTGCCTTCGCTTTTAATTCAGTGGTCATAGGTGATCTCCCATATTGAATTTAAATTCAATTGGAATGATAGATTCTCCCACCCTTTTTGTCACGCAAAAGTGCGCGCAAAGGTGGAAAGCTTAGTCATAAAAAACACCATAATCGTCAACGCAAGTCGTCATAAAAGTCGACACGTTTGATAATACAATAAAGTGGTATAGCCTCATTTTCCGCGCAAAACGCGCATCTTTTTGGAGTGCCCTACTTCCAATCGGCACGGAAATCCTGTAACGTGTCCCTAACCGTGATGGCCGGGTTTTGTCTTCCTTTAACCTCACGGTAAGCGAATGCGGCCGACGGCCCCCTCGTAGGTGGGGCCGAGCTACCAAGCAAGGAAAGGAGCCTCTTACCGGAAAGGTCTAACCCACCGCTTCCAAACAAAAAAGAGGGACGCACTGGAGCAATGGGACGTCCCTCTTTTTGATTGTTTGGATTAGTCGATGTTGAATTCGCGGAGCACTTTGACGAGCGGACGGATGGTCTTCTCGATGGCGCCGGACGCGAAGGGATCCTTCATATGGTCCTTGGTGACCAAGGTACGGAACGGATATTTGCCACCCATTTTGCAGAGCTTCAGATAACGGTTCCACGCGGTCTTGTGGTCCTTGCGGTCCAAATTATAGAACTGGAAGGCCATGACCTGTGCCAAGGTATAGTCGATGTAATAGAACGGCGATCCGAAGATGTGGCCTTGGGTGAGCCAACGGTGGCCCTTGCGGAGATATTCGCAATCCTTATAGGTCGCGCGCTTATAGGGGGTGTACTTCTCTTCGAGGCGGCACCATTCCGCGTCGCGCTCTTCGGCGGTCGCCTCGGGATGGAGGTAGACCCAGTGCTGGAATTCATCGACCGTCACGCCATAGGGCAAGAAGGAGATCGAATCCGCGAGGTGGACATAACGGTAACGCTCGGGGTTTTCGAAGAAGAGATCCATGTAGGGATGGGCAAAGAATTCCATCGACATCGAGTCGATTTCCGCCCCTTCCATGGTCGGAGTGCGGTAATCGGGAACGGTGATGTTCGCGCCCATGAAGCCTTGGAAGGAATGGCCGAATTCGTGGGTGAGGACATCGACGTCGCCAAGGGTTCCGTTGAAGTTGGAGAAAATGAACGGGACCTTGTGAATCGGGAAATAGGTCATGTAGCCGCCCGACTGCTTGCCTGGACGCGTCTCAAGGTCGAGCAATTTGTAGTCGGCCATGAGGCGGAAATAATGCGAGGCCTCAGGGGAAAGAGCGTCATACATCTTCTTCGCGCGCTCGATCTTTTCCTCCGTGGTGCCAAAGGGGGTGGGGTTACCTTCTTTGAACATTAACGCAAGATCATAGATATGCGGATCGGAGATGCCGATGCGCTTGCTCTGCGCCTTCGCGAGCCTGCCGGCAAGCGGGGTCACGAAGCGGGCGATCTGCTCGCGGTAAGAGGCGACGTCTTCTTGGTTATAGTCATAACGGCCCATGCGGAGATAGCCAAGTTCCACATAGTTGGCATAGCCAAGCTTCTTCGCCATCTGGTCGCGGAGGTGGACGAGCTTATCGTAGATGGCTTCGATCTCCGCCTCGCGGGTGGACAAATAGCCATAATAGGCGTTCGCGGCCTCCTCGCGGGTCTTGCGGTCGAGGTCCTGCATGAACTTGCCCATCTGGGAGAGGTTATAGGTCTCTCCGCGGAATTCGACTTTGCATCCGGCGATGAGGGTGCCGTATTCGGTGACGAGCTTGTTTTCCTCGATGCTCTCTTGGACGATGCGCTCATCGAAGGAACGAAGCGCATATTCGTACATCGTGAAGAGATGGGTGCCAAGTTTCTTTTCTAGGAACGCGCGGAAAGGAGATTCGAGGATCGCGCGGCGAAGCTCCGTCTCGGCAGCGCCGAGTAAGGGGGTGCCTTCGTCGAGGATATTGATCGCCTTGATGAGTTTCTTATCGGTGGTATCGCAGGAGAAGCGGACTTGGATGATCGTGATTTGGTCGGCGAGTTTGTCGGAGGCGCGGAAGTATTTCTTGATGATCTTCAGCGCTTCCTCGGGGGATTTCGCCGCGCGGAATTCCGCGGTAAGGGCGTTGATTTTTTCGACTTCTTTCGCGATGTTGGGCACGCGAAGCGGCCACTGGTCAAAGGGTTCTAGTGGTTTTGCCATGGTTATTTCCTTTCGTTGAATAAGGGGATGGGCGTTGAGGGCTCCTTGCGGCGGATGTTCTTGTTTTTCAAAAACTCTTCGGCCTCTGCTTCCCCTTTCGGGGTCAGCAAGAGGTAGACGCCGCGAAACGGAGGCGGGGAATATTCTTGGAGGTATCCTTTCTTCACGAGGTTCGTCGTCATGGACTTGATCCGCTTCTTGGAGCAAGATTGCAGGCATCCATAGGTACGAAGATAGGTGAAGCGCTCGGCGCCAAGCTCGGCGCGGAGCAACGCCGCAATGCCATCGGCCCCACCGTCGAAGCCTTCTTTCGCGACTTCGCTTACGGCAGCTAAGACCCGGCATTCACGGGCGGATAGGTCCTTTTTCTTCCCTTCCCTAACGCGCATACGTGGATATTATAGGCGCATATGTAGGCGCATACGAATCACTTTTGTTGCCAAAGAGAAGGAACAATCCTAGAATACCCCACATGAGCGAAGAAGAGACGATTCGCCTAATCGAGGCGACATTAGATAAAATCCGTCCGTTCCTACAACGGGATGGCGGTGACGTGGAATACGTCGGGTTCCGCGATGGCATCGTATACGTGACCATGGTCGGCGCGTGCCAAGGGTGCAGTCTTGCCCAAGACGACATTTCCGCCGGTGTGGAAATCATCCTGATGGAAGAGGTCCCTGGCGTCATCGCGGTGAAGACCGAAGACATCCCCGAAGACATGCTGAAGGCATATATCGACCGCAAAATCGCGGGAGCTAACGCCTAATCACCCATCTTTGGCACGATTCCCCTGGCGCTTTGCGCCTTTTTGTTTTCGCTTCATCGTTGCTAAAATCTTTTAGACGAATTCGTCGCCTATTTCGTCTTATCGGATGTAGCCATCATGAAGATCTCATTGTCTACGGCGCGCAGTTTCTTGCAAGGGAACGAGTCCTCTTCGGAAGAGGTGTATAACGCCTACCGAAAAGTGATGTTTTTCGTGCTTTCTTCCTATCTGAAGAACATCGAAGACATCAAAGACGCCTACCAGGAAGCCTTCGCGAGGCTACTTGAAAAGCGAAGCGAAATCACTGCTCCAGAAAATCTCCAAAGCTATTTCAACCTCATCGTCCGAAGCGTGGGGCTCGACATGGCGAAGAAGAGCAAGACGGAAACGATGGAAGACGGTTTCGAACCAAGTTCCAATGACCCCGTCTTCCTCGATGACCTTCTCCCCTATGATTTAAGCAAGGAAGAGAAGATGATCCTCGGCGGTAGAATAGTGATCGGCTATTCCTGGGATGAGATCTCCGCTTGGCTTAGCGTGCCCATCTCCACGTGCAAGCTGCGTTATCAGCAAGCGCTCGAGAAGGTCAGAAAGGAATTACGACGATGAACATCAAAAAGAAAATCCGAGAAGATGCGATGAATAAAATCGATGAAGCCTTAGGTGAGAAACCCGAATCGGTGACGAGAAAGAAACGTCATATCTTGCCCAAGGTTTTGATTCCTCTTGGCGCAGCCGCTTTAATCGCGGGAGTCATCGTCGGAGGCATCGCCATCGGCAAGATGAACGTGTCCCCCATAGACGAATTCTCCAAGCGCAACCCCTATTTAGTCAAAGCGCGGGAAAGCCGCGAAGCCCGTGACCTCGTCATCAGCAAAAAGAGCGCGGACATCTATTCGAATTTCGTGTTAAGCAGCGCGCTGAAGGTCTTGTCTAACGCCAACGCATCGATGTCTTATTCCCCTTTTGACGCCTTCGTGAATTTCGCCGCGATTACCTATTTCTCTAACGACGATATTTCGAATGCGCTGCTACCGATGTTTGGTAGTCCAAGCCTGAACGAGCTTGCGGACGCCGTTTACGAATTGACCTATGCTTTAGGCACCCCAACCTTTTCCATGGAGCAGATGTATGGGCAAGACGAGCCCGTGAAAATGGAAAACGGCGGCTATTCGGCAAACTCGTTATGGACGGGTAAATTGCCGTTAAAGAACGATGAAGAAGGAAAGAAGGCACGCGAAGCCCTGGTAGAAAAATTCCTTTCTTCCATCATTGAGGGTAAGCCAGACGCCGATGGTGTTTCAAAATGGCTCGAAAGTTGCCTCCCCGAAGGCTATGAGATTCCAAAGCTCACCCTTCCGGATGCGGACGAAGCCGCCGCTTTCGTCTCTTCCTATTTCCTTAAAATCAATAATCGTAACCGCGATGCCGACTACCGGAATTATCTTTCGGGCAACCACCATATGCCCTACTCCTGGAATGGCAAAACCATCCAAAGCGAATATCTATCCCACATAACCTGGGACGGCGCGACTTATTATGAAAGCGACCATCTCCTTGGTGGTTCCTATCTTTCGGTCGACTTCTTCTTGCCCAAAGATGAAGAAGCAAGCCCAAACAGCATCCTTAACGAAGTCGTGGAACAAGCTTACGCCAGAAAACACGCGGCGTTCTACGAAATCAACGTTCCCTACTTCACCATCGCGGATCAGCACATCGACCTACTTGAAGAGGTTTATGCGCCTTACTGCTCGAAGCGAGTTGGCGTCATGGAAAAAGTCTTCCAAGACGAGATGGAGCTCATGGACGTGAGCCAACATTCCAAAGTCAACTTAGATTACGAAGGCTTCTCTTCATCCTCTGTCACCATCTCCTATATGGTGCCGACTTCCGCCCAACAGAGTGAGCATTTCCATCTCGACGTCGACCGCCCCTTCGTCTTCCAAAGCAAAAAAGTTCTAAAAATGGATAACGAGCACTACGCCGAACTGCCGACGTGCATCGGCCTCGTCTATGACCCTGCATATCAAGCAAGGTAAGGAAAGGGCAAAGACATTCCAAAAAAGAGGCGGGTTTTAAATCGATTTCCTCTCCTTTTGGGTAAAAGAAAAGCCGGGGTTTCCCCGGATTTTCTTTTCGCAAAGGTTATTCCTTAAACCAGCAGATACGTCCGGTCAAGATGATGAACACAAGGTCCAGCACCCAGCCGATGAAGCCGGCCCACAAGATCCAGATGACCGCGAGAACGATGTGAAGGACATCCTTGTTTGCAATCGCGCCACCGAGGCGGTAAATGCCCCAGAGGATATCGATGATCGGCAAGCAGAACAAGATCTTCACAATGCGGGGTTGGGCGTCCATCCAATCGCAGAAAGCTTTCATGTTAGTTCCTCCTCTATTCTCTAATCATAACGCATTCGCGCGCTCGTATAGAGCAGAGATTGAAAATACGCATGGTTTTCGCTTCTTTCTAGCAACTTATTCAGAGGCAACTCGCCGAATCGATTTAGCGCGGACAAAGCGCGGCAAAAAAGGGGCGCAGTGCCCCTTTGTTTACGTTTGTGGCTTCGCCCTTATTTTGAAAGAAGCATCCAATCCTGGAGGATGTTGCCCATGACGTAGCCATTGCGGTTATAGACATCATCGCGGTTATAGGTGAAGTCTTTGCCACTCGGCTCGCAGACGAATCCGCCCGCTTCCTTCACCAAGATATCGCCCGCGGCCACATCCCATTCCTTGGTGTTGCCGTTATAGCGGATGAAGAAGTCGCCTTCCCCTTCCGCGAGGAGACAGAATTTTAACGCCGCACCGACGGGTCGAGCCTCGCCTTCAAAATAGGCCGCATTGCGTTCCATGAACTCTTTTTCTTCGGGACGGAAGAAAGAAATTGAACGCATGCTCCTCATCTTTTCCTTCCTGGAGGAGACGTGAATCGGATGGGTGGTACCATCGGGTTCAATGCAATAGGCCCCCTGCCCCTTCACCGCGTAATAGGTTTTCTTTAGTACCGGGACATTGACGATGCCAAGGATAACCTGGCCGTTTTCCGCCAGGGCGATGTTGGTCGTGAATTCGCCATTGCGGGAGACGAATTCCTTCGTGCCGTCGACCGGATCGACGATCCAGATGCGTTTCTTTTGGTGGCGTTCGGGGGTATCGGCGCTTTCTTCGGTGAGGAAGCCATCCTCAGGGAATTCGGCGGAGAGGATGCCACGGATGATATCGTCGGCTTTCTTATCCGCCTGCGTGACGGGCGAATTGTCTTCTTTGATCTCAACGTCGAAGGCAGTTCCATAGACTTCAAGAATCGCCTTCTCGGCTTTTTTGGCCGCGGCTAAGGCAGCGGTAAGTTCACGTTCAAGCATTGTCCTCATCCTTTCCGGTCATGGCCATATCGCGGACCACATCTTCCACTTGGTTCTGGGTCGAATAGATGGTGCAGCCAGAGGCATAGCGATGGCCGCCTCCGCCATATTTCCGGGCCACGCCATGGACGGCATAGCCATTATTGGAACGGAGTTCGACGTTGATTTGGTCGCCTTCCATCTGGACGAAGAGGCCATAGCAATGGGCTTCTTTGTTGACGCGGGCGAGCGCATTAACTAGGCGCAAGGCCTCATCGCCGCTAAGCCCAACACGAGTATAGGAGGCGACGGGTAAATAGCAATAGGTCACGCCTTCGTACATCTTGGCTTTGCGGCGGATGATGTTTTTCATCTTGCGCCGCTCGGGGGATTCGTAATAGGCGATCGCATGGATGGAGCGGACACGAATGTGGCGGCGCTTGAGAATCTCCACGATCTCTAACGTCCTCGCGGTCGTGCCGCGATAGCTGAAGCGCCCCGAATCGGTGCACATGCCAAGATACAAGCATTCCGCGGCCAGAGTGGAAATCTTCCAGCGATAGGCCAAGGCGATTTCGGCGATGATTTCCGCCGCGGCGATGCGCGCGGAGTCCACCACCGCGACGCCATCGAAGGATTCGAGGTCGCTCGGCTGGTGATGGTCGATCTTGCCCCACCGCTTTGCGGTTACGACGCGTTGATCTTCCACCCTGCGGAGGCAAGAGACGTCGACGAGGATCGCCGTAGAGGAGGCGATGATGTCGTTGCTAACTTCGTCCATGGTGGCGAGGCGCTCAAAGAAGGGCGGGATACCCGAGCCAACCGCGTAAACCTTTTTGTCCGGGAAATTATCGCGGATGAGTTCGCGAAGCGCGATCTGGCAGCCATAGCAGTCCCCGTCGGGAACCGCGTGACCGAAGATCGTGATCACGTCGCTTTCTTGAATGAGTTGTACGAAATTGCCGAAGTCCATCATTTTTAACGGATAACAATACCCGAACGCGCATGAATGCGCAAAGGAAATGTTTCTTCTCGTAATAATTGTCAATCAAAAGACCCGTAATAGCGAAAGAAAAAACCTTCGCGATTGCTTGAGGCAAAAGGAAGGTTCTTTGGCGTTATTAATAATCTTCGCCTTGGATGCCAAGGAGTTCGGCCGCGGATTCGCGCGGTTTGGAGTCGCCCGATTCCTCTTCGCCATCGGCCGGGGCTTCCTCATCATCGTTGCCCGTGTCGCCGCGAACGTATTCGTTATAGGCGGCTTCTTCGGCCTCATCGACGGCGTCGGTATCGCGTTCATCAACGTCGGTGTAGACGTCGTTGACGTCGATATGGACCTTATCGTAGGTGTGGCGGGAACGGAGATCCCAGACATTTTCGCCCAAAACGACAAAGCGTCCGGACATGGAGAGGTCGGTATAGAACCTCCCGATACGTTGCGATTCCTCTTCAGCGGAGATGTCGAGGTCAGCCTTGACTTGCCCCCAGAGGTCGACGAATTTCATTTCTTTGCCTTCAGCGGTAAGAACGCGTTCGGCGGCGTCCAACATGGATCCTTCTTTCATGGATTGGTTTCCTTTCTATGCGTGCGTAATTATCTCACATCTTTTCGGGACTGGAGACCCCCAAGATTCCCAAAGCGTTGGAAAGGGTGATCTTCGCCGCCTTCACCAAGGCCAGACGTGAACGGGTCAAGGGAAGGTTCTCGCGGTCGATGACGCGGTTATGGGCATAGAACTCATGGACGAGTCCCGCGAGGGTATGGATGTAGGCGCTGATGCGGTATGGGGCGCGTTCCCTAGCCGCTCCTTCAATCGCGTTGCCGAAATCGGCGATGTGCTTGAGGATGGCGGTTTCTTGCTCGTTGCCAAGCAGGCTTCCACTTTCGTCGATGCCGATGTCTTCGCCAAGGTTCAATAACGAGCAGCAACGGGCATGCGCATATTGGGCGTAGTAGACCGGGTTGGCGCTGCTTTGCTCCAAGGCGAGATTGTAATCGAAGTCGAGGTGGGTGGATGGGGAGCGTTCCACGAAGAGGTAACGCACGGCGTCGACCCCCACTTCCTCAACGAGTTCGTGATGGGAGATGGCTTTGCCGGTGCGCTTGGACATCTTGACCTCTTCGCCATCGCGGTAGGTCTTGACCATCTGGACGAGGTCGACTTCGAGGGCGTCAGGGGAATATCCTTTCATCGCCAAAGCGGACTTCATGCGGTTGATATAACCGTGGTGATCCGCGCCGAGGACGTCGATCAGCAAGTCGAAGCCACGGCTCATCTTGTCGTAATGGTAGGCGATATCCGGCATGAAATAGGTATATTGCCCATTGCTTTTGATGATGGGGCGGTCCTTGTCGTCGAGGAAGGCGCTGGTTTTGAGGTAGGTCGCGCCTTGGTCGACGTAGGTATATTCCTTGAGTTCGTCGATGGTCTTCTCGATACGGCCGTCCTTGCGGATGTCGGATTCATAGGAGAAGCGGTCGAAATGGATGCGGAAATTGGTGAGTTCCGCTTTGATTTTGGCGAGTTCCGCATCGATGCCATAACGGATGAAGAAGTCATGGGATTCCTCGTTATCGACGAGGTATTTGTCGCCAAATTTCTCGCGGATCGACTTCGCGATGTCGATGAGGTCGACACCATGGTAGTCGTCATCGCCGAGCTCAAGCGGCTCGCCATAGAGTTCATGGTAACGGCAGCGGAGCGAATGGCCGAGATGCTCGACCTGGTTGCCGCAGTCGTTGACGTAATATTCGCGGGTGACGTCATAGCCCGCCCAGATGAGCGTCTCGGCGAGGGAATCGCCAAACGCGCCGATGCGGGTGTGGCCGAGGTGGATGTCGCCGGTAGGGTTGGCCGAGAAGAACTCGACGTTCACCTTCACGCCTTTGCTCGGCCGGCGGCCATAATCCTTCCCGAGACGGAAGACGTCGGCCAATACGGTGGTCATCGCGTCGGCATGGAGGAAGAAGTTGATAAAGCCTGGGCCCGCCACTTCCACTTTATCGATGGCGGAATCATTGAGTTTTGCAGCGAATTCCGTCGCGAAAGCGCGCGGATTCATGCCGAGTTGCTTGCCATAGCGGAGGGCGAGGTTGGTCGCGTAATCGCCATGGGCGGGGTCTTTGGAACGCTCGAGGACCACGTCGCTCGGACTAAGCGAAAGGCCATATTCTTTTGCCGTGGCGATCAAGATGCTTTTGAGTTTTTCTTCATTGCCCATATTCGTCTCCTTTTTTGATGAGGACCACCGCGTTGGTGCGGATGGCTTTCTTTTCCCCTACCGCGTCGCAGCCTTCATTGGTCTTTGCCTTGACGCTGACGCAGCTTATGTCGACGTCGAGGAGCTTTGCGAGGCTTTCGCGGATCGGGATGATGTAGGGTTTAAGTTTCGGCGCTTCCGTGACGACGTTAGCGTCGAGGTTGATGAGGTGGTACCCCTTCTCTTTCACGAGGTCATAGCATCGCTTCAAGATGATTTTTGAATCAATGCCCTCGATGGTTTTGTCACTTGGAGGGAAGAGTTGACCGATATCTCCAAGCGCGAGGGCGCCAAGGAAGGCGTCGGCGATCGCGTGGAGGAGAGCGTCGGCGTCGCTATGGCCAAGCAAGCCATATTCGAAGGGAATTTCGACGCCACCAAGGATGAGTTTCCTTCCCTTCACGAGGAGATGGATGTCCTCGCCGCTACCGATGCGGATCATACGTGGAAGCGGAAGAAGACGACGTCGCCGTCTTTCATCCGGTAATCCTTTCCTTCGATGCGGAGCTTGCCCGCTTCTTTGACGGCCTGCTCGCTACCGAGGGCAACGAAGGCGTCGAAGTCATAGCATTCGCATTTAATGAAGCCTTTTTGGAAGTCGGTGTGGATGATGCCCGCGCATTCGGGAGCGGTCGCCCCTGTGGGGAAGGTCCAGGCGCGGCATTCGTCTTTCCCCGCCGTGAAGAAGGTGGAGAGATTGAGCAGTTTGTATGCGGCCTTAACGAGCTTGTCGAGGCCCGATTCCTTCGCGCCGAGAGTGGCGAGGAATTCATTCCGCTCTTCTTTGTCGAGGAGCGAGAGCTCATATTCGATTTGGCAGGATACAGGGATGCATTCCGCGCCCTGCTCCTTCGCGAGGGCGACCATCGTCTGATAATGGGCGCAATGGTCGAGATCCGCGTAATCCTCATCGGAGACGTTCGCGACATAGAGGATCGGTTTCAAGGTGAGCAGGAAGAAGTTCTTCCGCGCATATTCGATCTGTTCTTCGCTAAGTTCCTTGCATAGCCTCGCAGGAAGGCCATCGGAGAGCGTCTTCTTTAAGGGGGTGAGGATCGCCATTTCGTAGAGGGCAGTCTTATCTTTGCTAAGCCTCGCCTTCTGCTCCACTTTACCGATGCGCTTTTCCACGGCATCGAGATCCGCCATGGCGAGCTCGAGGTCGATGATTTCGACGTCGCGGCGCGGATCGACGGTGTTCTCGACGTGGATGATTTCGCTCGATTCGAAGCAGCGCACCACTTCGACGATGGCGTCGGATTCGCGGATGGCCGCGAGGAATTGGTTGCCGAGTCCTTCGCCTTTGCTCGCGCCTTTGACCAAACCCGCGATATCATAGAACTCAAAGGTGGCGTTGACTTTCTTTAACGGCTCGAACTTCTCGCAGAGATAATCCAACCGCTCATCGGGCACGACGACCACGCCCGTGTTCGGCTTGATGGTGGCGAAGGGATAGTTCGCCGCCTCGACGCGCGAATTCGTAATCGCGTTGAAGAGTGTGGATTTGCCCACGTTAGGCAAACCGACGATACCAGCTTTTAGGGACATGGCAGTACCTCCTTAGGCGTACGTATTGTACGCTCGGACACACACGTAGGGAAGCGAAAAAGGCAAAAAGAAAACCCCGATTTCAAAAAATCCGAGGTTTCTAATGCAATGCTTGTGAAAGAGTAAGGACTTACGCGATCTTGGTGACTTTGCAAGCGCGGGGGCCACGAGTGGATTCTTCGGTCTCGAATTCAACTTCCTCGCCTTTTTCGGCGGTCTTGAAATCGTCCATCACAATCGCGGAATAATGGAAAAAGTAATCCTTGCCGTCTTCACCGTGGATGAAGCCAAAGCCTTTTTCCTTATCGAACATTTTGACAGTGCCCTTCATGTGTATTTAGCCTTTCCGGAATTCCCTTATATAGAACGGGCTACATGGTACAACGAATTTCGATGGATTCTATATACGTTTCGCGTCTTTTTTACATATTTTTAAACGTAGATTGGTAGAAATTCCCAATATGATAAAAAACGTGAATCCTAGACAAGCTAAGGCGCACGCGCCTAGGGGCGCAAGAGGAATCGAGAGCGAAGCTTTCGCGTGGAATGTCGAGGCGATATAGACCTTGGTCATCATTTCGGCGGCAACCATCATGGCAAGGCTCGATAGCAATGCCCCCGATGCATAGATTAAGCACTGGGCATGGTAGGAACGCGCAATATCCTTTTGGCTTAGTCCGAGCACCGAAAGCATGCGTGCCTCCCCCGCGTTTTCGTTGATGCTGATGGTCATGACGATTAAGAATAACAATGCGCTCATGGCTAAGGCAAACGCCGAGAAAGCACCGAGGATCGTGCTGATATAAGAAAGGGTTGAGGCGATGGAAGAAGCGATCTCTTCGGCGGGATTGCTGAAGGAGAAATCGCCATATGTCTTGCCCAAACGCTCCACCACCGCTTTCGCGTCAGCCCCTTCCTTCAACGAGAATACCGCCCCATAAGGTTCGAGGTAGAAAGAGGACATGCCAAGTTCTTCCAGGAAGAAATCCACCGTCCAATCATCCATCACAAAAAGGGTGTCATAGGCCGCGTCGGCAGCCACAGTAACCTTGATGGGCGCGATCCCAAAGTGGCGAACATAAGAACGGCCGACCTCTTCCGAAGAGATTTCCGCGGCGACATAGACTTCTTTGGGGCGGCCCCAAGATTCCCATAACCCTTTGGATAAGGCACACTCCTCGCAGCTTTTTGGGCGATGCTCCGCCGGCAAAATAGATAGATCCGAGCTGAGGCGAAGTCCACCGCTTCCCGCGGCAAGAACCGAGCCATCTTTCACCCGAGGCAGCATTTCGCCTGGAAGGTGAGCAGATTCCAGGGGAAGATCGCTATAAAAATCGACCATGCCCTCCGCGGTTTCATAATCGCCGCAAAGGAAGAACTTCCCCATGAACCCCATCGCTAATGAGCCCGATTCCGCATAATACCCGCCGACGCTGACCACCTCGCGTCCCGCGATTTCGGGGCAAAGGTCCATGATTTCATCGAGTTTGGCAAAGCCGACGCCAGTTTTATCCGCGCCATAAAGGTAGAGCCGTTTTTGTTTGCAGGGCGTTCCAACGGTGCACTGGGTAGAGAGATAGGTTTCATTCGCCCGTTCATAAAGAAGATGCGACAGCGCCTCGTCGCGCCGGGCAAGGCGCAAAAACTCAGAAAAGGGTACGTCTAAATGCAAATAAGGGATCTCGAAGACATATTGCGGATTCGGGGTCGCTTCTTCAAAAGAGGAGCGAAAACGCAGCTGATCCAGCAGGATTTTGCGGTTCCACCGATGGTCGAGATGGTAGATGGTTGGGACTTCGCTTTCCATTACGGCCGTGACGGTGAATAGTTCCTCGTCCTCAAAGCCATAGGATTCGTTCGCCAGATTCAAGATCAGTTCAAAGCCATGGGAATCGATGTAATCTCCAAGCGACTGGTAAGTCCTGAGAATATGCAAGTTGAGGCACGTTTGAAACATGGTCTCGTACGGTAGCCCCAGCACAATTTGGTCGACGTATAAGGTAGCTGGGGTGCGGGGATAGCATACCGGCGAAGCGATATCGTCCAGCCACAAAAACTCGTTGACGTGGCGCATGGAAAAGCCACTGAGCCGCTTTTGCTCCATCCCCGCCCAATAAGTGAAATCGTTTCTTTGGGCGAACCACGATTCATAATCGAGGTGCAAATCGGTCCCATAATCGCGCACCATGTCGCCGTATTCTTCGACGATGTATTCGCATTCCTCTAAACTCGCCCCATAGATGGAACCTAGCGGGGATTCGCCGCCACCGCGCGGGCTCATCACGACGGCGCTTGGCGGGACGATGGTCGAAAAGGCGGCGTTAAGTTCCTCGGAAATCGAGCCTGAAATATAGGTAGATAGGCCTAGCCCCGATAGCCCCATCGCGATCGCTCCTTCCGCAATGAGGGTGCGGAGGCGTTTGGCTTTCATTAAGTGGAAGGCGTGGAGAAATAAATAACGCCAACAAATGCGCTGCTTCCCTTTTGTTTTTCGCAAAAGGAAGGATTTCGGCGCGGTTTCGTTTTTCTCCACTTCTTGCCGCGTTTCCTGAACGAGCCGACCGTCTTTCATGTGGAGCACTCTCTCGCAGTGGCGGAGCGTGCGCTCCTTGTCGTGGCTAACGAGGATGACCAAGCGGTCGGAGGCGATGCGGCGAAGCAATAGGAATACCTCTTCCGCCCGCGCTTCGTCTAGGGCACCCGTAGGTTCATCGCAAAGGAGGATTTTGGGATCGTTAGCTAAAGCGCGGGCGAGGGCGACGCGTTGCTTCTCGCCGCCAGAAAGCGTATTCACTTTTTGTTTGGCTTTCTTCTCCATGCCGAAAAAGGAGAGCAGGTCGAGCGCTTTTCTTTTCTTGTTTGCCCCGGTTTCCTCAAACTGGGCATCCATGGGAATGAGGACGTTCATCAATGCGGTCTCGAGTTCCAACAAGTTAAAATTTTGAAACACGTACCCGATGTTTTTGAGTCGAAAGCGCCTCCGACGCGCTTCTTTTGCCTTGCGGTATTTCATGTTTAGCACGCGGACTTCGCCCTCATAGCCCACATCGAGCCCCGAGAGGATATTGAGCAAGGTGGACTTGCCTGAGCCTGAGGCACCGAGGATACCGATGATTCCTTTCTCAGGTAAGGAAAAAGATACGTCACGGAGGGCGTAGGTGGAACCGAACTTCCGGCTGATGCTTTTTACTATGACGATGTCACTCATCGCGCAGTTCCTCCACAATCGGCGCGTGATGGAACGCTTTTAAGGGAAGATAGGAAGAAATCGCACCCAAAAGAAATGCGAATAAAAGCAACGAAAGGATCGTGAATAAAGGCACGCCGAGATAGTGGGAATAAGGGATGTTGATCAGGCGTTCGATATCGAATTCCTTCTTGAGCAACACATTGAGCCCGATTTGAAATAGCGGGGATAAAGCAAATGCGGCAAGCGCGCTCCCTAAACATAACGCGAGAGCCTCCGATACATAGATGGAGATGATGCTCCCTCGCTTTGCGCCAAGCACCGTCAAAATGGCGTTATCTTTTCTTCCGGCAACCAAGGAAGAATAAGAAGCCATCCCCAAGATTAAGCAGAGTCCCATTAAAGCGATGCCAACAAATAACGTCAGCGAGGAAGTAAACGCCTGGGAAAGGGAGGAAAACGATTGCCGCAAAGCATAGGAAGGCGAGGTCACTTCCACTTCATCGCCTAAATCGCCTTCATCGAGCAAGTGAAAGAGGCGGTAGACCTCAGAAGGGTCATGGAAAAAGATTTGTTGGGCATAGTTACCATAAGGGGAATCATCCTCGGCTTCGCGGACGAGGCTTTGGATGCTAATTTCCTGCGCCTGCTCTCCACGAACGAAGATTTCGCCGAGCTTCTCCTCAAGGGCGGAATGCGAATAGTAAATGCGCGGAACGTTAAGGAAACCGAATTCCTTCACGACTCCGGCTATTTCCCACCGCGCATCGAGGAACACCTCGCTTTGAATATTCCGGTAAGTCACCACGCTTCGGGAACGGATATCAACCATACCGCCAAGAAGATTTTCGCCATAGCGGTCGATGAATTCCTGGTTCACGATGCAGTGATGGAAATCGTTGTCCCTTGGCGCTTCGCCTTGGATCAATAATTCCGACCCATATTCGGTTAACGTAATGTCGTAAATTGGCTGCATCGCGGTGGGCTCAAATTCGCTTCCTTCAAAGCGGAACGGAAGGGTTGAAGGAAGAAAATAGCTGTAATCGGAGGAGATATTGTCCTCTTTTAGCCCAGGCAAAGCATCCATCGCCTCTTCGTACGAAGGCCGCGTTTTCTTTACTAGCGTTAATGCGCTGCCGGGGATTTCAACCTCGCTACGCCGACTGATGGAGGCACTAAGGAAGAGCAGACTCTTCCCCTGCTCCTTCTCCATCGCGGGCATGTTACCGGCGAAGAAGCCAAAGCTCAGCAATAGAGCGAGGAAGCCCATCGTTCCCGAAAGGAAGCACATGGTGTCCTTTATTTTGTTCTTTTTCAAGTTTCGTAGCAGGAAAGGTAGCACCCATTTCTTGCCTTGACGGGTGCGCCTTGTTCGATACTTTGCCATAGGTTCAGGAGCCACCTCAGGGCCCTTCTTCATCTTGCCATCGACGATATGAATCACTTGATCGGCGTAAGTAGAGATGAGTTCTTCGTTATGGGACACCAAAAGAACCAGCCGCGTCGAAGAAATGGCTTTTAGCTCTTTCATCACCTTCTCCGAATTGGCTTCATCGAGAGCACCCGTAGGTTCATCCGCGAAAAGGATCAGCGGGTCGGTGACCAAGGCGCGGCAAATGGCGACGCGCTGCTTCTCCCCGCCAGAAAGGGTCGACACGTCGCGGTCCATTAGGGACGAGAGCCCAAATTGCTCGATGAGCTCTTTCGCTTTCTTCTTTCCTTCGGCACGCATCGATAAAGGCAACGCGACGTTTTGAAGAACGCTTTCCCCTTCGATGAGGTTGTAATGTTGGAAAATCATGGACGCCTCATGTCCTAAAAGGGGCCATTTCCTTTCGGTGATGTCTTCGCCCTGCAAATAAATCTTCCCCGTGGAGGGACGATCGATGCCCGCGAGGAGGTTGAGCAGCGTCGATTTCCCCGACCCCGATTTGCCTTTGATGGCCACTAAACCTGTGGAAGGCAACACAAAAGAAACCGGATGGAGGGCGAGAAAATCCGTAGTGGAAAGGCGGTAACGCTTGCTTAAATGGCGGACGCGCAGGAACGACATAAGAAAAAAACCTCCTACACTCACATATAGGAAGTTTTTCATCGTGAGGCGAAATTATTTGTTCTCGCTTCCCGGAACTAGAGGCGCTTCGTGATGGGCGAGGACCTTCTTGATCTTGCCGTTAAATTTGTCGCGGTCGATCATCATCACGTTTCCGCATCCCAAGCACATGATCTTGATATCTGCACCAACGCGGACGATTTGGAAACGCTTGCTCCGCGCAAAACAGGGATGCGGTCGCTTCATTTCCACTTCGTCGTAAAGTTGGTAGGGAATCACATTCATAGAGGCATGTCCTCCATCTTAACGGCAGCGGGGACTTTGGGGAGGCCCGGCATGGTCAAGATGGTTCCGGTGAGGGGGACAACGAAGCGCGCCCCTGCGGAGAGGTTCACTTCGCGGATGTTGATGGTGAAGCCGCGCGGTGCGCCGAGGACCTTCGGGTCATCGGTGAAGGATTGCGGGGTTTTGGCGATGCAGACATAGGCGTCGCCATAGCCAAGGCGTTCGTATTCTTCGATCTGCTCGAGTGCCTTTGGAGCATATTCCACTTTGCCCGCATGGTAGATTTTCGTGCAGATGGTCTCGATCTTTTCTTTAATCGGGGCATTGAGATCATAGAGAGGACGGTATTCCGAAGGGCATTCCGCGAGGGTCTTGACGACGAGACGCGCAAGGTCGGTGGAGCCTTCGCCGCCTTTGAGGAAGCCATCGAGGAACGCGACGGGATAGCCCTTCTCCTTGCAATAGTCTTCAAGTAACGCGATTTCGTCCGCGTCATCCGAGGCGAAGTGGTTAATGGCCACGACGACGGGAAGGCCATAAAGGCGGAGGTTATCGTAATGGGCGCTGAGGTTATCTAAGCCGCGGCGCAAGGCATCGCAATCTTTCTCGGCGAGGGATTCAAAAGGCTGTCCGCCATGCATCTTGAGCGCACGGATGGTCGCGACGAGGACGCAGGCATCGGGATGGAGTCCGCCCACGCGGCATTTGATGTCGAGGAATTTCTCCGCACCAAGGTCGGCGGCGAATCCCGCTTCGGTGATGACGATCGGCGACATCTTCAAGGCGAGGCGCGTCGCAAAAAGCGAGTTGCAGCCATGGGCGATATTCGCAAACGGCCCCCCATGGACGAGGACAGGGTTATTCTCGAGTGTCTGAACGAGGTTGGGCTTAAGTGCTTCCTTCATGAGCTTCATGATGGCGTGCGAGATGCGGAGATCCTTGAGATAGAGGGGCTTCCCATCGAGGTCATAGGCCACCATGATGGCGTTGACGCGGTCCATGAAGTCCTGCTCGCTCGTGGAGAGGCATAAGATCGCCATGAGCTCGCTCGCGACGGTGATGACGAAATGGTCCTCACGGACTTTTCCTTTGGGATCCCCTTGGGCGACGGTGACGTTGCGAAGGGCGCGGTCATTCATGTCCATCGCGCGCTTCCAAAGGATGCGTTCCGGATCGATGCGGAGGGGGTTGCCCTGGTAAATGGAGTTATCGATGATCGCGGCGATCAGGTTGATGGACGAGGTTAACGCATGCATGTCCCCCGTAAAATGGAGGTTGATGTCCTCGCTCGGGGCGATGGAGGCTAAACCGCCGCCAGTCGCGCCGCCTTTGATGCCAAAGACGGGACCAAGGGATGGCTCGCGCAAGCAAAGCAATGCCTCCTGCCCAATCTTCGCCATGCCTTCGGCTAAAGAAATGGAAGTTGTGGTTTTGCCTTCGCCCGCCTTGGTTGGGGTAATGGCGGTGACCAAAACAAGTTTGCCGTCGGGACGGTCTTTGACTTGGTCGAAATAACGGTAGTCAATCTTGGCTTTATATTTGCCATACGGCTCGATGAATTCTTCGGGAATTTTCGCGGTTTTCGCAATTTCATTAATGGGTAAAAGAGACATATAGGCTCCTTTCGTTTTCGGTTAGTATAGTACGAATCTTTGCTTTGCCAACAGCCTTATTCCTCAATTGAGGAAAGGATGTCTTCTTCGCCTTCGACCCAAGTGGCGTCGAATTGGTGACGGAACCAGGTCAGCTGACGCTTCACATAGTTACGGGTGTTCTTCTTGATGAGCTCCTTGGTTTCCTCCAAAGTGGCTTTTCCATCTAAGTAAGGGAAGAGCTCTTTCACGCCAATCGCGCGGAAAGCGGGCACTTCTCTGCCATATTTCTGGATGAGGGGTACCGTCTCTTCCAATAGCCCTTGCTCAAACATGTGATCGACGCGCTCGTTCACATGCTCATAGAGCTGCTCGCGTTCCCGATTCAGGGAATAGAAGCGCGCAGGGTAAAGCATCCGATGGGCTTGGCGCGATTCGATGTCGCTTTTCTTTTCGCCCGAGCCAAGGCATACCGCGATGGCGCGGAGGACGCGCACGCGGTTATGAGGGTGTATCGCTTCGGCGGAAGCAGGGTCGATGGAACGGAGGAAATCATAGAGTTCCGCGTCCTCCATTTTCTCATAGGATGACAAATCCACGGGGGGCATGGATGCGAATTCGTAGTCGTAGATGGCCGCTTTGATATATAGGCCCGTGCCACCGGCGATAATGACGTGCTGGTTCTTTTCCAGACAATAGTGAAGGACGGAGCGCATATCCGCTTGGTATTCGGCCACGTTATAGGCAGCATCAAGCGGAAGGAAGTCGTAGAGATAATGTGGCGCTTCCGCCATCATGGCCTTCGTGGGCTTCGCGGTGGCGATGCTAAGTTCCTGATAGACCTGAAAAGCATCGGCGTTAATGATGGCCGCGCCAAGTTTCTTGGCTAAGGACAAAGCAATGTCGCTTTTCCCTGAGCCCGTTGGACCAGTGAGGACGAGGATCACGAAAGTTCCCCCACTACCGCGGAAAGTTCCGCGTGAAGCTCCTCGCTGGCAGATTCCATGTTTTGGACAAGCGGATGGGCGAGATAATCCTTCTTGCTTTGTTCATAAACCTTCTTTTGGCGCGCATAAAGGACATCATCCCCTTTTGCAGCGGCGTCCATCATGGCGCGCTGGGCAGACTCGATCGCGTCGCGGAGTTCTTTTACCCCCGCGTCTTCTTCCATCGCCTTTTTCGCGGCGAAATAGCGCTGGGCCACTTCTTCTTCAAGCAAGGCCGAAGCCGCGTCTTTGGCCAGGATAATCCACGGGTCCTCCGCGAGTTCCCCAAGCATGGAGAAGGTATGGGACTCGGTTACTTTGACTTTCACGATATGGCCACGGAGTGCGGCAGGTCCGGCGAAATGGATGAGCTTGCTCGATTCGGTATAACCCGAAAGCATGCCGGGGTCCTTTTTGCTTGGACCATCGACCAAGACGTCATAGGTCTTGCCCACCATCGTCTCGGCATGGGCAGTGACTTCGCGCTCAATTTCCTTGACGAGGCGCATGAATCGCTCGTGCTTATCCGCATCGGAGACATTATCGGGAATCTTCGCGGCGGGTGTGCCCTTGCGGGGCGAGTAGATGAAGGTGAAGGCCGCGTCATAGCCAACTTCTTGGCAGAGGGTCAACGTATCTTCAAATTCCTCCGCGGTTTCGTTGGGGAAGCCGACGATGATGTCGGTAGTAATCGCGCACTCGGGCATCCGCGCACGAATCTTCTTCACCAAAGCAAGATAATCCTCGCGGCTATATCTTCTTCCCATGCGGCGAAGCACCGCATCCGAACCCGATTGGACGGGGAGGTGGATGCATTTCATGATGTTGGGGTAGCGTGCGATGACGTCGAGCATCTCGTCGCTGAAGTCCCAAGGATGGGAGGTCATGAAGCGCAGACGCTTGATGCCAAGTTTCGCCACTTCCTCCAAAATCGTCGCAAAACTCGTCCCATTATGGAAATCTTTGCCATAGGAATTCACGTTTTGACCAAGGAGGGTGATCTCTTGATACCCCTGCTCCACGAGTTTCTTGCACTCGTCTAAAATGTCTTCCTTTTGACGGGAGCGTTCTCTCCCGCGGGTATAGGGGACGATGCAATAAGTGCAGAACTTGTCGCAGCCATAAGTGATGTTCACATAGGCCTTATATTCATCTAAGCGCGTGGAAGGCAGGTTCTCGACGATGTCGCCCGGGAAGGAAAGCACCTCCACGAGGTCTTTCTTCTTCTCGAGGTGTTCTTCTAGCAACGGCAAGAGGTTGGAGACGTTATGCGTGCCGAAGATGACGTTGATATAGGGGTAGCGCTTCATCAACTCTTCCGCGACGTGCTCCTCCTGCATCATGCAGCCGCAGACGCAGAGGATGAAGGATTTGTCGCGGAGATGGTTGGCTTTGTATTTGCCGATTTCGCCATAGACTTTCTCTTCGGCATTTTCGCGCACGGCGCAGGTATTGATGATGGCGAGGTCCGCCTCTTCTTCGGAGGAGGCGCGTTCCATGCCCGCAAGAGAGAGATAGCCCGCCATGATTTCCTCGTCGCGGACGTTAGCTTGGCAACCGAAGGTGCAGATCCAATACTTCCTGCCTTTGGCAAAAGAAGCGAAAAGCGGAGGGATGACAACCTCATCCCGGTGGAGAGTAGGAAGATCGACGCGGTTGCGCGCCTTTGACATATCCGGCAGTGATTTATAGATTTTCTTAGCCATGGATGCGTTCCTTTCCATTTACATAAACAAGCGGGGTAATCGCTTTGCATAAATACGTTTGCTCGTCGATATCGAGCAAAACGGCATTGACCATCGCCTCCGCTTCGTCATCGACGCGCATGGGGTTTGGCCCATTAAAGTAGATGCGGTCGATTACCGATTGAGGCTCGAAGCCAATCACCGACTCATACGCGCCGCACATCCCAACGTCGGAGATGAACCCCGTCCCTTGAGGCAATATGCGCGCATCGGCGGTTTGGACATGGGTATGGGTGCCAAGCACCGCGCTCACCATGCCATCGAAATAATGGGCGAAGAGCGATTTCTCCGAGGTGGACTCCGCGTGGTAGTCGACGATGTGGACGCCTTCGGGCGCTTCATCGAGGATTTCGTGCATGGAGGCGCTTGGGGAATTCACTTCTTCCTTCATGAAGGCGGTGCCTAGGAGATTGGACACCGTCACGGGCACGCCGTTGACGTCCAAACTGACATAGCCCTGCCCTAAATCATAGTCGCGGACGTTATGAGGACGGACGAGCGTGTCGATGGCCTCGAGATCGTCATCGATGGACTTGCGGGTCCTCCAATGATTCCCGAGGGTAATGACGTCGACCCCCATGTCTTTTAACGCGAGGCAATCGCGGTGAGTTAAGCCAAATCCTTGCGAGGCATTCTCCCCATTCGCAATGATGAGGTCCGCCTCGTAACGCTTGGCCAAAAAAGGCAAAACGTCGGAAACCGCAGTCATGCCACGGTTCCCGACGATATCTCCGAAGAACAGAATCTTCACGCGTTATTTCGCGGTTTCGACCGCACGGTATTCGCGAATGACGGACACTTTGATTTGTCCGGGGTAGGTAACCTCCTGTTCGATGCGTTCACGCATTTGCTGCGCCATCTTGATGGCTTCGGCGTCCGAGACGCGCTCGGGGATGACCATGACGCGGACTTCGCGGCCGGATTGCATGGCATAGGCCTGCTGGACGCCATCGAAGGACTTGGCGATGGTCTCGAGTTGCTCGATGCGTTTGACGTAAGTCTCTAGCGTCTCGCTGCGAGCACCAGGGCGGGCGGCGCTTAACGCGTCAGCCGCGGCGACCAGATATGCGATGACCGAACGGGCTTCGACGTCGCCATGGTGCGATTCGATCGCGTTGATCACGACTTCGTTTTCGCCATATTTCTTCGCGAGTTGGGCGCCGAGTTGGACGTGGCTGCCCTCGAGTTCGAAGTCGACGGATTTGCCGATATCGTGGAGAAGGCCAGCGCGACGGGCCAAATTGACGTCGAGGCCAAGCTCGCCAGCCATAATGCCGGTGAGGTAGGCGACTTCCATCGAATGGGTTAAGCCATTTTGGCCATAGGAGGTGCGGTAATGGAGGCGGCCGATATAGGAAACAAGTTCCCTATTGATGCGCGGCAAGCCGAGTTTGAAGCAGGCCTCTTCACCGTATTTGAAGGTGGATTCTTCCACTTCCTTACGGCATTTGGCCACCACTTCTTCGATACGGCCCGGCTGGATGCGGCCGTCTTTGACGAGGTATTCGAGGGCGCGGCGAGCAATTTCGCGACGGATGGGGTCGAAGCAGGAAACGGTGATGGCTTCGGGGGTGTCATCGATGACGAGGTCGACACCGAGCTCGGCTTCAAGGACGCGGATGTTGCGGCCTTCACGTCCGATGATGCGGCCTTTCATCTCATCGCTTGGCAGGGCGACGACGGAAACGGTGCGCTCGGTGGTGACATCCTGGGCGTAACGTTGGCACGCCATGGCGAGGAGGTCAACGGCTTTCGCTTGGGCGGTTTCGCGGGCCTCATCTTCCGCGTTTTTGATGTAGGCGGCGATTTCCATCGACATCTTGGATTCAACGCGGGCCATGATTTCGTCATGGGCTTCGGCGGTGGACATACCGGCGACTTTCTCTAATTCCTTGAGGATGTCGTCGATTTTCTGGTCGAGTTCGGCATTGCGCTTCTTGTAGGACTCGATGGAATCGTCGAGGCGCGCTTTCTTGTCTTCAAGGACGCGCTCCTTCTCCAAAAGCGCATTCTCACGGGTCTCGAAGGCGTCTTGGCGGAGGGAGAGCTTCTGCTCTTCCGCGGCCACTTCAGCCTTGCGGGCACGGGCTTCATTCTCCGCCTGTTGACGGATCTCAAACGCCGCCTGTTTGGCGTCGAGTTGGGCGCCTTTGACGAGGTGTTCGGCCTTGATCTTGGCCTCTTTGAGAATGTCTTCAGCGCCTTTTTTGGCTTTTTTGTCCCTCATTCGGAACACGACGAACAGCACCGCTACCCCGGCCGCAATAACACCAAAGACAATTGCAAGGACGAGGAGGGTGACGTTCAATGCATCGGATAAAACGTACATTGTAATAACTCCTAGAAACGGCCTAAAGAAACCGCTATCCCATTCATGGTCAAAGACTAGAGGCTTATGTGTATCACCGGCGAACCGGATAATCCCTAGAATAAGGCAAACTGGATAGGCAGTACCTTAGGTACGGCTGTATTCTACCAATCCGCGGAGGTATTTTGCATAAAAGATTTTCATCGATACAAAACCACGGGGGACGTGCATCAAATTTCGCAAAAAAATATTTTGATTCGGAACGTTTTTAGCGGAGAAGAAAAACCCGCTAGAGGCCTAACGGGTTCAAGGGCTAAGACTATTCCGCGGGCTTTGGTGCGGGCGGGTTGAAGGATTCGCGGATCTGCGCTTCTAAGGCTTCCGTGACTTCCGGATGGGCCTCGAGGTAGCCTTTCGCGGCTTCGCGGCCGTTGCCGATCTTATCCGCGCCGAGCTGGTACCAGTTGCCGGATTTGGCAATGAGACCAAGTTGTTCGCCAAGGTCGAGGAGTTCCGCGGTCTTGGAGATGCCTTTGCCATAGATCATCTCAATGACGCAGGTCTTATACGGCGGAGACACTTTGTTCTTCACGATTTTCACTTTGACGGTGTTGCCGATGACTTCGCTGCCCATCTTGATCGCTTCCGCGCGGCGGATATCGATGCGGATGGAGGAATAGAACTTCAGCGCCATACCACCGGTGGTCGTCTCGGGATTGCCATAGAGCACGCCGACTTTCTGGCGGAGCTGGTTGATGAAGATGACGACCGTTCCAGTGCGATTTAGAATACCGGCGATCTTACGGCAACCTTTGGACATCAAGCGGGCTTGGAGGCCGACTTGGTTATCCGACATGACGCCGTCGAGTTCCGCTTGCGGAACCAATGCCGCGACCGAGTCGATGACGAGTAGGTCGATCGCGTTGCTCTCTGCGAGCATCTCCGCGATTTCGAGCGCTTGTTCG
Source organism: Bacilli bacterium (assembly GCA_017479485.1). Lineage (GTDB taxonomy): Bacteria > Bacillota_I > Bacilli_A > RFN20 > CAG-826 > Alloenteromonas. The sequence goes on from JAFVCC010000084.1 coordinate 34,569, forward strand.
CCCGAATCCGGTTGGGACAAGAGAAGCTCGTCGATATCGACGCCAAGCTTCGCCGCATATTCGGGGTCGATCGCGTGTTCGGCATCAATGAATGCCGCACGTCCGCCTTTGCGCTGAGCTTGGGCGATGGCCTCAAGAGCCAAGGTCGTTTTGCCTGAGGACTCAGGGCCATAGATTTCAATGATTCTCCCGCGCGGATAGCCGCCCACGCCGAGAGCCTGGTCGAGAAGAATGGAGCCGGTGGGGATGACGTCGACGTTGACGTGTTCCCGTTCGCCAAGTTTCATGATGGCGCCTTTGCCATAGGTCTTCTCAATATCTTTGATCGCGTCTTGCAACGCTTTCGCATTAGGGTCTTTTTCTTTTTCTTTTTCCGTAGCCATAAATGGTACCTCCTCTCTCTTATAACGGCAAAAATCGCTTGAGGCGAATTATTTTGCCGCGGGGAAGGAACTGAGTCCGAGGGAAACCATCATATCGACGGCATCCGCGCGGATTTCGTTGCGCTCACCTTCGAAATGATAACGGAAGGACCAGACGCCATCCTTCGTGGCGAGGGCGAAGCACACATCGCCCACTCCCGCTTCTCCTGGTTCCGCGCTAGGACCGGCATTGCCCGTGACGGACAAGACGACGTCCACGCCGAGAACTTTGCGGCCATTGCGCGCCATTTCGGCGGCGACGGCCTCGCTCACGACACCGTTTTCTTCAATGAATTTCGGGTCGATGCCAAGAACTTTCGCTTTCACATCGACGGAATAGGAGACGATGCCTCCCTTGAAGACGTTGCTCGCGCCCGGGATTTCGGCGGCGCAGGAGGCAAAGAGACCTCCCGTCATCGATTCCACGCTGCCGAGGGTCAAATTACGGTCGGCGAGGTTTTGCAGTAAATCATGCATGCAGCTCATTGTTTTCCTCCTTTAAGATATGGAAATTGTCTTTGAGATAGATGACGCCAGAGATGATGGACATCGCGGTGGCGATGTAGATCAAGATGTAGCAGATGCGGCCATAGCCCCATCCCGCATCGAAGTAGGTGAAGGGCCATCCGCCAAGAAGCGCGAAGGGGATCGCGACCATCTGGAAGACGGTCTTCATTTTGCCAAAGATGTTCGCGGCGACGACTTTGCCTTTGCTCGCGGCGAGGAAGCGCATCGTGTCAACCACGAGATCGCGGAGGATCATGAAGGCCACGCAGAACCAGGGGATGGGCGCGGGGTTGCAAAGCATCGGGACGCAAAGGTAGACGAGCATCGTGTTGACGAGCATCTTGTCGGCGATGGGATCAAGGAATTTGCCTAAGGTGGTAACTTGGTTCCACTTACGGGCTAAATGACCGTCGAGCCAATCCGTCGCCGAGGCCACGATGAAGATAATGCAGGCGATGAGGTTGACCAGCGAGATGCCGGAATCGCCGAGATATATTCCCGCGAAGGAATCGCTTGGCATGACCGAAGCAACGATCAAAAAGACGATCAATAACGCAACAGCAGCGATGCGTACAAGGGTGATTTTCGTGGGAATGTTGATTTTCATAGGTTTCCTTTTTGATTGAGTATCCGGCCCTGTAAGCCATGTTCTGTCGAGGACGACAATTTATCTCAGCCGAAGCCGGCCACCGTCCCTTCAATTTGTTTCGGTGGCTTCCCCTACCAATTTTGGGTTTCTCGCTTGTGGGGTTTACCGCGTTTCATCTTGGCGTCGCCGCCAAGCTCGTCTCTGTGGCACCTTGGGGATTCCGGTCTACGTGAGGCCTTCCTCCGCCGTTAGGGACTCCTCCCTACCTAAGGTTATGACTTCCCTTAGCGCAATCACTACTCCCATCGCAGGAAGTGCGAGCATGGACTTTCCTCTATCCCGAGGGACAGCTATCGTCCGGGCCGGATGTTCAAATCTTTCTGGGGTCGACGCCAAGGCGGAAGAGCTCTTTCTCGAGTCGGCCGATGCGCTGCAATAAGTCGATGTTGTTCGTGGTCACCGAATCGGAATCCTTGATGCCTTCCAATCGCTTGGAGAGCCTCGCGTTATCCACTTCGAGCCCCGAAACTTGATCTCGGCTTTTCCGCAGCTGGGTTTCCAGTTCGACGATGTATTTCTGCGAATCCTTGTAGTAAGCCTCGAAAGCCTGATAGTCCTTCGCGATATTGTCGAGGAATTCGTCGACTTGGTCGGCGTCATATCCTTTGACATCCGGGGTGAAGACCTTCGTCAGGATGAGCTTCGCATTTAATGAAATCGTTTTGTCGTCCATGGTTGCCTTGGCTTCAATTATATTGAAGGGTGGGGATTATCTCAATATGCATTAAATGAAAAAGAAGCCGAATCTGCGCGGAAAAAGAGCTTTTGCCGGCCTAGGTGCATCGCGTATCGCTTTGCGGTATAATCCCTAGGATTTATGAAAGCCATCCACTCGTTACTCCACGGAAAGAAAACACTCCTCTTCCTCGACCTAGAGGGAACCCAGTTCAGCCACGAAATGGTGGAGATTGGGGCGTACAAAGTGGTGCTTCGCGACGATGGTACCGTCAAAAAGGTCTTCAAGCCTTACCATGCTTACGTGCTGGCCAAGCACCATATCGGCCCCATCGTTTCCAAGCTCACAGGCCTCACCGATTTGAAGATCCGCCGCGAGGGAATTCCGTTCCGCCTCGTGCAGCAACAACTGAAAAAATACTTAGGGAAAGACTATGAAACCTGCGTTCCGATCGCCTATGGAACCGAGGACGCCCACATCTTTCTCGCCTCGGCAGAGAACAACATGGACGCCTCCATGGATGACGCGAGGTTCTTCGCCCGCCGCTTCTTCGACTTCGCGGATTTCTTTGGCCAATACGTCCGCGGCAATGACGGCAACATCCTTTCGTTGACCCGCGCTTTGGCGGCGATGGAAGTCGAATTCGAGGGCACTGCCCATAGCGCACAAGCCGACGCCTATAACCTCTTGCTCCTCTACCAAGCCTTCATTTCGCGTCCCGACTTAATCCGTAAATACTATAAAAACGCGGTTTCCCGCAATCCGCGCGTCCCGCGCTCCGTCCGCAAGATCATCGAGAAGCTCAATAACGGCGAGACCGTGACGCCCGAGGAGTGGGATAAGATTGCCCAAGAGGACATCGCATGAGCGAGATCCATTATCCCGCGGGCATCCGTCCTCGCGCCGAGGCGCCTCAAAAGAAAGAGAACGGCAAAAAGAAACGCGTCTTAAAAGTCAGCGCCGGCAACCGCGGCATGGCCTTTGAAGCCGAAATCAACGAGACCAACGATTATTACCGTGAGAAAGGTCTGGCCGTTTTCCATAAGCGCCCCACCCCCATCAATATCGTCAAGGTGGACTATTCGCGCGGCGCCAAGATCACCGAAGCATATTTCGAAACCCAATCCACGACCGACTATAATGGCGTTTACCGCGGACATTATGTCGATTTTGAAGCCAAATCGATCCGCGGCAAAACTTCTTTTCCCCTCGCGAACATCCCACCTCAGCAAATCGACCACCTCAAGCGCGTTTTAGCTCAAGGGGGCATCGGTTTCTTTCTCATCGACTTCGCGACGAAGAACACCGTCTACTTGCTCCCGGCGGAATATGTCATCGACTTCTATGAAAAAAGGGAACGGGCATCCATTCCCCTAGAAGAAATCGAGAAGCATGGCAAGGTCGTGCCGATGGCCTATCGGCCCCGTTATGACTTTTTGCCTTTAATCGACGAGCTTTTCTTGTAATGCCGGCAACGCGCGGTGAGCTCGCAGCGTTCGCACTCAGGACGCACCGCGTGGCAGACTTCGCGGCCGAACAAAATGATCTGATAATGCAGGCGAATATGTTCTTCCTCCGGGAAGATTTTTTCTAACTTGGCTTCAATTTGCTCCGGGGTGTCGCTTTCTTTGGCGTATCCCAGGCGTTTGGAGACGCGGGCGACGTGGGTATCGACGGCGATGGCGGGGATGCCAAAGCAAATCGCCCCGACGACGTTGCTCGTCTTCACCCCTACTCCAGGGAGTTTGCGCATGGCTTCTTTATCCTCGGGGACTTCGCCGTTATGGCGTTCCACTAAAGCCTTCGATAAGCCGATGAGGTTTTTGGCTTTCGCGTGGTATAAGCCGATGCTGCGGATGAGTGGCTCAATGTCGGAAACCTCCGCCTTTGCCAAAGCAAAAGCGTCGGGATATGCAGCGAATAAAGCCGGCGTGACTTTATTTACGGAAGCGTCGGTGGTCTGCGCGCTTAACATGACCGCGCAGAGGCATTCAAAAGGCGTCGAGAAATGCAAAGCGCACCCGGGTTCTGGGAACAGGCGGTTCAGATAATCAAGCAATTCGCGATCAGTCGTCTTCATCGTTGATCCATTTGGCCTTGGCGATCTCAATCGTGCGTTCAATGTCTTCGTTCCAGGTATCGTTGACCACGGAATAGCCTTCGCTGGCGATATCTTCGCGAATCCGGCCGGAACGGAGGATTTTATCCACGGATTTGAGGGAGCGTTTCCGCTGGGAAAGAGCGTCTTCTAAAGCGTCGCGGATTTCTTTTTCGGTATATCCGGCGTCGAGCCAGTTGCCAATCAGGTCGTTCTCTAATGGAGACAAGACGCGGTTTAGGCGTTTTTCATAAACATCATAGAGGCGCGAAAGCGCGGCAGCCCTTTGCTCCGAAAGGAGGTTTTGGCGGTCCTTGGCTAAGGTGCGTTCAAAGGCTTTGTAGAGTTTTTCCTTTAACGGGGAAAGCGAAGTGCGCATGCCTTCGTCGCTCGTCTCATAAGAAAGGTATTCGTTTTTGACGAGCCCCGAGAGGATTTTATCGATCTCATGGGTCTTGAGATTCATCTTGAGACTCAATAGATCCGAAGTGACGAGGTCGTTTCCTTGGCGGAGCAAGTGATCAATCATAAAAAGCACGGCAAGTTCGGTCTCGCTGAGCCCAAAGTTCCGATAGTTGTCGAGTAAAATGTAGGAGAAGTCGACGCCATCTCCGTGAAGGTCAATGTTCGCCATAGCGAAATTATCTACGCTTTCTTTTTCTCCATCAACACCTTCTCGGGGTTGAGCAAAGATAACTCCTCGCGCAGTTCTTCGATCGCCTTTGCGCTTTCTTCTTCGATATGGAAGCCAAGGCGCGAAGCAAACCGTTCCGCGCGAAGGATACGTAACGGATCTTCCTTGATGCGTTTACGGGGATCGCCGATGAAGCGGATCACTTTCGCTTCTAAATCCGCAAGGCCCCCATGAAAATCGAAGATGTTTCCCTCGGGATCGATATAGAGGGCATTGATGGTGAAATCGCGTCGATAGGAATCTTCTTCGAGGCTTGTGATGAACTCGATATGGGAAGGGTGACGATGGTCTTCATACCCCCACTCTTTTCGTAACGTCGTGACGTCGCAGGAGGTTCCTAGGGATGCGACTTTGACGCTGCCAAAGCAAGCGAAACGGTAATTCGCCTCGGGAAGGAATTCCTGCTCTTGCTGGGGCGTGGCGTCGGTAACAAAGTCAAAATCGCTGCAAATCCGGCCTAAAAGATGATCGCGGCTTGTCCCGCCAATCATATAGAGGCCATAGCCATGCTCGCGGTAGGTTTCCGCGAGGGAGAGGAATTCAGGAGGTAAGGGTTTCATGGAATGAAAAGGGGCCTTGCGAGAAGGCCCCGGTCTCAGCAAAGAACTTATTGGAGTTTTTCTTTGAGGGTTTTCGACGGTTTGAAGACGGCCGACTTGGAAGCGGGGATTTCGATCTTCGCGCGGGTGGAGGGGTTGGTGCCAGTGCGGGCGGCCCTTTCCTTCTTCTCGAAGACACCGAAGCCAGAGAGCTTCACGCTTTCGCCGCGGACGAGAGCATCAGCGATGAGGTCGAGGACACCGTCAAGGACGGCTTCGGCATCACGGGTAGAAACTTCCGCCTTTTCGGCGACGGCTTTAATTAATTCAGCTTTGTTCATGGACGAACCTCCTATGTGCTTGAATGTATCTAAAAGTTAGCATTACATCGGGAGTATTTCAATATGCATTGATAAAATATTGACAAATTTTTGTAAAAATATAGTTATTTTTCATCGAAAGAAAATAAAAACTTTTATAAAGGTGTATAAAAAACCACCGGTTTTATCCGATGGCTTCTATATAGATTACTGTTTTTGCCGGTAGACAATGTGAATCGGCGAACCGCTGTAGTCGAAACTGTTACGCAGCTGATTTTCCAAATATCGCGTGTAGGAGAAGTGCGCGAAGGAAGGATCGTTGCAGAACATGACGAAGGTCGGCGGGAAGGTGGACACCTGCGACGCATAGAGAATTTTGAGTCGGCCGTGGTTGAATTCCGGAGTCGGATTCATCGCTTGTGCGTCTTGGATGATCTGGTTGAGGATGGACGTGCTCACCCGACGCGAGCAAGATTCATAGGCCTGCTTCACCGCGGGAAGAATCTTCTCCACACCCCTGCCGGTTTGGGCAGAGACGAAGATGACTTGGGCGTAGTCGATGAACTTGAAGCGCTTCCGCAGTTCCTCTTCGAAGTCTTGCTGCTGAAGCCCTTTCGGGGCAAGGTCCCATTTATTGACGACCACCACGATGCCTTTATGGGCGTCCAGGGCATAGCCGCAGACGTGGCGGTCTTGGTCGATGACGCCGGTAGAAGCGTCGATGACGAGCACCGCGACTTGGCTGCGGTCGATGGCCGCGAGGGCGCGGAGGGCGGCATATTTATCTACCGCTTCATAGATGCGTCCTTTTTTGACCAGTCCCGCCGTATCAATGGCAACGTAGCGGACCCCGTCTTTTTCAAACGGTGTGTCGATGGAGTCGCGGGTGGTGCCCGCGAGATCTTTGACGATGACGCGTGTCTCACCTAAAAGGCGGTTGGTGAGCGAAGACTTGCCGACATTTGGACGGCCGATGAAGCTAAATGCAATCGCGCCTTCAAGGTCATCTTCTTCCTCCGTAGGCAATAAGGAGACGATCTTATCGAGAAGATCGCCCACGCCGATGCCGTGAGACCCTGAGCACGGGATGGGGTCGCCTAAGCCGAGGGAATAGAATTCCGTCGCCTCGGCGAGGAGGTCGGCGTTATCGATTTTATTGACCGCGAGCAACACGGGTTTGTCGCTGCGGTAGAGGATTTTGGCGACTTCCATGTCGTCGCTGGTGACGCCGACTTTGCCGTCGACAACGAAGACGATGACATCCGCTTCTTCGATCGCGATGGTCGCTTGGGCGCGGATTTCCTCTTGGAACGGGGCTTTTTTGATTTCGATGCCGCCGGTATCGACGAGACGGAATTTGCGGGTGAGCCATTCCGCCGTGCCATAGAGGCGGTCGCGGGTGATGCCGGGGCTATCCTCTACGATGGAGAGGCGCTTCCCCAGCATGCGGTTGAATAAGGTGGATTTGCCGACGTTCGGCGCTCCCACAAGAGCAACAAGACCTAGTGGCATGGAATCTCGATTCCCGTCTTCTCGTGGATGATGGCCAAAATGGCATCCACCACTTCTTCGATATTCAGCGGCGACGTATCTAATTCCACCGAATCCTCAGCTGGCTTTAAAGGAGCGAAGGCGCGGTGAGAGTCGATGTAGTCGCGTTTTTCCACGTCGGCGACGACATCCTCGAAGGAAGTTGGGATGCCTTTGCTGACGTTTTCGTCATAGCGGCGTTTGGCGCGGCATTCGACCGAGGCAATCTGAAAGATTTTCACTTCCGCATTTGGCAAGACATAGGTGCCGATATCGCGCCCATCCATGACCACCGATTTGGATGCGGCCATGGCGCGCTGCAAATCGACCATGGCAAGACGGATGTCCTTATAGGAAGCGATGTAGCTGACGTTAGAAGAGACGCGGGGCTCGCGGATGGCGCGGGTCACGTCGACGCCGTTGCAGACGACCGTCCCATCTTCAAACATATCGATGCTCACTTCGGGAATGATGGAGCAAGAGGCTTTCTCATCCTGCGGATCGAGTCCTTTTTCCATGACCGCCCAGGTGAATGCGCGGTACATCGCGCCGGTATCGATGTAAGTGAAATTCAAAATCTTGGCAACGCGCTTGGCGACCGTGGATTTTCCTGCGGCAGCAGGACCATCGATGGCAACGGAAATGTGCTTGTCCATGTTATTTCCTCCCTTGAAGCAAGAACCACCACACGACGAATATGGCGGCGACAACGAGCAAGCAAATGGCTTTGATGAGTAACCAGCGCTTGCGCCTTTTTAAATATAAGGAATAAGGTCCCGTGCGGTTGTGGCCTCCCTCTTCTTGAAGCGCAGCATCATAAGAAAAGGAGAGGTCGGGCAAAGTGGCGTCTTTCACCGCCGCTTCGGCAGAAGAGTCAATCTTGCGCGGCTCGAATTCTTCAGGAGCCATCCGCTTGATCGACTCGCGGTATTTCGCGTAGCGTTCCATCCGGGTTTCCATGGCTTCAATTATCAATGAGTTTCTTCGAAATGTGTACCGAAAGGGAACGAAAAATGGACTTTTGCAACCGTTTTCATTTCCATTACCCCGGATAACGGCCATGTAGCAGGGCCAAAAGGGAAGGGCTTGTTGTAAAAGAAAGGCCAACTTTCTATAATGGTTTCGTTATCGGAGGTATATCCCATGCCCAATTCCAAAATCGACAAGGACGTCTGCATCGGCTGTGGCCTTTGCGTCGGAACCCATCCCGAAATCTATGCGTTCGGTGATGATGGCAAAGCCGAAGTCATCGCTGATGGCGACGATGCGTCCATCGAGGATGCGGTTGCCAACTGCCCTGTTGGTGCCATCACTGCTGAATAAGCGAAGCAACCTCTCATAAGGCCGGGACCACCGGCCTTTTTCTTATCCTTTAAAGCCGCTTCTTCTTGCCTTTTCCCTCGAAGCGCAGGAAGACATGGAGCGAGCGGTAGAGCAAGAAGGTCAAGATAATCACGATGGCGTCTTTGAGCAAATTAAACGGCAGCACGGCGAAAAAGGCGTAGCTCCAGCCCGTATCGGTAATCGCGGGCACCGCTTTTTGCATCATCGAGAGCAAGGCGGGAAGCGGATAGCCCATCACGTTCGCGTAGAAAGGAATCATCACGTAGACGTTGAGGACCATCGCGACGAACACCTGCACGGCGGTGGCGATGGCAAAGCCAATGGCCACGCCTTTGAGGTTGCGCTTCTTCTTATAGATCATGCAGGCAATCAAGACATAGACGGAAGAAAGAATTAGGTCGGTAAGCTCCCCTACTCCAAGCGTCTCAGGCACGCCATAGATGAGGAACTTCATCGCCGTCTTGATGACGATGACCAAGATGCCCGTCACCGGCCCATAGGCAAAGCCCGCAATAAAAGCCGGCACCTCGTCGAAGTGGAGCTCGAGGAAACTCGGGAAAAACGGTAGCTTCAGCTTAAAGATAGGAACCAGGTATAAAATCGCGGACATTGCGCCGAAGATGGCGACGCGGGCGATGAGCTTCACCGGCGAGTAGGAACGGATGGGATTGCTCGCGGCGTAGACTTTCCCCGTAAACGCCACTAAGAGCAAGAACATCCCCAAAGCCAACAATTGAATCACGTCCATAAAAAGAACCCCTTCCTTCAGGGGCGAGAAATAAGCGCAGAAACTTCTTTCCTCCGGACTTTACCGTTGGCTCTGGAATCGCACCAGATCATGCTCGGGTGAGCTCGCGGGCTATACCGCCAGTCGACGAATTACACGCCGCCCTGAATATGCGTTCATTATAGGACGTTCGCTTATTAGGTAAAGAGGCAAAAGGGGCAAATATCGTCGCAAAAACCCATCCATTTAGATTTTCTTCGCCTTTTTGAAGCGTTCTAGCTCGTCCGCATTAGAAAAGGTGAGAATCATTTGGTTGTCGTGGATTTGCACCTGATAGGGACGGGCAGGGCTCGTTTGGCCGCGAAGCGATTGGGCGAGCGCTTCGGTCTCGCGCACCGAAAGCCCTTCGCGAAGCACGCGTTTCCCCACTTCTTCCGCTTCCGAGGGCTCAAGCACCGCGAGGGCGCGGCCATGGCCATAGCTCATTTTGCCAAGGCATATGGCCTCAAGTAGTTCATCGGGGAGCTTCAGCATGCGGGAGATGTTGGAAATTTGGCAACGCGATTGGTGAGAAAGTTCAGCGAGGGTTTGCTGGGTATAGCCGAAATTTTGCTGCAAAGCCTGGCAAACTAACGCCATTTCAATCACGTTTCCTTCACGCTGGTCGCGGGTATCGGCGAGAAGCATCAGGAGCATTTCTTCGTCTTCGACCTCGGCAAACGTGCACGGAAGAGAAAGCATGCCCGCCCTTTTGGCGCCGAAGAAGCGTTTACGGCCAAGGATGATTTCGTAACGGCCGTCTTCTTTCGTGCGCACGACGAGCGGGTTATAGAAGCCTTTTTCCTTCAGCCTGGAAGCAAAATAGTCCTGCGTTTCCTCCGTGAGCTTCACGCGGGATATGTAGGCGCAGTCATCGATCATCGCGGTCGGCAAAAGCTTCGCCGGTGCGCTTTGGTAACGCTTCTCGATTTCGGCGATGATGTTCTGTTGCGAAAACTTCGAAACCAGTTCGCTTAAAGACGAAGAAAGGATTTTGCTTTTACCTTTCTTCATGGTCGATGACCTCGCGGGCCAAACCGAAATAGGCGATGGACCCTTGGCTGGTGGGACGGAATGAGGTCACGGGCATCTGCTTCGCCTGAGACTCCGAGACGGATTGGTTACGCGGGATGGAAACCAGGAAGGTGTTCTCTTTGAAAAGGCGCCGGACTTCGCTGGCGATTTCGGTTCCTAATGCGGTTCGGGCATCATACATCGTGAGCAGGAAACCTTCGATTTTTAACCCAGGGTTCCACTGGTTTTGAACGTTGGAGATAGAGGAGAGGATCGCCGCGAGCGCCTCCATGGCGAAATATTCGCACTGGACTGGAATGAGCACGGAATCCGCGCAGGTGAGAGCATTGATGGAAAGTAGGCCCAAAGAAGGCGGGCAATCGATGACGATGTAGTCGTATTTCTCCCGCACGGAGGAGAGCGCTTTGCCAAGCAACGCGAATGGTTCTTCCACCGGGGTGCGATACATCGACGCTTCTAACGATGCAAGGCGGAGGTTGGAGGGGAGAATATCGAGCCCCTCCACGCTAGAGCGGCAAATTGCTTCTTCACAGGAGAGCGATTCCGCGAGGCATTCATAGACCGTTTTCTTTAGGAGAGTAATATCCACGCCAAGGCCGCGCCCCGCATTGCCTTGCGGGTCCATGTCGACCAAAAGCACCTTGCGCTTAAAGTGGGCTAAGGCGGAGGAAAGATTGATGGCGGTCGTGGTTTTCCCGACCCCTCCTTTTTGGTTGGCGATGGCGATGATGCGTGACATAAAATGATGATACTCCCCGTGAAACGGTTTTTGTTTCACGAATTTTAGATTTTGACGCGCTGGATTTCATCCCAGCGGCGCGGATATTTCTTGGACGTATGGTCGTCTTTAGCAAAGAAATAGTTGATGCGTTTATCTCCGGAAGGGAGTTCTCCTTCTTCGGTAGAGCGTAGCCTCAGATGCAATTTGGCGATGATGTTGGCCGCATCTTCGAGTTCTTCTTCGGCGCTTCTCCCCTTCATTGCGATGAGGGTGCCCGTGACATAGAGGAGCGGAGTCCCCACTTCGGCGAATACCCGTAACGAGGCGAAGCCACGGCTAATGACCGCATCGAAGGACTCGCGGTAGGCGGTTAGTTCCTCTACCCTGCCGCAAAGGAAAGAAAGATTATCGAGTTGCAGTTCTTTCTTTAAGGTTTCGAGGAACGCGAATTTCTTTTTCGTCGCGTCGATGAGGGTGACTTTGGCTTTGGGGAACGCTAAAGCGATCACGGCGCCAGGGAAGCCGGCACCGCTGCCCACGTCCGCCACTTTCCGCCCGTCAAAGCGATAAGACTTGGCGACCAGAAGCGAATCGAGGAAATGCTTTTCGATCACCTGTCCCTCCTCAACGATGGAGGTGAGGTTCATCTTCTGGTTCCATTCTTGGAGCAACGCACAGTATTTACGAAGGCCAGAAATGACCCGTTCATCCAGAACAAGGCCAAATCCTTTGCAGTATTCCACTAGTTCTTCGTAGGTCATATCAGGTTCCTTTTCCGTAGCGTCAACAATAATACCGAAACATCGGCGGGATTAACACCGCTGATGCGACTGGCTTGCCCGATGGATACGGGTCGTACGGCATCGAGTTTTTGCCTGGCCTCTAAGCGCAAGCCATCCATATGCAAATAGTCGAGATCGGCGGGGAGGAGAATACTTTCCTGCTTTAAGAGATTCTCCGCGTCCTTCTTCTGCTTCACGATATAGCCTTCGAACTTCACTTTGGTCTCAAGGGATAAAATCGCGTCTTCGTTGAGGCCAAAATCCTCAAGGCCATCCATCAACGGCAAAAGATCCACGTAATGGAATTCCGGACGCTTTAAAAGCTCGATGCCCTTAAATCCTTTGTTCTCATATGGGACGCCACGAGATGCAAAAGCCTCTTTAAGCCCCTCCTTATTGGAGACGATGGTCTTTTCCAAGAACTCGATTGCCCTAGCGATCGCACGTTGTTTGGCCTTGAAACGGGCGTAACGTTCTTCGCTAAGCAAACCGATTTCATGGCCGAGTTCGGATAAACGCTCATCTGCGTTATCGTGACGAAGCAATAAACGGTATTCGGCGCGGGAAGAGAGCAAGCGGTATGGCTCGTCCGTTCCTTTGGTCACGAGGTCATCGATCATGACGCCGATATAGGATTCGTGACGCTTCAAGATAATCTTGCTTTTGCCCTGGATTCGCCGCGCGGCATTAATGCCCGCTAATAAACCCAGGCCTGCCGCTTCCTCATAACCTGAGGTGCCGCAGATCTGTCCAGCGATATATAAGCCGGGGATGCGTTTGACCATCAAGGTCGAATCGAATTCTTCCGGACGCACCGCGTCATATTCAATCTGATATGCGTATTTAAGAATTTCCGCATGCTCGAGCCCCGGCAAAGAATGGACCATTTTTTCCTGCACTTCTTTGGGCATGGCCGTCGAGAAGCCTTGGAGATAGAAGGACTCACCTTCGAGGTATTCGGGCTCTAAGAAAAGCTGGTGACGCGGTTTATCCGCAAAGCGCACCACTTTGGATTCGATGCTCGGGCAATAACGGGGGCCCGTGGAATTGATGACGCCATTAAACAGGGCGGAATCATCGAGGTGCTCGCGGATGATGGAAAGGGTCTCATCGCTCGTATAAATAAGGTAGCAAGGCAATTGCTTTTCTAACGGAGTAAAGACATCGGTCGCATAGGAGAAGGCGAGTTCTCCATCCATCCCAGGCTCAATCGAGGCGCAGGAAAAATCAATGGTCGACTTCTTAAGTCGAGGGGGCGTTCCGGTTTTTAGCCTCCACGTCGCGACGCCAAGGCGGTGTAAGGCGCCGGTCAGTTGCAAAGAGGCAGGCTCCCCATCGGGGCCCTCATCTTTTCCTTCTGAGCCCGTATAGACGCGGGCATTAAGGTAAGTTCCGTTGCAAAGAATGACCGATTTCGCACGCAAAAGCCCGTTCTTTTTCAAAATAACACCGCAAATGACGCCTTGATCTACGCAAAGATCTACCGCTTCATCTTCAACGATATCTAAATGCTTACTCTTTTTAAGCAAGGATAGAATCGCTCGAGGATAGAGCACTTTGTCTTGCTGGGAACGAAGGCATTGGACCGCAGGGCCTTTGCCGGTATTGAGCATCTTGATTTGGAGGGGGCGCTCATCCGCGGCGATGCCCATGATGCCGCCGAGGGCGTCGACTTCGCGCACAACCACCCCTTTCGCGGAACCGCCGATATGGGGATTGCAGGGCATGTTCGCGATTTTTTCGATGCTCAGGGTCACCAAAAGAGTGCTGAGCCCCAGCTGAGACGTCGCATGGCTCGCTTCAGCGCCGGCATGGCCGCCGCCGATGACGATGACATCGTAGTCGCGCATCCTTTATCCTACCGACCCCGTCATGTCCATCTTGATGAGCTGGTTGAGCTCGACCGCGTATTCCATCGGGAGTTCCTTGGCAAAGGGTTCGATGAAACCCATGACGATCATTTGGGTGGCCTCTTTTTCATTTAATCCGCGCGACATGAGGTAGAAAAGCTGCTCCTCGTTGATCTTGGAGACGGTCGCCTCATGCTCAATATAGGATTCTTCGTTGAAGATTTCGTTCTTCGGAATGGTGTCGGATTTGGAGATATTGTCGAGGAGCAAGGTATCACATTCAACGTGCGAACGTGAACCCGTCGCATCTTTGCCCATGCGAACGGTGCCACGGAAATTGGCCACGCCGCCATTATGGACGACGGATTTGGAAATGATGGACGAAGAGGTGTTCTTGCCCAGATGAATCATCCTCGCGCCAGAATCTTGGAATTGGCCTTTGTTGCCGACGGCGATGGTGATGGTCGATCCGCGGGCTCGGTCGCCTTTTAAAACGCAGGCCGGGTACTTCATCGTGGTCATCGAGCCGATATTGCCATCGACCCACTCCATGAAGCCGTCCTCATCGACATTCGCGCGCTGGGTAACGAGATTCAAAATGTTCGTGGACCAGTTTTGGATGGTCGTATAACGGACGTGCGCCCCTTTGCAGACGACGATTTCCACCACGCCGACGTGGAGGGAATCTTTGGAATAGGTCGGGGCGGTGCAGCCTTCCACGTAATGGATGTCCGCGCCTTCGTCCGCGATGATGAGGGTGCGCTCAAATTGGCCGGTCTTTTCGTTGTTGATACGGAAATAACTCTGCAAAGGCTTCTCCAATTTGACGCCTTTGGGGACATAGATGAACGAGCCGCCGCTCCAACAGGCGCCGTTAAGGGCAGAGAATTTCGAGTCGGCGATCGGGATAACGGTGCCGAAATATTTTTTGAAGATTTCCGGGAACATCTTAAGTCCCATATCGGTGGAAAGGAAGATAACGCCCTTCTCCTTCACTTCTTCTAGCATGTTATGGTAGACGACCTCGGACTCATATTGGGTGGAGGCGCCGGAAAGGAATTTTTGCTCCGCTTCGGGAATGCCAAGCTTTTGGAAGGTCTCTTTCACCGTTTCGGGAACGTCTTCCCATTTATTGGATTCCTTATCCGAAACGCGGGTGAAGTACGTGTAGGTACCATAATCCATATTGAGTTTCGGACCGAAGGAAGGATCGGGCATCTTGGTGAAAGCGCGATAGGCTTTGAGACGGAATTCGAGCATCCACTCCGGCTCGCCTTTGCTTTTCGAGATCTCGCGGACGACGTCTTCGTTTAAGCCGACGCCCGTGTTGAAAATGGAGACGTCCTCGTCCTTGAAGCCATAGGCGTATTCTTCTTCGAACGTCTTATCACTCATGGTGATGCTCCTTTAGTAGCTGTTCTATGGCATCCCAGCCGATGGTCGCGCAGTGGATGCGCGCGGCTTGCTTGCCGGTGTTCATGAAGGCGAGGGCTTCTTCCAAAACCGAGGAATCATAGGGCTCCTCACGCATCATTTTGTGGTACTGATCGATGAGGTAATGGGCTTCTTCTTCGGTTTTGCCCAAAACGAGATCGCAGATGATATCACTTGAAGCGGTGGAAATCGCGCAGGCGGTGCCGTTCCAGCACGCATCCTCGACCTTGCCTTCGCCATCAAACTTCAAGTAGACATCGATGTCATCGATGCAGTTGACGGAGGAAGAGTGGGTGGAAAAATATCCTTCGCCATCGGGACTTATCTTGTGACGAGGGGAACTATAATGATCCATGATGATTTCCCGCATCATCGCGGGAGTTAACTCAAAAGTAGGCATCGAGAAAATCTCCTCCTTGTTCAATGGCGTCGACGAGGGCGTCGATATCTTCGCGCGTCGTATAGAGATAGAAGGAAGCGCGCACGGTGGCGACGGTTCCTAAGTCTTCGGGCAGCATCTTCGCGCAGTGTTGCCCCGAGCGGCAGGCGATGCCTTTGGAATTGAGCAGCGTCGCCTCGTCTTGGGCGAAGACGCCATCGACGTTAAACGTCACAATTCCCGTGGGGGCATCCGCATTATAAAGGGTAACCTTGCCTGTTTTTTCCAGGCGTTCCACCGCATATTTCTTAAGGTCGCGTTCATGGGCCTCGATGTTTTCCATGCCGATGGAAAGCAGATAATTCACTGCAGCCTCTAAGCCATAGATGCCCGCGATATTGAGTGTCCCCGCCTCGAATTTCATCGGGGGTGGAAGGAAGGTCGCAGTGGCGTCAGGGAAGAACTTCACGTTCATGCCGCCGCCGGTTTCAAACGGGTCCATCGCGTCAAGCAAAGCGTATTTTCCGTAAAGCACACCCGTGCCCGTAGGACCGCAAAGTTTATGGCCAGAGAAGGAAAGGAAGTCGCAATCGAGGTCCTTGACGTCAATCTTCATATGGGGTACCGATTGAGCGCCATCGACGACGAGCAACGCATGATGCTCATGGACTAGTTTCGCTATTTCCTTAATGGGAGCGACGTATCCAAGGACGTTCCCCACGTGGGCAAAAGAAACAATTTTGGTACGCTCCGATAAAACGGAAGATAGAGCTTCAACAGTAATCTGCTTATCTTTCAAAGGAATAAAGACGACTTTTGCCCCCGTAAGCTCTGCGATGCGGAACCAAGGAAGCATGGTGGAAGCATGTTCGGCGTGGCTTAATACAATCTCGTCCCCAGGTTTTAGGAATTTCAGACCATAGCCATAGGCGACAAGGTTCATGCCGTCGGTCGCGCCGCTGGTGAAAACTATTTCGTTTTCCTCCGCTCCAAGAAAGGAAGCGAGGGTGCGCCGCGCGCCTTCGATATGTTTATCCGCCGCGAAGCATAAATCGTAATCGCCGCGATGGGAATTGGATGTTTCGTCTTGGTAATAACGGTTCATCGCGTCGATGACGCAATCCGGCTTAAAGGTCGTCGAGGCATTATCAAGGTAGACGAGGGGGTGGCCCTGCATCTTCTTCCCCGAACGAAGCATGGGGAAATCATCGCGGACTTTGGACACGTCGAACATATCAAAAGCCCCCTTCGATGCATTCTTTGATGCGCTCGCCGAGTTCTCCATCATAATGGGCGAGAACCGGCTTCAGATAGCCGAGAGTCAATAACCGTTTCGCGGTAGGAAGGTCAATGCCACGAGAAAGCATGTAGAAAAGATGCTCATCCGATAGTTTTCCCACGATTGCGGAATGAGAGGCTTCGACATCATTTTCATCGATGCGAAGAATCGGCGAGCACTTGCCGACGGCACCTTTATCGAAGACGATCACTTTTTCTTTTTGAGAGGTGGAGGAGCGGGCCATATGCTCGTGAATATGGCTGGTACCGATGAAGGTCATACGGCTTTGTTCCATGGCGATTCCATATTGGGCAATATCTGCCTTGGTAAGGGGGGATAAATGCTCGGCTGAAGTGTCAATGGTCTTATTGGAATCACCATTGCCAATACCGGCATAATGCCAGCTGGCATTCGCGCCTTCGCCAAGGAGTTCAACCACGAGGGAAAAACGGCCGTTACCTCTGGAAAAATCAGCAAAAGCACCGTCAAAAGTGCCACCTTTTTTCACTTTAACGCGAATATTTGCACTCGGAAAAACCGTGAAGCTCGCCAAACGTAGCATGCACGTTTCGCCTTCTCCAACGACGAGGTCTAAATCTTTGATATTTTCGTCAACCAAAGTAAGCATGATTATTTGCCGATGGCCTCCCGAGTGGCGCAGGTTCCAATGGAGATGAGAGCATCTTCCTTCTCGACGGGGATGCCGAGTTCCGTCTTGATCCATTCGTAGCCTTGGGTGTCGATCTTCTTGATGAGTTCCGGCCCGCCCGTAACGGCGATGCGGCCATTGACCATCACCGCGACATCATCGGGCGAGATGAGGTCATAAAGTCTCGCATAGTGGGAGACGACCAAGAATCCTCTGCCCTTCTTCTGCTCATCGCGGATGGCGGCGGAAACCACTTGGAGAGCGTCGACGTCTAAGCCCGAATCGATTTCATCCAACATGGCTAAGCGCGGTTCGAGCAATTTGAGCTGAAGGATTTCGTTGCGCTTCTTTTCGCCGCCGGAGAATCCTTCGTTGAGATTGCGGGTGGACATCTCAAAGGGAATGCCCATCTCTTTGTAGGCGGTCTGCATCTTGGAATAAAACTGGAATAGCGACATCGGCTTGTCGCGGCGGACGTTCATCGCCGCCTTGAGGAAATCCGCCGAATTGACGCCAGGAATCTCAGAAGGATACTGCATGGCCAAGAAAAGGCCCAGTTTGGAGCGCTGGTCGACGCTTAAAGCCAAGACGTCCACGTCATCGAGGAACACCTTTCCCTCGGTGACTTCATAGTTGGGATGGCCCATTAACGAGAGCAGCAGCGTGGATTTTCCGTGGCCGTTAGGGCCCACAAGCGCGGTGGTGCGTCCCTCCTGGACGTCGAGCGTCACGCCTTTAAGAATCTCTTTGCCGCCGACTTTGACGTGCAGGTTTTCAATGTGCAAGGTGGCCATAGCATCTCCTCCTAGTGCGGCCATAATTCTAATCATTCGCCCTTCCGCTTGCCAAACAATATGATAAATTCGTGTACAAAGATTTATCTTTGGTCGGATTTTTGAGCCAAGAAGCGCCTCCTTCTCAAGAGATGGAAATTTTGGGCGCGGAATTCTGTTGTAACAATAATTGTTAAAGTATATGATTTACCCGCTACGTTTCAGTTACGTAAGGAGGAACGAGTCACGTATGAAAAAAAGTAAACTCACCCTCGGCTTGGTAACATCGCTTCTCAGCATCGGCGCTCTCGCCGCCTGCAACGAGGTAACCTACGCCGATGGCGTTGTGCTGGAATATACGGACGCTCAGGGGAAACAAGTACAGTTCACCGCCGAAGAGCTTTTCGGCGAGCAGTACTCGAGCAGCGTCGCCAGCACGGACTTCGATAGCATCTACGAAGTCTTGATTCGAAAGTACTACCAGTCCGGCAACGGTCAACAAGCCCTTGCGACGCTTAAAGGTCAGGCGGAAAAGGATGTCCAAGACATCAAAGACCAGGCCTACAAGAACGCGAACAGCAACGGCACCACCTACGCCGAAGAATTCTCCAAATTGCTTTCGAGCAACAATGTTGAGAACGTCCAAGAGCTCTATGAAGCCAAACTCTATGAACGCGAGAAAAAGCGTTTTGAAGATGACTTCCAGACCGATGAAAAGATCGAGAGCATGCGCGACGGCACCGTCGAGGAATTCAAGAAATCCGACGTCTACGGCGCCGGCTCCGACGGCTATCTCGTCGAACAGATGCCCTACACCATCTCCCATATTTTGGTGAAACTTGGCAGCGCCACCAACGGCGAGCACGCCCAAGCCACCATTTCCGAATCGGAATCCCGCAAGCTCGGTCAGGTCATCGAGCTTCTCGCTGGCGCCAAGCTCGACGACCCCGCTACCGCATCTGCGACCCGTACCACCTTTGGCATGATCGCGAAGCAGAACTCCGAAGACACCGGTTCCGCCGAGAAATACGGCCAGCTCGATGTCATGGACCGCGACCAAGCGGACTCCTTCATCAATGAGTTCAAGTTCGGCATCTACGCCTACGAGGCGATCTACAACCAGATCAACACCGACGAGACCAAGAACGCCTATGCCGCGAAGAAGACCCTTCACGCCAACTCGCAGAAGGAATACGCGTTGACCAGCAAGATCAAATTCTCTGAAGACGCGACCTACACCGACCGTTCGCTCGCCCAGACCGCTGAAGAAAAGGCCGAACTCGCAGAAGGCGAGCACTACCTCAAGAATTACTTCACCGGCACTGGCGCTGGCGCCAATATCCGCACCATTCCCTATGGCGCGGCGGTGGCTCTTGCCAAAGAGGATGTCGCCAAGAACGAATTCAAAGTCGATGGCACCGACAAGCTCATGAGCTGGGACGTCAACGGCAACTCCGCGACCTTCTACCCGCGTAATATCCTCTTTAATAAATACTTCAACGACCATAAGGTGGCCGTCATCGTCCCCAACGAGATTCCTTACAACGATTCCACCATCGACAACATCTCGGGCGACAACTACACCACCGAAAACTTCGCCGGTGTGGCCAAAGCCGAATATGAAGCTCTCCCTGGCTTCCAAGAGGTTGAGGCTCTCGGCGGACAAAAGGTCCTTACCACCGAAAAAGGCCAAGTCATCTTGGTCGTCCGTGGCGGTTCTTCCGGTTCTTATGAAGGCATTCACTTCATGGTCATCGACCGTTCTGCGCTCGAGCAGTACGTCCGCATCGACGCGACGAAGCAGTACAGCTCCACGATGATCACCGAGACAGAGTACAACGAGAAGAAGAACAGCGACAACGTCAACTCCCTCTCTGAGTTCTACACCATCCACACCCCGAAGGAAGCTGCCTTCCCGACCTATACTGATAGCGAGAGCAACATCAAAGAGAAGACGACCTACGTCAACCAACTCCACGCCCCGGACAACACCTATAGCGCCAACGCGAAGACCCTGAGGGACAAGATCAAAGGTTACAACTCCAACAAGGATACCTTCATGTTCCAGCAGCTCGTCGAGCGCGGCAACATCAATTTCAAGTCCAACGCCATCGCCACCTCGGCCAAGAACCTCATCGAATCTTGGATCCGTAGCAAGCGCGATAAGAGCGTCATCGACGCTTCCGAAAGCTTCGACAAGACCTGGGCCACTTACATTGAATACCTCACTGCCCAAGACCAGGCCCGTGAACGTAACGCCGAAGGCACGCAACGCCTCATCTCCGAGACCTGCGCCATCGGTTACAACAAAGCCAGCTCCAACAAGGACAGCGCCACTTGGGCTGACATCTGGAAAAACGGAGGTGCCTGCTATGCGAAATAACCTGAAAGTATTAGCTTTGACCGCCCTTCTTGGCGTCTTCGGCCTCGCTTCTTGCGATACCGTTAGCTTCGCCCTTAAGGAGTCCGATCAGAACGAAAAGATCATCGACGTCACGGAGGACCTCCCCCACAACGTCATCCAAGACCTCTTCGAAAAGGTTGTTCCCAACAACTCCACCACCGCTTCCAAGGTCCTCGATTCGTTGCTCTTGCGCCTCGCCAAGTCCTACTATGGCGAATTCTATGACGTCAAGAACGGCGAACTCGTCACCAAAGGCCTCCGTTCCATCGTCAAAGACGACGCCTCGATCAAGGACTTCGTCAATGGCAATGCCCGCTTCCAAGTGAAGAAGGCGGATGGAACCCGTGACGAAGCGGCCGAAATCCGCAACGTCAAGGACTTCTATCAGCACATCCTCGACGCCATCCACGAATCCCTCTGGGGCAACGTCAGCAACTCCACCTATCAAGTCCGTTACTTCTTCTCCGAAAAGAAGTTCTACGATGCCCAAAAAGCTTCCCTCTATCGCCTCGATGACGAATATGGAGTGGAACTTGAGGACAACCCGCACCTCACCCAACTCGATGGCCTTAATGACAAGGACGCCGTTCCCGTATTCTTCGGCAGCGCGACCAAGAGCTACCTCGACGTCTACCAAGACTACATCGAACGCTCCATCCTCCCTGACATCTACCGCAAGGTGCTCGTCGAGCGTTACCTCATCGAGAACAACTATTCCGCCCTTGGCCGTTCGCAAGCCCGCAAGGTTCAGACCATCAGCTTGAAGAACATCTCCGAAGCGGCCGACGCCACGCGTAACCTCATCTTCAAGTATGCCCAGCATATCTTGGAGTCCAGCAAGGAAGACATCAAAACCAACCTCGGCATCGATGTCACCGAAGAAGAACTTGCTTCCTTCCGTGACTTCCGCTTCCTCTCCAGGCTCTACGACGGACTCATCGACGTGGATGGCACCACCGCCGAAGCCCAGATTGCCAAGAAACTCTACGCAGAAGCCGACTGGGTCAGCAGCACGATCGACCCCGACGGCGACCCGGCTACCCCCGATGTCACTTACTATCCCATCACCACCCTCGGCAAGATCTACGACGACTACAAGAAGATCTCCGACGTGCGCTGGGAGAACACCACCAGCACCGACTTCACCGGTTCTGGCGCCTACACCAAGGAGACCGGCCTCGTCTTGAAGGAGCGTGAAATCTTTGCGAAGAATAGCTCCACCCAAGGCTGGTACGTCTCCTCCGCTAGCTCCATCGGCGATATGTCGAGCGACCTCCGCACCCGCCTCTTCTCCATTAAGACCGCGAACGAAGTTGACGCCAACTTCCGTATTGGCGAAGACGGAAAGGCGATCGTGGATGAGAACAAAGTTGGCGACAATGGCATGTACGTCAAAGGCGCCTACTACCTCACCCCGGAGACCTACGGCAACACCGAGCACCCCTACTTGATCTACGATTCCTCCTCCACCTCTTGGACCATCGTCCGCGTGGATGAGGCCATCAAGAAGCCGAAGCTCGCCACCGGCGACAACGCCACCTCTTCCTACGACTATCTCGCGAGCAAAGGGCTCCGCGAGGGCAAGGATAGCCAGGACCAGATCGTTCTCCGCATCGCGGGCATGATCGGCACCGGTGACTCCTATGTGAAGGCCGCGAGACAGAAAGTGCTTGAAGCCGCGAACCTCAAGTATCACGACCAGGACGTCTACGATTACTTCGAGAGCAACTTCCCGGACCTCTTCGATTAATTAAACGTTCTATAATAAGGGCGGGCCAAATGCCTGCCCTTTTTATCGATCGAAAGGAAGTTCTATGAAAGACATCTTCTGCAAAATCATTGACGGGGATATTCCGAGCACGCGCGTCTATGAAGACGACGACGTCCTTGCCATCCTCGACATCTCCCAAACCACCCGCGGCCATACCTTGGTCATGCCCAAGAAGCATTACGAATCGCTTCTTGATTGCCCGAAGGAAACTCTCACGAAAGTCATGCTGATCGCCCAGCGCATCGGCCAGGCTGAAGTTTCCATCCTCGGCGCGAAGGGCGTCAACATCCTTGCCAACTGCGGCGAGGCGGCCGGGCAGACCGTCATGCACTTCCACGTGCACGTAATTCCGCGCTACATCGGCGGTGAAGGCGGATTCCGCCTCGAAATGGCCTCACAAGACACCTCTAAGATGAATTTGCCGGTCTTGGCTAAGGAAATCGGGGACGCGATGAAATAACGCCTAGAAGGCCCGAAAATGAGGTTTCTCAGATTCGGGTCTTTTTCTTTGCCGGATAAAAGAGATTTAAAGGCATCGAAGAGGAAGAAAAAAAGATAGAAAAAGCCCGCAAAACCAACGTCAATTTGGTTTTGCGGGAGCCTTCTTATTTCAGGTCGTCGGCGAGGTCTTGTAAACTAAGTCCTGGATCGCCGCCTTCTTGGATATATAAAGGTTTATAGAAATAACGGTCGTCCATATTGAAGAGCCTGGCGGTCGAGGTTCCGGCATCGATGGGGCGGTACGCCTTATCGAGGATATTCATCTTCGCGTCGAGGTCGTCCACCATCGCCACCGCGAGGGCTTCGCGGGTCGCAGGCATCACCGGCGAACCAAACTCCGGTTTGGTATGGTGGGAAAGAATGATGTGCTCGAGCAAAACCGCGACTTCTTTCTTCTTGGCTAAGTCCGCGTGAGCGGCGCGTTCTTCCTCGGGAATATCGTCGATGGCAAAGTATCCGAGTTCTTTTGCCTTGCGGCGGAATTCCGCATGGCCAATGGAAATGTGACCAAGGAGTTTCCCTTCGAGGGTGAACTGCGTGCCGCGCACGCCCGAGAGCTCGATGGTCTTGCCGATGTCATGGATCAAGACGCCCGCGAGTACGAGGTCGCGGTTAAGCACGGGATAGACGCGGCAAACGTTGACCGCGAGGTCGGCCATCGTTAACGAATGGAAGAGGAGCCCGCCCATATAGTCATGGTGGTTTCGCACCGCGGCGGGATAAGAGAGGAAGTCTTCAAGGAAATCGTTGATGTAGGCTTTGGTCAGGGTGGCGATGTCGGGGTCTTTGATCGCGTCGAGGCAAAGGTTCAGTTTGTCCTTCATGATTTCCACGCTCATGGGCGCACAGGCGATGAAGCGGCTCCAGTCGACGTGATCTTGGTCCACCGCTTCCACCGAGCGCACTTTGACTTGGAGGGCATTGCGGTAACGCAAGACCTCGCCATCTACTTGAATCACGTTGCCTTTGACGAGGATCTCTTCGTCGTTAGGAAGATAGTCCCACTTCTTCGCGTCGAGGCTGCCGGTGTTATCCTGCAATATGAGCGACCAATAATTGGCTCCGTTGTCCTTGACGCCTTTTTTCGCGTCCGCAAGCAGGAACTGACCCAAGATACGATCGCCCGCGTTCAAATCTGAAATGTTCATTATTCTTCCTCCATGATGGCTTGTATTTCGTCATAAGGGAACCCCTTTCGCACCAGATAGGCATAGATGCGAGTGCGGAGTTCATAGCCCTGATATTTTCTAGAATATTTCGCTTTAGCTAGAGAATAGGCTTTATCGAGTTCGACCTTCTCTACCTTGGGATCGGTCGCGGTGATGCAGCTCGTCGCGGCTTGGTGGGCGACCTCTTCATCGAAGCCGCGAGAGAGCAACGCGGCGTTGATCTTCAAAATGCGGCGCGGCTTTGGGGTACGGTAATAACGCTTATCGAGCGTCGTCGCATAAGCACAGGCCTTCTTTAATTCCTCCTCGCGGGGGAAAGAAAGACCTTTGATGATGTCTTCGGAGATGCCCTTCGCGCGCAATTCATAGACGATGCGGTTATAGCCGATGAGGCGAAGCCCCGCGACATCCTCGGCGAAAGTTTGCGCGAAATGCTCATCGTTGAGTAAGTCCGACTCGAAAAGGCGTTCGATCGCCTGGCGCACCACCGGATACTCATATCCTTTGGCGAGGAGCTTCCTCTGGATCTCCATGGAACTATAGCTATCGCGGGAAAGCAAACGAAGCGCGGCGTCATAGGCTTTGTCCTGGTTCGCGAACATCATGATTTTCGTTATTTCTTCCGGAGTCAATTCCTTGCCGGCATAAAGATGGAATTCCGTGAAGGAATCGACGCTGAGGACGAGTTTTTCCCCGTTCGAAAGATCGACGGAAACGCCCGTCTTCTTGGCTTTGACGGATTCCACCGTAATCATTTCACCAGTTCTTTTTTCGGACACGTGTATATACCTCGATGATGTTTTGATAGAAGCGTTCCATCGAATAGACGTCGATGGCTTCTAAAGCGGCGTCGATGATGCGTTTTTTATTCGCGGGATCTAAGGTAAGAAGTTTCCTTAGCTTTCCGTCGAAATCGTCTTCGTCATAGAAGAAGAATCCCGTCTTGCCATCCTGGATGGTGCCGACGAGGTTATCGTCGTAACGGGCAAGGACGGGCAAATGGGCGGCCATGGCCTCCATAAAGGTGAGGCCCTGGGTTTCGGTGATGGAGGCGGAGACAAAATAATCGCCTAACCGATAATAATCCTGGGTTTCCGAGGGGTCGCATTTTCCCGTGAAGACCACTTTGTCCGCGATGCCTAGCTCCGCCACGAGATCCTTGAGTTCCTTCTCCGCGGGGCCCCAGCCCGTAATCACGAATCGCGTGGGGAAGGGCTCGCCTTTTTGGAGGAAGGTCGCGTAGCCGCGAAGCAAGACATCGATGGACTTCTCTTTGGCGATTCTGCCTAAGGATAAGATAACCGTTTCTTTTGGTGAAATTCCAAATTTCGCCTTCAAATCCGCGGTCTTTTTGGGATCTTCCCGTTCGGGAGAGAAGCGAGAGAACTCAATACCGGTAGGGATGACAGGCACGGTCATATCGATGCCGATGGAACGGAGATACTCTTTGATTTTCTCCGAAGGGGCGATGAATTCCGCCATCATGTTCGAGCGCACGCGGAAAAAGGCGCGCACCGCGTGGCGGGCGAATCGGTCGAAGTGCCCTTTGGTCACGTAATAGGCGTAGTCTTCCACCATCGTGTGGAATGTATCGACGAGGCCAACGCGTAATTGTCTGGCGGCGAGGGTGCCGAATAAGCCCACCGAGAAATCGGTCTGGCAATGGATGACGTCGGGGCGGAATTCAACCAAGCGCTTCATCACCTTTTGGGAGAAAGGCCGCGTCAGGCGGTAGCCATAAAAGCGTTTCATCTCGTATCCCGGGATGCGGATGATATCGCCTTCATCAAAACGCAGCTCGTTATCAAAAGGGTTGGTCGTCACGACGATGACCTGATGGCCGTGGGCGATGAGGGTCGCGCGGAGGTTCGCGGTCGAGGTGGCGACGCCGTTGATCTCGGGCGGATAGGTGTCCGTGAACAAAACGATGTTCATATATCCCACTCCTCCCAAGAAGTATCATTCTTCTTTTTCTTGGAGGCCTTCGGCTTCTTTTCTTTCGGTGGCTTTCGTTCGGATTTGACGCGGTCCACATGCATGGGTTCAATCACGCCGTCATCATCGCCGTCTTTGCCGCGGAACCTCGGGAATTCGGTCAAGCGGCGCTGGATATCTTTGCGGCTTAGCTGGCGGGTTTCGTAAAGCGTATCCGCAGAACGCTTACGTTCGTCGAAGGTTTCGAGCTGCAAATCGACGAAGGTCTTGCGGTTGGCATAATGGATGGACTCCTTGGGGCGAGAACGATAGAACGCGGAAACAAATCCCGTCACGATGAGAACGATGTGGAAGGTCGCGGTACGCCAGAGAATCTGGGAGGAGTTGAGCACGCCGAGGCCCTGGAACCAATCCGCGAAAAGATAGGAATAGAAAAGTTCGGAAACGCCAGCAGAACCCGGAAGAGGAATCAACCCGGTAACCATCTGATGGAAGGAGGTGCGGAAGCAAACGTGAAGCATGTTCACAAACGAGAAGCCTTCGTTGAAGATCGGGCCGGTCGCATGGACGGCATAGGCGCTGAAATAGGGAACAGAAAAGCGGACGAACAAGATGCCGATATAGAAAAACAGCTGGATGATGAGGACCGGGATATTTGACGCGAGACGCTTTAACTCGATCTTGAAGTTTTCAACCTGAACGCGCAACGATTCGCGCACGGCATCCGGCTTCTTCAAAATGCGGATTTTCGCGAGGAATCCAATGACGTAATGAAGAATAAAGTTATGGAACCGGTGGCTATAACTCATCGTGATGAGCAAGAAGATGACGGATAAGTTGAGCAAGAAACCGATGATGATGAGCGGCCACATCGGCAGATGCCAATTCAGTTGATCGATGTTGACGTTGATCGATGCGACGGTGTTCCACTCGACGATGAAGGCCACGATATCGAAAACGATCAATGACGTTTGGTAAAGAATGAAGGACATCACCATGATGGAGGCCGCGTTGGATACCTGGATGCCTTGGGATTTCAGGGTATAGACCTGCATAGCTTGGCCGCCGGAAGCGCCCGGTGTGACGTTGCTATAAAATTGGCCGATTAGGGAAGTCGCGAGTCCTTGATGGAACTTATATTGCCGTGTATAGAGGCGGCAGAACACCAAAATAACTAAGGCTTCAAGGACATAAGAAAAGGCGACCAAGCCGAGCATCAGCAAGAACCAACGCCAATCTGTACCTTGGAAGGCGTCGACGACCTGATGGAAGTTATCGCCCCAAAGCGAAGTAGCCAAAGAGACGCCGGTGGCGATGAGGACGATCAAGATATAGATGACGTACTTTACTCCGGACTTCTTCTTTTTACCGGTATTGAGGGTTGCGTTGCTGTCATTGGGCATAGGCGACAAGGCTATTTTAGCCTTTGTCGCGCCATAAAGAAACACCTCATATGCAAACGCGTGCGTGCGAAAGAATGCTCATAAATAGCGAAAAATACTCGTCAAACCCCATTATTTTTGAAAACGAAGTGACATTATATGGGGAGGTTATCGAAAATGCTACCGATGCATTTCTTCAGCTGAGCAACGACCAAATCGAAGCGACCGCTATACCACGGGTCTTCGATTTCGAGGAACTCGGGATTGTATTCCATAATGGGGCGAAAGCGCTTGGGATGGTCACCGAAAAAACGCCGTAAGCGGATGAGGTTGCCTTCGTCCATGTAGTAGACCACGTTTGCTTCAAAGGCCTCTTGGGTCGTCAAAAATGCGGCGCGATGAACGTCGAAAGGAATCTCCGCATGGCGCAATGCGGACTTCATTGGGGGATAGATGTCATTGCCAATTTCTTCGTGAGACACGGCTCGAGAAGAGACTTCAACCTTTCCTTCAAGACCTCGTTTACGGATTTCTTCCTTGGCGATGAATTCAGCGGCTGGGGAACGGCAGATGTTGCCGTGGCAGACAAAGACGATTCGGTACATGGCCATAGTTTAACCTCCATATGCACAGGCGCACAATTCGCGGATGCATGAATGAGCCAACGCTCACGCAGTAAGGTATAATGTCTCCGCTATGTTGACACGGCTCTCCATCACCAACCTCGCGATTCTTGAAAACGTCGATGTGACGTTCAAAGATGGCTTTACCGTCCTTACCGGAGGAACCGGCGCTGGAAAGAGCCTCGTCATTGATTCACTATCGCTACTTCTTGGGGCGAGAGCTTCCAGCGAGCTCATCCGTTCGGGCGAGGAAAAGGCAGTAATCCGCGGTTACTTCCACGTGGATTCCAGTCGCTTGTCCGCCCTACTTTCCAAACTTGAGATACCCTTCGTAAATAACGATATTCTTATCGAACGCACCATCTCGAAAACCAAGAACACGATTAAAGCCAATGGGGTGAATCTAAGTCTCGCCGATCTGTCCCGTATCGCCAAGCACCTCGCGGACATCCATAACCAATTCGATTTCGCCAAAATCCTTAATCCAGAAAACTACCTCGACATTATCGATGGCTTCTCTTACGACGCGGCGATGCGTTACAAAGAAGAATACATCGCCCTGCTTTCCGCTTATAAAGATGCGAAAGGCACATACGAATCCTTGCTCGCCCAAAAGGCTAAAGTGGAAGCCAGCAAAGACTTCTACCTATTCCAACTGAAGGAGCTTGATGACGCGAACATTCAAGAAAACGAAGAGGCGGAAATCGCTGCGGAAATCGCCTTGCTCAGAAATTATGACCACGTCTATTCGCTATTCCAAAACGCAGACTCCATCATTCGCGAGGATTTCCTCGATCGTCTTTATGAGCTCAACAAAGTCCTAGCGAAGCTCGCCTCTTACCAGCCCCAATACCAAGAGGTGCAATCCCGAATCGACGAACGTTATTTCGAGCTTGATGACATCTTCACGACGCTGAAGAAAGATTTCAAAAACCTCGATTACGATCCGGAGCGCCTCAACTATTTAGAGCAGCGCAGCAGCGACATCTCTGCCTTAAAACGGAAATACCGCAAAACAATCCCCGAACTCATCGCCTATCGCAATGAGTTGCACGCCCTCCTTGGCGAAGACCATAGTCTCGATGATGCTATCGAAGAAAAACGTCAGCAGATGCTTTCCTTGCGTCATCAGACTTATGTCAAAGCCACTGAGCTCACCGCGCTACGAAAAACGCTCGCGAAAAACATCGAGCGAGAGATTAAACGTAACCTCGAAGACTTGCTCCTTGCCGCGGACTTCAAAGTCGTCTTCAAGGACACCAAAGAAGACGATTCCGATACCCTATTTGGCTCGCAGGGCATCGACGAGGTGGATTTCCTTGTGGAAACCAACGTCGGCGAAGGCTTAAAGAGCTTATCTAAAGTAGTCTCTGGCGGCGAAGCTTCACGCATCATGCTGGCGTTTAAGGTCATCTTCGTCAAAGCCAATAAAATCGCGACCGTTATCTTCGATGAAATCGATACGGGGTTAAGCGGGGAAGCCGCTTCCGCGGTAGCGAGGAAAATCAAAGAAGTTTCTTTGTCGAGCCAAGTGATCGCCATCACCCATATGCCGCAGGTCGCCGCGCTTTCGGACCACCACATCCTTATCCGTAAGGAAGTGTCCGGCGGGAGGACATCGACCAAAATCCGCGAGCTTTCGCTCGAAGAAAAGATCCATGAAGTCGCCTATCTAATCTCCGGCGGCAAAGTGACGGAAAAGCAACTCGAGTACGCGAAAGAAATCATTCTTTCTCCCGACAACAATTAGTCTTTATTTTGTTGAGCTTCAGCAAATTCGTCGATGAGAGGATAAAGTTTTAAATACGCGTCCTCGAAGGGGCCAACGTGGGCGCCGAGTTCCATAACTTTGTCGCCGCTTCCCGCATAGGAAGGCCAATTGGGAAGCGAGCCGCCGTTAGGATTGCCCGTTTTGACGAAGTTTGCCCAATAGGACATCATCGTCTTGCAAAGATCGTAGTCGGATTGGTGATAAGCGTAGCTGCGGCGCGCCTTTTCCACGTTGCCATAGCAATAGACCATCTCGCCGGCGTGGTAGGTGGAATGGTAGCCATTCTCTTTAGTGAACTGATAACGGTAGACGGGAATGCCACTAGCTAGAGCCATATTGCTCCAACTATGATGCGGATGGATGAACCAGTAGACCGAGATGATTTCATTGAATGCAGAGAAAGCATCTTTTTCTATTTTTTCCTTGTAAATCTCCACTATTTTCTTGGCGATCTCTTCACCGAACACGTCTTCTAAGCGCGAGGCAATGTTGCTTTTGTTCGTGGGCGAAAAGAGGTATTGGGGAACGACAAAGGCATCCGCTTCCATGACGTTATATCCATTAAGAAGCGCCTTCTCGTTGTTCTTCCCTTCCTGGTAAACCTGATACGGATGCTTGGGGAGCGCGTAGCCATCGATGGTCATCGAGCTATTGCTAAACTTGGTTTGGACCAGTTTGTCCGCGGGGATTTTTCGAAGTTCCTCGATCGATTTGCAACCGAACTCCGCCATAATGTCGGCACCGGTTTTCTTGGCTTTGTCTAAGCTGCGCCAGGTATGTGGGGTGTTGGGCACCACGAGGGAACTCGACTCACCGATCGCGTTTTTGAATAAGCCTGAAGCCAAAGGCGAAGTGCATAAGGCAGAAACGGATGAGCTGCCCGCGGATTCGCCGGCGATGGTGACGTTATCTTTATCTCCGCCAAAGAAACCAATGTTATCGCGGACCCACTCGAGACCTTTGATTTGGTCGAGTAAGCCATAGTTGCCCGTCGTGTGGTTTGGGGACTCAGAAACTAGTTCTTCATGAGCGAAGTAACCGAATACACCAAGGCGGTACGCAACGTTGACGACGATGATGTTCTCATGGGCCAAAGATTCGCCATTATAGTCTTCAAAGGCCGTGGAGCCAGAAGTCAAACTGCCGCCATGGATGAATACCAAAACCGGCAAATTTGTCTCTTCGCCAGCGGGTTTCCAGACGTTGAGATAAAGAGAGTCTTCGGACATATTTTGGTCCGGATACATGCGGTAATCCGGGTGCCATGCCTTCTCCGAGTACATATCGACGAGGCTATTCATCACCGCGTTGCTGCCAGGTTGCATCGATTTTGCGGCAAAGTAGGAGCAATCGCGCACCCCATCCCAGCTTTCGCAATCCTGAGGTTCTTTCCAGCGGTATTCGCCTACAGGCGGTTTTGCAAATGGAATTCCCGCGTAAACTTCGACTTTTTTATCCTCGGAATAGACGCCTTGCACTTTGCCTTTTTCGATTTGGAGAACCTGGGTCTTTTCAGGGTTCGCGTGGGTCACTGCGGGGCGAGCTTCCACGACAGGTTTGGCGGCAACGAGGAGAATCGCGCTGGTCACGACGATAGCCGCATAAGGAATTAACCTCCAGCGCATCTTCGCGCGGCGAAGCAAAATGCAAGCCACGGCAAACCCTGCCAAGGCGATCAGCTGCAATATGAACAAGACCAAGGGGCCATTTGCTAAATCATAATAGAGAACCAACAATGCCGTCGCGACGACAAACACGATGGGGAATGCGATCCAAAACGCGATGTTGCTCTTTTTCTTTTCCATAAAAGAACTCCTGAATAAGCCTATGTTAGCAACCTAAGAAGTGTGTTTCCATCCTTGCGCGCCAATTCGCGCCTTTTACGCGAGAATTGTCTAACGAATGGATTCCGTCTATTCCATTTCTCCGCTTCGTGCGCATAATTGGAGCAATATGAGAATCTTGAAAACCTTTTCTTTGGGCATCTTTGCGGGTGTCCTCATCGCGATCGGAGGCGCATCAAACCTCCAGTTAACCGCCATGGGTCAGCCCATTTGGGGTGGAGTGTTCTTCTCCTTCGGACTTATGTGCGTCTGCATTTTGGGAGCGAATCTATTTACGGGTAAGGCCGGTTATCTACTCGAGAACGATGGCCATTATGCACTCGACGTCCTGATTATGGCCCTAGGCAACATTGTGGGCGCCTTGGCGGTAGGCTATACCTGCGGCGCTTTATTTGGTAACTGGACCGTTCCTACGGTGACCAAATTTCTCTATGGGGAAGGCTCAAGTTGGTATGGCTGCTTCCTCCGCGCTGTTGGGGCTGGCGTATTCGTTTACCTCGCGGTCGAGTGTTTCAAAAGACTACCGAGCTATCCGGCGAAACTCGTGATGGTTTGCCTTTCCATTGCGACGATGGTGCTTTTAGGTTGCAACCATAGCGTCGCGAACGTCTTCTATTTTGCTTATGCGCAGGTTCGCGTCCCTGGTTTTGATGGCCTTAACGCCACGCTATCCGTGCTTGTGGCGATGATCGGAAACGTGGTGGGAAGCTTAATTATTTACTTGATGCAGTACGGGATTCGCATCGCCATCAAGCGAAGCAACCCTACCGCCTAATTATTCCTGCTTATCAAAATTCATCCGGAGCAGCGGTAAGAACGCACGGGCAACGCCCACGACGCCAAGCCGCTGTTTTTCTTTGTTGAGTTTCGCGATTTCCGCCATCTCTTCCGCGGTGAGGCTGAAGCCGAGAATGTCGAGATTCTGCTTGATGTGGTTCTCCGATTTGGAACCCGGGATGATGATGTAACCGCGCTCCAGGTGCCAACGCAGAATAACCTGCTGTGGGGTCTTGTTATATTTTTTCGCAAGCTCTTGAAAGATCGGCGCCTCAGCAATGGACGTATTGCCTTTGCCGCCAAGCGGATACCAGGATTCGAGGATGATGTTCTCTTTGGCGAGGAGTTCTCGCATATGGTCTTGGGCACAGGTGGGATTGCATTCGAGGGTATTCAAAACCGGCTTAATCTTCGCGTTGGCGAGAACTTTCTCAAAATGCTTTCCATAGAAATTGGAGAGGCCGATCGAACGAATTTTGCCTTCTTCCACCGCTTCTTCCAAAGCGCGGTAAGCTTCTAGATATTTGCCCGCGGCCTGATGAAGGATCAGACAGTCCAAATAATCCACACCAAGGCGGCGTAAGGTGTCGTCGATGGCTTTCTTGGCCTTTGCGTAAGGGAATTGGCTCGGCCAGATCTTCGAGGTGAGGAAGATTTCTTCTCTGGGAACTCCCGATTTAGCAATTGCCCTTCCGACGGCCTTTTCGTTCATATATATGTTTGCCGTGTCGACGCTGCGATAGCCATTTTGAAGCGCGATGAATACGGCGCGCTCCGCTTCTTCGGGCTTCAGCAAGAACGTGCCAATGCCGATTTTTGGCATCGGCTTGCCGTTATTCAAGATAATGGTGCTCATGCGGAGATGATAGCAACACGAGAATTGTTTGCAACGAATACGCCCCAAAATGAGATTTTTACCGCACAGAACGTTTCCAAAAATCGCGAAATATCCTCGCAAAAAGCCCATGGATTGAATTTTTGCCATTTGTTCCAAGCAAGAATCTCGAAGAAAAAAACCGCATTCTATGCATGAGAAGAGACAAAACCGATTCCTTTGGTAGAATAAGGGACATGGCAAAACGGAAGCGCGAGAAAGCCTCACAACCAAAGGGCCCATTGCTGCCCCGTTTTATTGCGTATTACAAACCGCATCGGAAACTCTTCATTTTGGATATGCTGGCGAGCTTCGGCATTGCCGCGATCGCCCTGGTTTATCCCATTCTTTCCCGTTTCGTCATTCGCGATTACATCCCCAATCAAGACTATGTTGCGATTGTCGCGGTGGCGGTCATCATGCTGGTGCTTTATGTCGCGCGCATGTTACTTCGCTACTTCGTCCAATATAAAGGACACGTCATGGGCACGCGGATGCAGGCGAAGATGCGTTCGGACATGTTCGCCCATTTGGAGAAGCTCCCCTATTCCTACTATGACGAGAATGAGACCGGCCGCATCATGTCACGCATGACCAGCGACCTGCAAGATGTCTCGGAACTCGCCCACCATGGGCCTGAGAACTTCTTTATTTCCGGCTTCATGCTTATCGCGACCTTCATCTATTTGATGACACTGAATTGGATCATGACCCTCATCATTTTCTCCATCGTTCCGGTCGTCATCTTCATCACCGCGAGGTTAAAGAAACGGATGTCGGAAGCCTTTACCGCATCGCGTAAATCCATCGCTTCCATCAACGCCTCGCTCGAAAACTCCATCACGGGTATTCGCACGACCAAAGCCTTCGATAACGCGGAAGAGGAAGCCAAGAAATTTGAAAAGAGCAACCGTTCCTTCATCTTGAATAAGTCCCGCGCCTATAAAGCCATGGGCCAATTCCAATCCCAGACCGCCTTCGTTACGGATTTGTTCAATGTCATCGTGTTGATTTCTGGTGCCTTATTTATGGCGGGAGGCGTCTTCACTTTCGACGTGCTCGTCGCCTTTATCATCTCCATCAATATGTTTATCAGCCCTTTGACGACCCTCATCAATTTCACCGAGCAATTTGAGGACGGCGTCACTGGATTCCGTCGTTTCATTGAAATCATCGACACCGAACCGGAAAAAGATGATCCAAGCGCGATCGCGCTAAGCCAAGTCAAAGGGGCGATCGAATTTCAGAACGTTCACTTTCATTATGGAGAGAATGCCGACGTCATCCATGGCATTAATCTCAGAATCGAGCCCGGCGAGAAACTCGCCTTAGTCGGTCCTTCTGGCGGAGGCAAGACCACCTTATGCCACCTCATCCCGCGTTTCTATAAAGTGGAACAAGGGGCAATTACCCTCGACGGTACGAACATCAACCTCATTCGCATGGATTCATTACGCAGCGCGATTGGCATCGTTCAGCAAGATGTCTTCCTCTTCGACGGCACGATTGAAGAAAACATCCGTTATGGCAAGCTCGATGCCACGATGGACGAAGTCATCGAGGCCGCGAAAAAGGCACGCCTATATGATTACATCATGGGCATGCCCGAAGGATTCCAAACTCAGGTTGGCGAGCGCGGCGTGAAGCTTTCGGGCGGTCAAAAGCAACGCATCTCCATTGCCCGCGTCTTCTTAAAGAACCCCGCCATCCTCATTCTCGATGAGGCAACTTCCGCCCTAGATAACGTCACGGAGTTACTGATTCAAGAAGCCTTAGATGAGCTGTGCAAAGGACGCACTTCCATCGTTGTGGCCCACCGCCTCTCCACGATTAAGACCGCTTCCCGCATCGCCGTCATCGCCGGCGGCGTCGTCAAGGAACTCGGCAGCCATGAGGAACTCATGCAAAAAGAAAACGGCATCTACTCGAGCCTCTATAAATTGCAGTTCCGCGCCGATGAAACCGGCGGTACCCTGCCCGACGATTATCTTTTTGAATAAAGCTACTTCGCTTCGCCATGAATCTCGAGGCCGGGACAGGTCTCGATTTTCTTGCACCACTCCTCAACCTGGCTTTCCGAAAGCGTTTCAATCTGTTTGGAACGCTTGAGCAACATGTGACGGAATTGGTTGGTGGAAAGGACATTAGGACAATCCATTTGCAGGATCTCCGCATTCACAAAAAGTACAAAATTCTCTGCAGGAGCCGCTCCAATTACGGAACAAAGCGCTTCGATGTGCCCTTCGTTCTGCCGGTATGGGCTATAGAAATAATATTGGCCGGTAGAGAGAACCTGAACCCACTGCGCATACTTAAGGCCACCGGCGACAGCACCAGAGTAATTCTTTGTTTCGATGACGAAAAACCCGTATTTGCAAATATAGATATGATCGATTTGGGCGACTTGTTTTTCGCCGAGCTTCACAATGACGTCGTTGTAATAATGCCCGCCATAAAGATTTTGCATGCAAGCCAAAGCGCGGGAGACTTTGACCTCACCGCGACGACCTTGCTCTTCCGCCGCCTTCTCGCCAGGCTTATCGTCGAGTTCGCGGGACAAATAATAAAGCGCGAGAGCAGGATTGATCATCGTTTCGCCTCGCGCGTCATGAGTAATTTAGCCGTCCTTAAAGAACGTTTTTCTGGATGGTCAAAATATTCTTGCCATCTTTACGCTCATAGGACATGCCATCCATCGTCTTCTTTACCATAAAGATGCCGAGCCCGCCGATCTGTCGGTCCGCCAAAGGAACCGTGATGTCGGGGTCTTCGCGCTCTAATGGGTTATAGGGAATGCCTTCGTCGATGAAAATAATCTCCACGGTAGAAGGAGGAATGATATTCACTTTAACCGTCGCCATGCCCACTTCTTTATAGGCATAATGGGCAATGTTGCCGAAAAGCTCATCGATGGCGATATCGAGTTGCATCACCGTTTTCATCGAGCACGGCAAAGCGTCGAGGCTGTTGTGGACAAAGTCCTCTACAACCGGGATATTCTCGATCGTTGCTTCTAAGGTAAGTTCTTCCATTGCCTTTTCCTTACAATATCATACCAAGACTTGCGTAACGCAGTTAGGGGTTTCTTTCGTTGTCGATAAGGCCTCTTTTTCTCTATCAGCCTGCATGGAGTTTGCTATCATATTCCCAAGCATTTGTCAGACGAATAGGAGAATGTGTCATGGAACACTGCACGTGGAAAACATCCATAGGTACTTTTATTGGGAATGAGAGGGAAGGTTGCTATGAATTCCGTGGCATCCCCTATGCCCACGCTAAGCGCTTCGAATATGCGGAGAACGTCCATTCTTATGGCGATTCTTTCGACGCGACGAGCAACGGTCCCGCGACCATGCAGAAGCGCGCCTGGAGCGAA
The DNA here is from genome assembly GCA_017479485.1 of Bacilli bacterium. Lineage (GTDB taxonomy): Bacteria > Bacillota_I > Bacilli_A > RFN20 > CAG-826 > Alloenteromonas. Next base: position 71,443 of record JAFVCC010000084.1, read on the forward strand.
TTCGAGCATCTCGAGATTCCAGAGCGTGCCTTCTATCATAGAGAATTCCGCGAGGGCATCGCTTTTACCTACGATGAAGACGCGCTTTTGATGAATATCTTCGTCCCAAAAGACAAAGGTCCTCACCCCGTCATCGTCTATTTCCATGGCGGTGGCTTTGATTCGGGCTCCATCAGCGAATCTCCTTTCGATGGCGAAGCGCTCGCCTCGAGGGGAAACGTCGTCGTGTTCGTCCAATACCGCGTCGCGATTTTTGGTTATTTTACCCACGCCGAAATTGAAAAACGTAACGGCCACGACGGTAACTTTGGTCTTGACGACATGGTCCAATCGTTGAAATGGGTTCAAGACCATATCGCAGAATTTAAAGGCGACAAGGATAACGTCACATTGATGGGGCAATCCGCGGGAGCCATGTCCATCCAATACCTCTTGTGCAGCCCAAAGGCCACTGGCCTTTTCCATAAAGCCGTCATGATGTCTGGGGCGGGGTTATTCCCGAGCTTCTCCTTGCCGTTGTCTCCAGAGCAAACGCGCATTTATTGGAGCGAGGTCATGGATATCGCCGGAGCCAAAACATTTGAAGAATTCCAATCTATGGACGTGCGCAAAGTCATGGAAGCCGTGGAAACTCAAAAGTCCCGTCGCAAGGACAATACCCGTAATACTATGCCAGTCGTCGACCATTACTATTTGATCGACGAAGTGAAGAAAATCATCAAGTCCCCGCACGAGATGCCGCTGATCATCGGGGTCACGAATAACGACATGTTCACCGCCATCATCGCCCATATCGCGAAGAAGTACGCCAAGAAACACGGTGCCTATCTTTATTATTTCGATGTCGATGCGAAAGGTGATGAAAACCAAGCGTTCCATTCCAGCGACCTGCGTTACATGTTCGGCACCCTGAAGTCCTCCTGGAGGCCCTATGATGAAACGGACCAAAAGATATCCGAGTCCATGATGGATTATCTCTCTGCCTTCGCTTCTACCGGCGACCCGAACCATGAAGGCGCGCCGCGCTGGGACAAGTTCCAGGGCAAAGCACTTCACATCGCCCCTTCTTCCATCGGCATGGGGCGAATGGGAAACTGGAAGCTACTCAAAAACACCCTGAAAGGAGACCCGAAATGAAGTGGGATCATCGCTTTGAACTCATCGAGTCAGGTGAGAGCTACCGCATCTATCACAGCGAGGATAACATTGCCCGCTTCGACTTCTTTGAGCACGTGCTTCGCGTGGCTATATATAAGGAAGGGGAACGCCTCTTCCCCACCTACTCCATTTGCCCGGGGGAATCTCTTTTGCCGCGCCATGGCAGAGACCGCCTATCCACCGAGGGATTGAAGGGAGTTCCGCAGGGAAAAGAGCTCTGTATCGATAACGTAAATATCGAAATATCGCCGCAAAACCTTCGCCTTTTTTGTCGTATCGGGGATTCGATCTTGTTTTGCGACCGCGAAGGGCTCGCCTACAATTTCGATGGCGAATTAGGGCAAGGTAGCTACCACTACCTCTCCCGCGAAAAAGGCGAGCGCATCTTTGGTCTCGGCGATAAAACCGGCAACATCAACAAAGCAGGAAGGCACTTTAAAATGGAGACCTTCGACACGATGGGCTTCGATGCGAATTCCTCCGATCCGCTTTATAAGCAGGTCCCGTTCTATATCTGCCAGAACTCTGTCGGGGCTTATGGCATCTTCTATGACACCTACTCCAATGGGGAGCTCGATTTCGGCGCAGAGCATAACAACTACTATTCGCCTTATAAAGTCGCTCATTTTGAGGAACGTCCCCTCGTTTACTATGTCATCTTCGGAACGGCATCTGAGATTCTCCAACGTTTTTCATTCCTCCTTGGTAAAGCCGCCTTACCCCCGCGCTGGACGTTCCGCTACTGCGGCTCAACGATGGCTTATACCGACGCCCCAGATGCAGAGAAGCAATTAAGAAACTTTGCTTCGTTGCTACAGAAATATGACCTAGACTGCGGTGGCTTCTACCTTTCTAGCGGCTACACACAAATCGGGGATCGACGTTATGTCTTCCATTGGAATAAAGACAAGATCCCCGACCCCAAAAAGCTCGCGGAGGATTTTAAGAAACAAGGAATCCATTTCTTGCCCAACGTTAAACCAGCCTTTCTTACCGACCATCCGCTTTATGCTTCCATCGCGTCGAAAGGGTGGTTCCTCCATTATCCTGATGGCACCCCCGCCACCTTCCCTTTCTGGGGTGGACAGGCATCCTATTTGGATTTCACTAGCGACGAGGCGTTCGATTTCTGGACGGCCTGCGTAAAAGAGAATTTGGTCGATCTCGGCTACGATTCCATTTGGAATGACAATAACGAATACGACATCCACGACGAGGACATCCTCGCTAACGGCTGGGGGACGCCCATCAAAGCCAAGCGGATTCGACCGCTCTTCCCCTTCTTGATGACGATGGCTTCCCGTGCGGCGGTTTCTTCCTCCGAACGCGTCATGTGCGTTTCCCGCAGCGGCATCGCCGGACACGAGCGCCTCGCCCAAACCTGGACTGGCGATAACAAAACCTCCTTTGAGGATTTCCGTGGCAACCACAAAATGGCCATGACCATGGCGCTTTCGGGCTACCGTTTCTTTGGGCAGGATATCGGCGGGTTCGCCGGACCGCGTCCTGAGAAAGAGCTCTTCCTCCGCTGGATCCAATATGGCATCTTCACCCCGCGCTTCACCCTTCATTCGTGGAATGACGATGGCTCTTCGACCATGCCTTGGCTTTACGAAGACCTCATGGACGAAGTCAAAGCGCTTTTTGCGCTCCGCAAATCATTGGTCCCCTACATCTATAGCGAGGCCAACCGCGCGGTCGAGGAATACCTCCCGCTGATTCGGCCCGTCTTCTTAGAGGACGAAAGCTATGACATCGAAAGCGACTGCTTCTTCCTTGGAGATTCCATCCTCGCCTGTCCCGTTTTCGACCCAGGCATAGCCAAGAAACGCATCGTCTTGCCTTCAGGAAATGGCTGGTACCTTGGCGACGAATATTGTCGAGGCGAAAAAGACATCGATACGCCGTTACATGGATTGCCCCCATATTTCGTCAAAGAGGGATCCGTTATCCCCATGGATGAACAAGGACAAACCGTCTTCCACATCTATGCGAAAAAAGACGGGGCGTGGGACTACCGTTTCTACGATGACGAATCAATAAATAACGCCTCGCGGCTCATCCGCGTGGAATGTCTCGATCAGGTTATCGTGGTACATGGCGTGCAGCACGATAAGCATATCCGCGTTCATGACGTGATGCATCGGATGATTCGCCAAAAATAACAATCTTGCCAAAGTCGAAAAAACCATCAAATTTTTATCCTTTTCGCCCAAAATCGATAAGGTATTCGCCCTTGTTTTTGTTTTGCCTTGTTTCGAGGCGCGAAATTTGAAACAATACGTTGAAATTTTAATGCGCCACAAGCAATGCTTGTTGGACGGGAGAAAAGATGAAAACCATAATCGACACCTTAGCGGAATTTACCGCCGCCACCCCCAATAACGCCATCCTTTTCGATGAAGCGCACAACAAGGGCATCACTTATGCCCAACTTGACGACCTTTCTGGCCGCGTCTATGCCTTCTTGAAAAACAACGGCATCGGTAAAGAAGACTTTGTCTTAATTGACTTGCCTCGCGGCGTCATGCCCATCATCGCCATGATCGGCATTTGGAAAGCCGGCGCGGCATGGGCGCTAGTTGAAGATACCTATGCGCCAGAACGTATCGCTTATATCCGCAAGGACTGCGGCTGCAAGTTCGAACTTTCTTCCGCCAATTGGGATGACGTCATGCACACCGACCCCCTCTCGGGACACGAAAACCCCGATGAACACGACGCCGCCTACGCCATCTATACTTCTGGCACCACCGGCAATCCTAAGGGCGTCCTCCACGAATATGGCAACTTGGGTCGCGCTATCGACTCCATCCGCGTCCATGGCGAAGTTCCCTTCAACAGCAAAGACCGCCTCGCGCTTCTTGCTCCGCTGAACTTCGTCGCCTCGGTCATCGTCATTCTCACCGCTTTAAGCGTCCACTGCGGCAAAACCTTCGTCGTCAGCTACGCCACCATCAAGAACCCGATGGCGCTCAAGATGTTCTTCTTCGAGAAGCGCATCTCCATCACCTTCCTCACGCCGTCCTACGTCCGCATGCTTGGAAACCAGACCGGGCCCTTCCTCCGCATGCTCTTCGTCGGCAGCGAACCTGCGAACAACATCTACAACAAGAACCTCGATCTAATCAACATCTATGCCTGCTCCGAATCGGGCTTTGCCGTCGGCGTTTTCCCCATCGACAAAGCCTACGATACCTGCCCCATCGGCAAGCCAGAAGTCGAGACCCGCATCGTCTTGCTCGGCGAAGATGGCAACGAAGTCCCCGATGGAGAAATCGGCGAACTCTGCTTCGAAAACCCCTTCGTTCGTGGCTATATGCACCTCGAGGAAGAGACCTCCCGCGCCTTCGTTAACGGCCTCTATCATACTGGCGACTTAGCCCGTCGCGACGAGAATGGCTGCTATGTCTTGCTCGGCCGTTCCAACGACATGATCAAGATTAACGGCAACCGTATCGAACCCGCCGAAATCGAAGCCGCAGTCAAACAGGTCCTCGGCGTTTCTTGGGCCGCTGCCCGTGGCTTTGAGGAAGCCGGCAAGAGCTACCTCTGCGCCTACTATAAAGACGATGTCACCTTCGATCCGAACGAAGTCCGTGAGAAGATGCTCCAGCGTCTCCCCTACTACATGATCCCGGCCTACTACGTCAAAGTGGACCGCATCCCGCTTAAGCCCAACGGCAAACTCGACCGCAACGCCCTCCCCAAACCCGACGCCAGCGACTTCAAGAGCAAATATGTCGCGCCGACCAACGAGACCGAAGAGAAGATCTGCCACGCGATGGAGAAGGTCCTCAAAGTGGAACGCGTCGGTATCAATGACGACTTCTATGAACTCGGCGGCGATTCCCTCGGCTCCATCCAGGTCATCGTCAACGCCGAACTCCCCGGGCTCAACGCCAGCGAGATCTTCCGTGGCCGCACTCCCGAAAAGATTGCCAAGCTCTACGAAGAAAACCACGCCCAGCAAGATGGCGAATCTCCGGAAGCGAAGAACGCCGCGGCCATGAAAGTCGACCACCCGCTCACCCAAGAACAGCTCTATATGGTCGACTATCAGCTCTACACGCCGAAATCGACGATGTACAACCTCTTCTCCATGATGAAGGTGGACAAAGAAACCTTCGACATGCAGAAGCTCGCTGAGACGATGCAAGCCATCATCCGCAACCACCCTGCGCTTCTTACTACCTTCCACTTCAATGACGACGGCGAAATCGTCCAGCGTTACACCCCCGAAGTCCTGCAAGACATCCACGTGGAGAAGCTCAGTGAATTCGAGTTCGAATCCTTAAAGGACACCCTCGTTCTTCCCTTCAAGATCATCGGTGGCTGCCTCTATCGTTGCCGCGTCTTCGAGACCGAAAAGAACGGATATGTCTTCTTTGACGTCCACCACACCGTCTTTGATGGCACCTCGCTCAAGGTATTCATGGGCAACGTTGGCAAAGCCTACATGGGCATGATGCCAGACCCCGACTTCTATTACCTCATGCTCGCAAGGCGCGAAGAATCGACGAAGACCGCCTTCTACAATGAGTCCAAGGAATATTTCGAAAAGCTCTACGACAACGTGGAATGGTCCTCTTACCCCCATATCGACCACGAGTCCCGCGAAAACGAAATGGGCGAGCTCTTCGCTCCCTTTGGCATCGAGCAAGGGCAGATGGCCGCGATGGAACGCATCTACCGCATTAGCCGTAATGAATTCTTCATCTCCGCAGCGGTCCTCGCCATCTCCATGTACAACAACAAAAACGACATCAAGATCTCCTGGATCTATAACGGACGTGAAGACATGCAGATGATGTCCACGGTCGGTTTGCTCTTCCGCGATCTTCCCATCGGCGTACATTTGGACGAAAAGATGACACTCCGTCAACTCTTTGCAGAAATCCATAACCAGGTCCAAGGTGGCATCGAGCATAGCTGCTATGCCTATGTGGACACCCATAACCAAGTTGCTAATGGCGAATCTGCCTACCTCCTCTATCAGCAGGATATCCGCGATATGGGCGGGATGGATGGCATGAACATCGAGACGGTCGATATCCGTCAGAACCAAGCCGCTTCGCAGACCATCCTCGACATGGAAATCCTCGACGGCAAGGAAGGCCTCATGCTCATGATGGACTATGCCGCGAGCCGCTATACCCGCGCCTCCATGGAGAAGTACTGCGACCTCTTAGTCCGCACCGCTCAAGCCATGATCACCCACAACTCGCAAGACGACGTGACCCTCGGCCAACTCCGCGCCAAGCTCCAAGACAAGAAGAACTTCTTCGCCCGCGTCGTCAGCCTCTTCCGCAGGAAGAAATAAAGCATGTCCAAGAAATCCATCGAAAAAGACATCGAGCGCCAAATGCTCGCGCTTTATGGTGAGAATAAAACCCTCACCGAAAACCCCGACCCCGAGCATAGTGTCACGTGCTCTAACGGCACTTTCGTCCCGAAAGTCGAGGGCACCATCTCCGCATTCCGGGGCATCCCTTTTGCGTTGCCTCCAATTCATGAAAGAAGGTGGCGGGCACCCGAACCCGTACCCGACGAAAATGAGATCCGCGAGGCTTTCTATAACGCAAAAAGTCCCATCCAAACGCGGATTCCCTCCGAACGGTCTTCCTTCTATCCCCAAAGTGAAGATTGCCTCTATCTGAACGTCTGGACCAACTCCGCCTGCAAAGACCGGAACAAGCCCATCATGGTTTTCATCCATGGTGGCTCCTATGGTTGGGGAGGAACGGTCGACCCCTTATACGACGGCAGGAATTTCATCGCCGACCACCCCGACGTCGTCTTAATCACCATCGCCTACCGCGTGGGTATCTTCGGTTTTATTGACCTTAGCTACCTTGAGGGCAGCGATGGATACGAAGATTCGACGAACCTCGGCCTTTTAGATCAAATCGAGGCCTTGCGCTGGATACAGCGTAACGGCGCCGCCTTTGGAGGCGATACCGCTAACGTCACCATCTTTGGCGAATCTGCAGGCGGTGGATCGGTTTCTTTATTGCCGTTAATCAAGCAAGCGGACGGACTCTTCCGTCGCGTCATCGCCGAAAGCGGCTCTGTCGCCTTCACCTTTTCCCGCGAAGAATGCAAGGTCTTCACCACGCGTTTAATGGAGTATGCCAAGACGACTTCCTTGGACGATTTACTTTCCATGTCCACGGAAGAAATCGCAAAAATCAACGTAAAACTCAATGATTTTAATAATTTCCCGATGCGTGACGGCCGCATTGTCCCCTTCGATCCTTATGCGGAATACGAACGTGGGGTGACGCGGAAAATCGACATGCTTGCGGGAAGCAACGAGAACGAAATGAACTATTGGATTGGCGAGGTTGGAGGGATCTTCCCCTACTGCATCGGCTCCTTCTACAAGTTCAACCATGACTCAAAAAGCCTCGCTCCCGTGGACCGAAAGCGCGTGAAGAGCTTCCTAAAAACCGTGCGCCGAACCTACATTTGGAAGCTTACGGAATTTTACAACGACCTCATGTTCCGCCTGCCCGCCATCAAGCAAGCCGACGAGCATGCGAATAGCGGCGGCAAATCCTACCTCTACTTCTGGAGGGAACCTTCTCACATTTTCTTGCGTCGCGCCTGCCACGCCGTGGAACTCGCTTACGTCTTCCGTAATATCGATGACACGGTTTATACGGGCAAAAGAGCCGACGATGAGCTCTCCAAAGAGGTTGCTCAAATGTGGGTCAATTTTGCAAAAACAGGGGACCCGTCAACGCAAAATCATCAATGGCCGGCCTATAACGCCATCACCAAATTAACCATGACGTTCAAGGCAAATCAGGTATACGTTGCTGGCGATATCGCCGCGCAGCGTCGGGAGCTCCTCTACCCCTTGCTGCCCCTGATGATCACCCCAAGTTACGCCAATTTGGACGGGGAAGCCCCATTCATGGCGGAGGTAAGCTACATCATCGCAGCAGCACTCTCCTCATTGATCGTGTCCATCGGCGGACTCTTCCATTAAGCGAATGCGTTAAAAGCGGCTCATCTCAAATCATGGGCCGCTTTTTGTTATCCTGCGCTTAGCTACGATGCTTTAGCTTTGGCGCGACAATGTGGAGATTGTGCGCCTTAGCAAATGTTTCGAAACGGGAATAGGAAGTCGTCCGGTATTCCTCGGGGCGATGGGCGTCAACGCCGAAGACCACATCGGAACCCACCTGTGAAACAATGTCCCAAAACTTGCCATAAGGATAGTCAATCGCGCCGCGCTCATCCGGCAACGAGGACCTTCCATGAGCCATATTGACTTCTAAAGGCACGCCAAGCCGCTTGGATGCTCCCGCGATAGCGAATGCGCATTCTATGGTCGCGTGGTTCCACTCGCGCCCAAAGATCAAGAAGAAATCAGGGTGAGCTACATAGGCAAATAGCCCCGTCTCCATGCCACGAATGACGTCGTCCGTGTAATGGCGGACCGCCGCCTCGTAAGTAGTGTCACGGATATACCAGTGCATGGCGTTATCGCAGAAGAAATAATGCTGCCCAAGGATGAGGTAATCAATTTTTCCTTCATCGAGCAAACGCCGGTAATACTCTTCAAACTCCGGAATATACTCCGCTTCAAAGCCGGCATAGATATCCATTTGCTTTGCGTAATTCTTCCTTAAGGAACGTATGGATGCTAGATAATCGTTCAATAATTCATAGTCGCCACGCATGCCAGGCTGAGTAAGACCGGGTAAAAACACATGATCGGAGAAGCCAAGCTCCTTTATGTCGACGTCCAATGCGGCTTGGACATATTCTTCATCTTCGCCCTCGGCGTGTCCGCAGCGCTTTGTATGGGAATGAATGTTGTATTTCCAAGGGCATTGTTCCATATGACCATAGAATATACCCCACAGGTGATTTGTCAAAATCGATTCCTCGCGGTTGCATCCCTAATCCCTTTTCTTGTGGAAAAAGAAGCCGCTTTTGCAGAGTAATCCATAGAAATTGCCTCATGCACGCGCACGTAACGTTGTTTCCAAGACATACAGTTCCTATAATATCGACGCTTTATGGGTCGTTTGGTGAGCTGGCTAAAGAATCATTATCCAGCATTGGTCATCGCGGGGGCAGTTTTCTTTTCCGTCACGTTTGCTTCGCAGTGTTCTTTTTTATATCGCTGGAATAGCTGGAACGATGTCCATTGCTACTACACCGTGGCCATGATGATGCGTAACGGCAGCGTCCTCTACCGCGACATCTGCGAGCACAAAGGCCCCTACTTCTATTTCCTCCATTACGCCGCAAGCGGCATGACTCCAGGTAGTTTTCTTGGCATGTACTTCGTGGAACTAATCTATGGCTGGGTCTTCGCCTATGCGAGTTACAAAACGCTGAAACTATTCATTCCTAGCGCGATGAGGTGCACGATTGGGACCACCGCGATTCTCGTCGCCTTCTATATCCCCATTAGCTTCTTCCACGGAGATTCCGTCGAAGAGATGATGACCCCTTTATACGCCCTATCGCTCTATTGGCTTCTAAAGATGGTCAAAACCGGTAATGAAATGCGCTGGTATGAATTGGGCCTATCAGGATTGTTCTGCGGTCTTGCGATGCTCTCCAAATTCAACCTCACGTCCTTCTATCTTGGGTTTGGAATCGCGGCATTTGTGCTGTTCTGCATGAAACACCGCGTTAAGCAAGGGTTTTTGGCAGCACTATACTTCCTCCTTGGATTCGTTCTTTCAACAATCCCTGCACTCATCTATCTTGGCTTAACGCAAAGCTTCGGAGACTTCTTTGATATTTATGTCTATCGGAATCTCTTCAGCTATTCCACCGCCGCTCCATTAGAGCCCCGGGAGAGACTTAAGATGATGGGGCTGGTCGTCGTCACGCGCTACGCATTTGGTTACACCTATTACTTGCTGATTATCCCCGCCATTATCTACGCCATCATAACCAAGAAATATCAGAACCTTCCGCTTCTTGTCTCCCTATTCCTTCCTTACACCATCTTGAACCTCGCCTTAATCATCGGCGGAGTTTCCTACATGTATTACGGCCAACCCAATGCCGTATTCGCTTTCCTAGGCATCGTCATGATTGACCGTCTTTTGCAGCGTAGTCCAAAGGCGGTCGCCTTTACAAAGAAGCACAATAAGAAAATCGTCCCGTTATCTTTCGTCGCCCTTGCCTTGCTATCCTTCTTTGGAACGCCAAACATGCCCCAGATGTTCGTGAAAGAAGAAGATATCCCACAATATCAAATGAAGGCGATCATTGAGAAAGAAGAAAATCCAACTTTGTTGAACTATGGAACTTTAGACGCTGGTTTATACGGGCTTTGCAACATCCTTCCTACCACCAAATATTTCATGGGAAATAACGCGCATTTTGAAGATCTCAAAGAAGAGCAAGACCACATCGTTAATGAAGGCCTCGTCACCTTCGTCTATGCCCGAGCGGATCATATTCCCGAAAAGATTGATGTTCATTACGAACTCGTCTACCAAGCTCCTGACATCGACTTTTTCTCCGTCCGTACGCATCACTTATACCGCCATAAATAATTAAAAAACAGCGCAAAACCC
>JAFVCC010000085.1 GCA_017479485.1 Bacilli bacterium
CCGCTGAGCCGGTTGTTTACCAACGCCGATGCCCAAGCAGAACAGCTCATTTCTTCCCAAAAGCATCGCGACGAAACGCTCTATGGCAACAAGTTACTCTTCTATGGTGAAACTTCGGATCAGCAACCCGCTTCTTTTTCCACGAACCTTGAATACACCTGCAAAGAGTATGTCTGCGGATTCCTTGAATCGCCCCACTCTACTGAGCACGATGTTTTTCGCCACTATTTTCTCGACATCCGCGAGCAAACAGTCGAGACGTGGATCTCTTTTTGCAAAAATAGCGACGAAAAAACCTCATTCTTTACTTTTGAATCTGGCTCCATGTCATTAAAGCTGTCCTACTACGAGGAGTTCCAGCCGCTTAAAGACGCGAAAGACGAACTCTCGGAAAGCGGAAAAGAGCACTATCAAACGTTCCAGGAAAAGTATTTCCTCAAAGCATACTCCGCGATGCTTGTTGACATCGAAACCAACGATCTGCACTACCAAGACTATTCCTACAAGCAAGAGCAAACTAAGGTAGCAGCCATCTTGAAACAACAACAAAACGCGATCCTTTGGTCCTCAATCGCCGCTGAATTCGGTTCCTTGGCTATCTTGTTCTTTGCTGTGCCCATGTTCTCAAAGGCACGGAAAACGCTCGGTATGATGGCATTGCGCGTTCAGCGGGTCAACATGGATACCTTCCGCCTCGTCCAAAGGAAAGAAGTGTTTCCCTACTGGGTCTACCAGGTCACGATCAACTTTGCTTCGATTTTCTTTCTTCCCCTGCCCGTATTGGGGTTCAATGAGCTCTTTACCCTGACCGCGCCACTTCTTTTATCTTTGGCGTCTCTGGCCATCGTTTTGGTCTCGTTCTTCTTTATTCTCATCCATTCGTTCAACCGTTCACTTCTCGATATCGCGACCAACTCCATGCTGATCACCAATGACCAGCTAGATGAGGTTTATCATGCAAAGGGGTACAATTACTAAATGGACGAAACCCTAGTTAAAACAAGCAAAAAGGTTCACCTCAACTATACTTCGGCGAAGTTCCATCGTCGCGCTTTTGCCAACCTGACGGACTTCATCATTTTCGTTTTGCTCTTCGGCGCGCTCTTTTTGGCCACCCGCGCCATCGTCATGGCCACGCCTTCTTATAAAACAACCGCAGGAACCTATCTTTCCATGCGCATCGAGTCCGGCCTATATATGCCTAAAGACGATGATTGCCAGGATACCGTTGCCTATCTAAATGATGCTGCGAACAACTACAGCGGTTACGCAAAGAAAAACCTCGCGAAAGAAGGCATAGAGAAGTTCTTTCTCTTCACGGAAAAATACGGGACGGAATCTGTATCTAAGGAAATTCACGAAGATTATGACGCTTACCGCTTGCGTGATGGCTTCTCTTATAAGTCCGTCGCGTATTTTATTCAAAACGGCGACGTGATCGAAGAAAATCCTGCCTGTGAAGCAACGTTTAAAGAATGGTTTGATTACGTCTATGCCCCATATATCAACGAGCATTTGCACGGCTACCTCATTGCCCGTTTCCCGCAATATCTGGAGTTAACTAAATACGAGACTCAGATGTTGCTTTGGGCAGAAATAACCCCCGCCTATCTTCTTGCGGGAATTCTGACGTATCTCGTTCCCCCGTTATTCTTCCGCAGGGGAAGGATGACCTTAGGCAAAGCGATGTATCGCATCGGTCTTGCCGATCGACGTCTTCTATGTTGTCCTTTTCCGCGATTCTTGGGCCGTTTTGCCATTTGGTATTTCGCTGAGCTCTGCCTCGCTCCGTTCACCTGGGGGTTGCCCTACATCATTTCCTTTTCGCTCATGGCCTTTAGCAAGAAGCGTCAAGGATTCCCCGATTATATGCTCGGCTTATACGAAGTCGACGTGACGAAGGACAAACTCTACTTTAGCTATGCCGAAATAGCCCTGGACGATACGGCGCAAGGCAAAGAACCTGTAGATTTCCGTCCTACTTATATCGACTAGGCCTGCAAGGCAGATTGATTAAGGCCGCAAGACCATAAGGGCAATAGACTCGCAAAAGCCTCAGCAAAACCCCTGTCATTTTCGTTTGATGTGTGCCTAATACATTTCATGTATGGGCGGTTGATTTATCACCCTGTATTTGTATAATATAATCTCATATGAGATTCAGTGCTTGGATGAAAGGCGGGCTGGACAGAGGCCGTTTTTCAGTACGCAAGATCGCGCTGGGAACATTGTTATTGGCTGCGCCTTTTGCTGTGGCGTCGCTTATTGATAATGTAAGCCCCATCTCTGTCAGCGCAGAAGGAGAGGAGCCCGCGGGAATTGTTCTTCCTGATGGTGAAGAAGGTCTGGAAGGTACTGGCCTTAGCGTCGCCATTTCTTCTTCGACGAGTACCAATACGTCTCAGTCGTTCACGATGACCATGACGTCAGCCGCGACGACGGGCTATAACAATGGCGCAAAACGCAACAACGTCTTCGTTACCATCGATGACGATTCCTATGATCCCGATGCTGTTTTGCCCGAGGGCGCCGACTTGCCCACTTATAACGCTCGCGTCGAATGGATCGACTACAGCACAAGAGCCACCGAAATCTATATTCCCAAGACCGTCACCTATCGCGGACATTTCGTTTTAAACGTCACCACTATCGCCGCTTCTGCGAGCTATACCGAAGCTATCGTCAAAGGCAACGCCATGCCTTCGGGCACCGAAGAAGATTATGGTTACGGCACCACTAAAGCCACCAAGATCATCGTCCCCTCCACCATCGAAGGGGTTGAGGCAGGGGCATTTAAATATTTACCGGAAAGCATTTCCTTTGAGTTTGAAGGCGACGCCGTCGGTGATGGCTTTGTCGATGGATGGACCGATTGCCCCGCCGAACGGATGTCATTCAATAAGAGCGTCAAAGAATCGGAAGTGGCTGTTTCCGTATCGGCAAACCGCGACTTCGGCAAGTCCAACGGCTATATCATCGGATATTATGAGGAGAACGAATACTACGCTCCGCTGACCATTGAGTACGACCTTTATAAGAAGACCGGCGAGCTCTACAAAAAGGGTGAGCTTCAGGCTCTTGATCTCATTTCTTCCGTCAACGTATATGACGCCATCGGCGGCAACGTCGGCCCGAAGACATTCACGCTTAACGTGGATATCGAGATTGACAAAGACGAATACGTCGATCCCGCTTCCATCATTTTCCATAACATCTATTCCCCCGTTCAAGTTTCCACTTCAACCGGTGGCATTACCTTCATTCCCGATTTCGCGCAGCCCTACCGCATCGGTGTCAAACTCAAGGGCGGCGCGATTGAAAACGTCGACATTTCCACGCTTTTCACCATTAAGCCCAACCGCGTTTCGACGTTCTCCGGCTACATGGAAGTCGACATCGACATGACGCCGAACTCCAACTATTACCAACTCGTGAACCCGTCCACCTATGCGACCCAAAAAGAAGCGATTGAATCGGGCATTTACTCTCCTCGCGTCCTTCTTTTCAACCTTCGCACCGCGAAATATGAAGCCGTGTTCAAGGCTGAAGATGGCTCCCTAATTACGGTCCGTGGCAAGACGGGAACCCCCATCGACTATGTCTTGCTAGAGAACGACAAGGTCAATACCGTCGGCTTTACCTTTTCCATCGATTGGGTCAACGGCCTCAACGAAAACGGCAAAGGCACATTTAGCTATGAGTCGCTGGTCGACGTCAGCATATTAGGCTTCTCCGTGAAGACCGACCTATGGATCAATTCTTCCCGCAGCTCGCTCAAAAAATCTGATTCCGTCTATCGTTTCGGCGCATTATCTTTGTTGCCCGAGAGCAAGTCTGGATCCAACTATCTCAACATCACTTCGATCATTCTCATCGTCACCGGCAGTTATCTCGGCGTGGCCATTTTGGCCGCGGTCGGCTACTACATCTACGCCAAGCGCCGCTTCCGCAACGACGAATTCCGTCGCGTCAACGACAAGGCCTATCTCATCGCCGCGGCAAAGAACATCGTCGGTTTTGGCATCGTGACCCTCGCGATACTGTTCATCATCTCGCGTTTTGGAATCATGCTCACCACTATCGTTACGTTTAACCCGCTCGACGTGTTTGTCATCGTCTTTACGATTGCCGGCGCGATTTTCATCGGGTTCGCCATTAAGAACCTGGTCAACAGCATCCGCGATTCGATGAAGCGCAAGAACTATCGCAAACTCAAAATCGGCCAAGACAAAGCCGAAGATGGAACAAGGTAATAAGGAGAGAACACTATGGAAATCCGCATCAAAGCCTTAACGAAAATATTTCCGGGCGATCCCAAGAAGAACATCCGCGACACAATCGCCGTCAAAGACATGGACTTCACCGTGCCTGACGGTCAACTCGTCGGTTTGCTCGGACCCTCTGGCTGTGGTAAATCCACTACCCTATACATGATTTCCGGTCTGCAAGTACCTACTTCGGGCGAAGTTTGGTTCGGCGACCAGGAAGTGACCAACCTCTCTCCAGAAAAGCGTGGCATCGGCTTAGTTTTCCAAAACTACGCCCTCTACCCGCACATGTCCATCTATAAGAACATCGAGTTCCCCTTAACCAACCTCAAAGTCGAAGTCCCCTTATCCACTCTCTTCAACTATGACCTTGTCTACTCCTATCTAATGGACGAAGACGATGACATCGATGGCATCGTTCACGCGACCGAATCTTTGTTAAAGAAGGCCGGTTTAGACAAAAAGTCCTTCAATTTGAATCATCATTTGAATGGAAAGGATCTGGTATTCGAAATTCATCTCATCGACGCTCCAGAGACCGTCCACAACTACATCATCGATAACTTCCCGAAGATCATCAATGCCACGTTAAAAGACGATAAATCCGTCCAAACCCGCGAAGCCTTATTTGATACGACCGTGCGCGCTACGATTAAGGAGATTCGTCCAGACGAACTCGTTTCCCTCCATTTCAAGGGCGATCTTGGCCGCGATTTCAACACCAACGCCATCGACGATACCATCACGGCTTTCCGTGAAGCGGCGAAAGCTTTTGGCCATGTCGTCTCGGTCGTTATCGTCAAGACCCCCGACTCCCGTGAGCTCATGGCCACGGTTGCGGGCATTAAACACACCTCCTTGGACGAATTCAAAAAAGCAGCGGAAGCCACCTTTGCCTATAAGCGCCTCTCCTACTCGATTTATAAGGTAGAGTCCAAACTTCTCAGCAAAGACATCAAAGCCTATCTAAAAGAAAAGAAGACCCGTGTCTCCGATTTCAAGATTTTCTCCGATCACGATAAGAATAAAATCTATTTCGTCATCCGCGCCTACGATCAGGAACGGACCAACGCTTTGCTTGACGATATGAAAGCCAAGTTTGGGCTCGACGACATCGAAACCAACCTCCGTCAGGCCATCGCTCACCGTAAGCTCACCAAAGAAGAGCGTCGCGACATCGTCGTCGAAACCGCCAAACTCGTGCAGGTCGACGCCTTCCTTGAACGTAAGCCGAACCAGCTTTCCGGTGGCCAGCAGCAGCGTGTCGCTATCGCTCGTGCCCTCGTCAAGAAGCCAAGAGTTCTCTTGCTCGACGAACCTTTGTCGAACCTTGACGCCCGTCTGCGTCTACAAACCCGCGAAGAAATCCGCCGCATTCAGCAAGAAACCGGCATCACCACCGTGTTCGTCACCCACGACCAAGAGGAAGCGATGTCCATTTCCGACAAGATCGTCGTTATGAAACTCGGCGTCATGCAGCAGATGGACGCCCCGCAGGAAGTCTATAACAACCCCGCGAACCTCTTTGTCGCCCAGTTCCTTGGCACTCCTCCAATCAACGTTTTCCAAGGACACATCTCGGGCAAAAAGATTCTCGTCGGCGAAGATGTCGTCTACGAAGCCAAAGAAGACATGGGCGAACGTGACGTGTTCGTCGCCATCCGCCCCGAAGGCTTTATCGTTGCCAACAAGGATGATAAGAACGTCCTCCACGCAAAACTCGAAATGATTCAGGTCATGGGCCGTGACGTTTCGATTGTCGCCAACAAGGACGAGTGCATCAAGCCGAGCTTCAAAGCCATCATCGCCGCAGAAGAAGCGCAGAACCAAGCGGGCGAACTCGCCTTTAAGATCAAGCCCAATAAGCTCTTTGTCTTCGACGGCGAAACCGAAGAGCGAATCCCGCTTAAGTAAAGGAGGCGTCCATGGAAAAAACGGAAAACCAAAAAACGTTGCGACCTCCATTCTCGTTCCTTCTTCGCGACTTACTCAAGTGCGAGGACAAGAAAAAGGCCTGTATCTACACCATTTTGGGCATGGTCATCGTGCTTCTTATCGGTGGCGGATTGCTGAGCCTTCGCGACGACCTGGATCGCATCGTCAATATCCTTGCCCCTTTATTCATGGGGTTGGTCACCATCACTGGCCTTGTGAACCTCGCGGTGCTGCTATTTGTCCGCAGCAAGCGTTGGCCCTCTTTATTGATGGGCTTCTTGAGCTTACTCTCGCTCAATATCACGGGTGGTATCTATACTCTCGCGATTGGGAAATCCGAGATTATTCGCCCCGCTTATACCGACCGCGAAGTCCCAATGGATATGTCCGCCTCCACAAGCCTCTTCGTGGAAGAAAGACCGACTTATCAAGAAGGTTATGACAAAGAGAACAACGTTGTCGTCCGCGTCGTGTCCAAGAAAGCCAAGACGAAACCTTACCAAGTCCGCGGCATCGAAGATGTCTCCGCGAAAAACAACTGGAAGGGCTGGCTTTACCTTGCCCCGGTCATCATCTTGGTATCGGTCTTCTTGATCTACCCCTTGGTATCCACCATCTTCATCTCGTTCACCTCGTCCTATAACTACCAAACCGGTAGCTTCGATGGACTTACCTTCCGTAACTTCACCTTCATTTTGGGATTGACCACCAAGTCGCCCATCAATGATGCCCGCGAGGTGTTCTTCACCAAATACGCAATTCCCAACACCTTCATCCTCGTCATCGTCACCGTTCCGATCTCCACCATGTTGGCTTTGATCATCGCGGTGGCCTTGAACTCCATCAAATGGTTCCAAAAAGCGTTGCAGACCATCTTCTTCCTCCCTTACGTCACCAACGGCATCGCGGTCGGTATGGTCTTCTCCGTCATGTTCGACCAATCGGGCGTCATCAACTACATCTTCGGCACCAATATCGCGTGGATCAGCGCAACCGCTCAACGAGCCACTGCGTTCATCCCGCTCGTCATCTACATCGTATGGAACTCCATCCCCTTCAAGATCCTCATCTTCCTCTCAGGTTTGCAGGGCATCGATAAGCAGTATTATCACGCTGCTCAGATCGATAGCGCCCCCCGCCACAAGGTGCTCTGGCGCATCACGGTTCCTCTATTATCTCCGCAAATCCTCTATATTCTTATTACTTCTTTCATTGGGGCGTTCAAGGAATACACCTCGATCGTCGGATTGTTCAATGGTCCTGGCACCGCGGGCAAAAGCGACCCCAACATGGAAACCATCGTTTACTACATTTACGATAACATTTCCGAGCCATCCATCGCTTCGGCGGCGGCTGTGTTCCTCTTCGTCATCATCCTCGCCTTCACCGCGCTGCAATTCGCCGCGTCGAAGAAGCGCGTCCACTATTAAGGAGGCCAGACCATGAAAAAGTACATCGATTTCCATGCGGTCAAAGACCAAACGGCCCCCTCGAACATTGTCCTCTCCCTCGATGAGTCGGATAAATCCGCCGAAGCCATCCGAACCGGAGACAAAGTAAGCCGCATCATCATCACCATCTTAACCTACATCTTCATCCTTGCTCTTGCCGTCGTGATCGTCTTCCCCTTTTACTGGATGATCATCACCTCCTTAAAGCAGAACGAAGAAATCCAAGCTTCGACCCAGACCTTCTTCCCGAACATCGTCATGTGGAGCAACTACGTCCACGTATTGCAAGTGTTCAAATTCGGCATCTACATGCGTAACACGATCGTGGTCGCGATCATCTCCACCGCCGGTACCCTCATCACCACCATCCTCGCCGCCTTCGCGTTTGGCAAAATGCGCTTTAAAGGCAAAGAAGCCGTCTTCCTCATCTTCTTGATGACGATGATGATTCCAGGCGAAATGATGGTCATTACCAACTACATTACCGTCGCATCCTTCGGGTGGATTGGCTCGGGCCAGACCATCTATGACGCCTACGCCGCGATGATCGTCCCGTTCTGGACCTCGGTCTTCTACATCTATTTGCTCCGTCAAAACATCAAGCAGATTCCCAACGAGCTCTATCTCGCCGCGAAAGTCGACGGCAAATCCGATTGGTCCTTCCTTTGGAAAGTCATCGTTCCGCTCGTCTCTCCCACCCTTATCTCCATCGTCATCTTGAAGTTCATGGGCACTTGGAACTCCTACGTCTGGCCGCAGCTTGTCACCGCGGGCTCGGATTCCAACTTCCAGCTCATCTCCAA
This sequence comes from Bacilli bacterium, assembly GCA_017479485.1. GTDB lineage: Bacteria > Bacillota_I > Bacilli_A > RFN20 > CAG-826 > Alloenteromonas. The sequence goes on from JAFVCC010000085.1 coordinate 8,458, forward strand.
CGGTCTTCGTGGTTCGGGCTTCGTCGATCCGGATTCCGGCAACGTCGAATACGGCTATCAGATGGCCGCGACCGTCTTGGTCACCGTACCGCTATTCCTGCTTTTCATCTTCTTCCGTAAGTACATCATGAAAGGCGTTGGCCGCGCCGGTATCAAAGGCTAAAACCCACTTTGCTTCTTTGGAGAACCCAATCAAGATATAAATTTCATTTCATAAATAAGGAGAACAATATGAAAAACAGCAAATTTATCCTCAGTTTGTCCGCCGCGATGCTTCTTGCCGCTTGCGGCAGCGGAAGCTCTTCCGCGGCTGCGTCGTCCGCACCTGCCGCGTTGGAACCCGCTTCCTCTGAGCCGACCGCTGGTTCCGAATCGAAAGCCGACCCAGTAACTCCCTCTTCTTCGGATACCACCCCGGATGCGTCCAGCGCCGATTCGACGCCTTCAACGCCCGAAAAAGATTATTTCATCGACGTCCCCGTCACCATCGACTTCTGGTATAACGGCAACGATTCCGCGAAAGCCTGGTTCGAATCGATGGCGGCGAACTTCATGGAAATGGAGCCCAACGTCACCATCAACTACACGAAGACCAGCGGCTCTTATGCCGACGTCTCCAAACTCGTCAATGACGGCCTTGCTGCGGATAACTACCCCGATATGTTCATCGGCTATCCTGACGCCGTCCAATACGTCCTTTCCGCTGGAAAAGGCGTCAACCTCGACTCCTATATCTCTAATGAAGAATATGGCCTAAGCGAAGAAGATCTCGATGACTTCAACGAAGACTACCTCAACGAAGGCCGCAACTTCTCCCTCCCGGGCACCTACTGCATGCCTTTTGCAAAATCCACCGAAGCGCTCTTCTACAACAAATCGAAGCTTAACGGCATCGTTTTGGCAGGCGTCAACGGCGGCGCGGCCCTCACCGAAGATTATTTCAACAACCTTACCTGGGAAGAATTCTTCGGCACCTTCTGCCCCGCTTTGACCGCTTATAACAACGGACTTGATGACGACAAGAAACTCTTTACCATCGCCGACAAAGGATCCGCGATTCTATCTTATGACTCCGATGATAACCTCTTCATCACCCTCGCCCAACAATATGGCTATGACTACACCGACGTCGACCTCGAAAGCGGAACCGGCAAGGTCCTCTTCAACAACGAAGGCATGCGTAACCTCTGCAAGACGTGGAACAACTACCGTCAATTGAATTATGCCTGCACGACCGTCTCTAGCGGTAACGTCCGTGGCAACGCCCTCTTAAAAGACCGCAACGCCCTCTTCTATATCGGCTCCACCGGCGGCTTAACCTATGCCCAGGACACCCAAAAGGCTGGTTATGAAGTCGGTATCGCCAGGGTTCCCTACGCTGCGGGACACGAGCGCAAGGTCATCAACCAAGGACCTGCCTGCGCCTTCTGCCGTCATAACAATTCCGAAGGCAAGCGCGACACCAACCGCATCCTCGCCTCTTGGCTCTTCTATAAATACTTCACCAACCCTACCAACTCCCTCGTTTGGTCCATCAATACCGGCTACTCTCCCGTCCGTTGGTCCGCTTATGAAACCGATGAATGGGCCGAATACTGCAACACCGAAGACGTTGCCGCCGAATATGGTGTGAAGAGCTTGGAGCACCTTCAGGCGCTCTCTGCCAACTACGTCCAAACCGTCGCCAACGACTTCTTCAGCTCCCCGGTCTTCAAAGGCAGCGCCGAAGCCCGTGCCCAAGTCGGCAGCCTTATCGGTGGCATCATGAACCTCAAAGCTGAGGACTGCACCGACGCCAAGATTCTTGATATGTTTGAGACCGCCGTCAACAACACCAAGGCCAAGATGTAAGGCCATTTTCGGAGGAAATCCCTATGAAACTACGCAACGTAATGGCGCCATTAGCTGCCTTGCTCCTCGCTTCCTGCGGGGCGTCAAGCAGCACCACGCCAGCCCAATCTAGCGCTCCGGAGAGCCAACCGCAACCGGGTTCCGCCTCCTCAGCTACCACCCCCTCGTCGACCCCGACGGGCCAAAATTCGAGTGCAGCTCCTAGCGGCGACGCGATCAAAGTCACCTTCTGGCACACCTTTGGCCAGAAAAACGGCGAAGCGTTAAAGAAGACCGCCGGTGATTTCGCGGCCCTCGTCAAAGCCAACATGGGCGTCGACGTCACCATCGATTTGCAATACCTCGGTGCCTATGGCGACATCTATTCCAACATCACCGACAAGCTCGCCATCGGCGACCAGCCCACCATGGCGATCGCCTACCCCGACCATGTCGCGAGCTACATTGCCGCCGAAGGCAATAACCCGGGCAAATTCGTCGTCAATCTCGACAATTTCATGAATGACAGGGAAATCGGCCTCGGCACCCAGGCCTGGCTTGGCGACATCGGTGAACATGGTGAAGTTTATGACGAAGACGACATCATCGAGACTTATATTGATGAAGGCCGCCACTTCATCCGTCAAGGAACCTATACCTTCCCGTTCATGAAGTCCTCCGAGGTCCTCTTCTATAACCTCGAGGCCGTGGAACGTGCCTTTAAGGGGTGGAAGCCTGAGATCACCTCAGCAGCTAGGGTTCAAGAATACATGAACACCATCAGCTGGGACGAGTTCATGAATCTCTGCGAATACATCTCCGCGAACAAATCTACGGTCTTAAACACCATCAAGACCCCGCTCTTCTATGACTCCGATGGCAACTTCTTCATTTCGAAGATGTTCCAAAACGGTATCCCCTATAGCTCCATCAACAGCGAGAACAACCTCGGTCAGATCGACTTCGAATCGGGCGATGCGCGCACCAAGGCAGAAGCCATGGTCAAGACGCTCAAGCAGCAATTCGACCGTCAGACCTTCCGCACCAAAGGCACCGAAAAGACCTATGGCTCCGATTCCTTCAAGTCGGGCGAATCGGTCTTCACCGTCGGCTCCACCGGTGGTACGGGCTACAACATGCCTTCCGGCGATTCCTTCACCGTCGGCGTCTGCCCCGTCCCCGCGTCCAACAACAACCCGCTTTACGTCACCCAGGGCCCGTCCTTAACCTTCTTCAACTCCAATAAGTTAACGGAAGCGCAGAACACCGCGACCCTCCGCATGGCGTGGATGTTTGCCAAATACCTCACCAACCCCGACACCAACGTCTATCAGTGCACCTACGGCTCCGAAGGCTATAGCCCCGTGCGTTATAGCGCCCTCGAAACCGAGAACTATCAGGAATTCATCTCCGATCCCGACGACATCTTCGCCAAGACCGGACGTTTACTCGCTGATGTCATCGGCGATTCCTACTTCAACACCGCCGTCTTCCCGGGTTCCGCAGAGCTCCGCGACCAAGCTGGCGGCATCTTAACCAAAGTCTTCGCCAAAGACGGCGCGGATGACGCGTTCATCACCACGGCTTTCAACGAAGCCATCAACACCGCAAAGACGAAATTCCGTTAATTCGGAGAAAGGAGTTCCTTATGAAACTCAAAAAACTATTCTTACTTGGGCTCGCATCGCTCTCGCTCGGGCTCACTTCCTGCGGAGGCGGATCTTCCTCTCCCGCCGCAAGCAGCGTGGCCCCGGAGACGTCCTCCGTGCCAGCGGAGTCTTCTCCCATTGCGTCAAACCCGGATGCAAGCACCGATTCTGCGTCCTCTTCGATCGTCGCGCCCGAAGAATCCAGCAGCGACGCCTCGGCCCTGCCCGCTTGGCATGATTATGCCCGCGATGGCTCGGTGAAGCTCGGCCTCGACTATAAGGGTCACACCTTCATGGAGGATGGCATCGAACAAGTGACCATCCGTAAATCGGGCGATTCTTACATCGGTTTCATCGATGGCGACACCGTCCACTTCTCCGCTGGGGATAACACCGTCATCAAGGCGCGTTTCTTCGGCGTCGATACCCCGGAGTCGACCGGTAAGGTTCAGCCTTGGGGCAAAGAGGCGAGCGACTATACCAAGAAGGTTTTGAAAGAAGCCAACGAAAATGGCACCATCGTCATCTCTTCGCCGCAGAAAGAATATGGCATCCCCGAACCCGACTCCACCGGCTCGCGTTACGTCAGCCTCGTCTGGATCAACCTCGATACGCCAAACGCGAACTATGAGAACCTGATCTTATTGAACTTGCTCATCGTTCAAGATGGCTATTCTTGGGTTAAGAACGTCTCGGACATCCCCGAATACGAAACGACCTTCTATGCCGCCCAAGATCAGGCTAAGGCCTATGAGCTCAACCTCTTCTCCGGCACCATCCCCGATTCCTTCCCCAAAGACGAATACGAAATCGTCTCCGTCTTGGATTTGAAGCGTGAGATCGTCGCCTGCATCGAAGACTCCTCCCACGTCAACGCCTACCACAACAAGCGCGTCATCGTCTATGGCACCGTCGCAGGATTCTCCAACAACATCCTCTATTTGCAGGACTATGTGAAGGAATATAACGAGGACGGCAGCGAGACCGGTAGAGGTGAATACGCCGGCATCAACATCTTCGTCGGCATGACCTCCATCCCGTCTAAATTCACCGCTAAGGGAACCTATATCAGCGTCCCTGGCCTCGCTCAAGATAGCGACAACTTCGGCTTCCAGATCACCGACACGAACTTCCCCCGCGTCTCTTATGATGCGAAGAAAGACGCCCAGGTCATCCTCCGCGCGGACCAGAACACCGAAGAGCACGCCTTGCATCCCTTCGAATACACCCCCGCGCAGCTCCAACAGGTCATCACCCAAAAGACCTATGAGCCGTTATTCTGCAACGTCGTCATCACCGACGCCATGAAAGTGACGGGCGGTTACGATTCTGATTCCGATAGTAACTTCACGTTGCAGTTCGGCCGCTCCTATAGCTTCAGCGTCTATGTCACCTTCTCGGTCACCCCGGATCCCGACGATCCCGCGACCACCTGGAACAGCTTCAGCTATTTCGTAGACCACAACGTTCGCATCAGCGGCGTCTTCGTCGCCCGTAAGACCACCTCGGGCAAGTGGGTCTTCCAGATCAATCCTTCTTCCAACGCGGATATCGAGGTCATTCTCTAATGCTGTACTGCTGCCATTGCGGATACCGCCTCGACGAAGAAAAAGTTGAGGAGCGGTCCCCATCGCTCGCCAACTTAGGCGAGACCGAGATCCAAGAGGGCGCGAAGGTCGCATACGTTTGCCCGCAGTGCGGCCACCTCATCACCGCAGATTCGTCGGAAGAGGACGTGAAGGCCCTCTCCCGTGCCGCTCACGCGCAGATGCAGCGTTCCCGTAACGCCGTCGCATCCGGCATGGGCAGCGTCTGCGTCGGAACCATCTTGCTCATCATCGCCATCATGTTCTTCTTCCTCGCCAAAAAGCCGGCGGAAGGACATCGGCTCATCACGACTTGCCCGGAATTCTTTGTATCGATGACGTTATTTGGCATCTCTGCCGTCTTGCTCGCCGTCGGTGCTGTGTTCCTTTACAAAGGCTTAAAGAAGCACGTGATCTATTCACGACTTCTCAAAGACATCAACAACCGCACCTTTGTACAATAAAAGCCCTCTAGGCGCATCAAATAAGGCCGCCCTACTACTTGTCCACCAAACTGTAGACAAGCAGCGTAGCGGCCTTTTCTTACGCTTATTTTAGGCAACCATTAATCGTCTATACCGATACTTTAGATTTCGACCAATTTAACAGAAATAAACGTGTCGCTAGCTTAAGCCAAAGGAACCAGATCTGCGTTTGGTCGCCAAATACCACCGCTCGTGTTTTTTCGTGACTACGAGAATTTGGCGGGCAACGTAACTTAGGCACCGCAAACGAAGCAAAGAGAAAGGGCTGTCAATCAACCCAAAGGTTTAGTGACAGCCCAATCGTTTGATGTGGTTATTCGGCTTAGGCGGGGATAACGGTGGACACGAAGTCGATGGACGCGACAGCGATGACACCGTTGTAGGTGGTGGTGTTCACAACGTCAATCACGACCTTGTAGTAGCTATTCGCGGCCCATTCCGTGCCAACGGAAGGAACGAAGGTGAGGGTCTTCGTATCCGAATCGTTTGGAAGAGCGGGCACATCCTGGACGGCGGATTCGCCGATCTTCGTGGTCATGGCAGCGTCGCTGTAGGCCTCGATATGGATCTTAGCAGATTCGTTGTCCTGGTTATAGCACTTGCCAACGAGGTTGATGTCAACGGAGCTGACGGCATTGGGGTTCGCCTTGAGCGTTTTGAGATAGGTGCCCGGGTAGGTTGCTCCGGAGAGAGTAGCGGACTTGGGACCGAACTTCACGAACGCCCAGCCGCCGTTGCTATTGGCGGCGCCGGCAAGCTCGTAGTCGTCGGTATAGTTCCAAGTGTCACCATAGTTATTGTGGTTGGCGGCCTTCGCGGTGAAGTCTGCGGTAACCTTGGTGGTTTGAGCGCCTTCGGCGGAAGTATCGACGGTGATGGCGGTCGCGCCAGCAACGATAGCTTTATATTTGCCTTCGTTGTCTGGGGTAACGGCAACGCCATTGGCTTTGACGGCGTCGATCTTGTAGCCTTCATCAGCGGCAACAGTGAAGACGAGTTCGGTGTCGTTATCGTATTCGCCTTCGGTGATGCCCGTGACGGTCGCGTTTTCGGCCGAGATGGTGACGGAGCCTTTGCCGATGGTACGTCCGAGGACTAACGGATACTGTACGTCTAACTTATTGCTCTGATAGAACGTCCAGTAGGTCTTAGACGCCTCGAGGTAGTGTTTAATGACGATGGCATCGCCAATGGCGACGGTCTTAATGTTTTCGTCCAAGACGGCGCCCGTGACCTTGATGGTCTTGGTGTTGTCCTTTTCATCGGCGAGGGTGAGGTTCCAGTTTTCGTATTTAGTGCTGTAGGACGCTGCAGTAACGACGCCCTTTGCAGTGACCATTTGCTCCGAATAGACGTAGTTGTCCGGATCAAGAGCGACGATGAGGTCGGCGTCATTGAGGAGCTGTGCGATGCCTAACGGCGCTTCGGCGGTGCCATAGCTAAGCGCGGTGGCGGTCACCTTGCAGGTTGCCGTGAGGGCGGTTCCTCCCGCGGTAACGCCGATGGTGGTAGCAGTGATGTTGGCTTCGCCCGCGGATAAGAGGGTCACAACGCCTTTGTCATCAACGGTAGCGACTTCTTTGTTATCGCTGGCCCAGACGACGTCCTTAATGCAATCATCGCCCGTGCCAGTAACGGTAGCGGCGAGCTGGATCTTGTGGCCGACGGTATCGGTCGCGGTTTCAGCGAGATCGAGGTCCGTGACGGTGTCAGTCGCGGCAACGACACTGATGTCGATCTTTTCGATGAGGTTGCCCCAAGCGCAGGTAATGGAAGCTTCGCCCGCGGCGACGGCAGTGACGAGACCTTCGTTATCAACCGTGGCAACGGCCTTGTTGGTGCTGTCCCAGGTGAGGACGGCGTCTGCTAGGCTGAGGCCAGTGAGCTCATATGCGATCTGGAGGGTGCCTTTGTAGTCGCCCTGAATGTAGACCTTATTGGTCGGAGCAGAGAGTTTGATGGATTCGACTTTGGTCGGGGTAACAGCAATCGTATCAACATAGAGTCCGCCATATCCATACTTGGCGTCCCAAGCGAGGTAGCCAGTGATGCTATAGGTAATGTCCTCTTTAAGATCGACGCCGGTGATGTCCTTGCTGTAGTTGAGGGCTTCAAGCGGCCACTTCGCTTCAGCATCGTCAGGTTTGAAGCAATAGTAGCTTCCATCGAGGTACATGGTGGAGGTGAGGCTCACATATTGGAACTTGAGATTCCATTCGGACGGAACCTTCGCAATATCCGCAGCAGCTTCGCCCTTTACGATGTCCGCGACTTTGGCGGCATAGCCTTCGCCAGTCAACGGAGTGACCGTGTCTTTGACGAGAGACGTGGGAGCGTCAGCGGCATTGAGTTTGATGACGGCCGCGCCTTTGCCGATTTCGCAGATGGTGGAGTGGTAGAACGAGGTCTTGCCGCAAACTTTGACGTAATCGCCTTTCGCGACACCGTCAGGAAGCGCGGTGAATACGAGGACCGCGCCAGTGCCATCATCGAGCATGAAGCCACCATTTACGACGGTGGTAACGATACCCTTAAGAGTGACTTCCTTTTCGTTCATGTCCGCTTTATTGATCTCTGCGATCGTATAGGACTGCGGCTCGCTGACGGTAACCTTGAAGGAATCGGAGACACCGAAGGCGGTAACCGTGACGGTGACTTCGCCACCACCGATGGCCTTAAGAATTAAGCCATTGACGATGACTGCCGAGGTGTTGGAGCTCGTAACTTCGATTTCGTCTTCGTTCATGAGAACCTGAACGTTGAGGGGGCTGCCATTCTTCTTGACGGAGAGGCTGATGTCGCGGTTGTCTCCACCGACTTTCCAATCGGCCTGAAGGTCGGCTTTGTTGGTGATCGCAACCTCATAGACGTCCGCCACAGAAGAGCTGCTGGGAGTCGGATCGGAAGCCGATGGGGTGGTGCTAGAAGCCGCCGGGGTGGTGCTAGAAGCCGCCGGAGCGGGAGTAGATGACTGTGTTGAGGAAGTGCCCGTGCCGCAAGCCATTAAGGCCAAAATAGCAAGAGCGGTAAGTGGAATGAGTGTCTTTTTCATGTATCCTCCTTCTTTCCAACTTATTGACGCAATATTATAACCAGATTTATTCATTGAATAAAGGCTCGATGCAGGGAGGCCTGAGGCAACGAATGATAAGTGCCGAGCAATTCATGATGGCTGGTGCAATCATTTGGCGGTTGACTTGCATTTTTCCTACCGATTGTTGCGAACGAATGCCCACGAACCTTTAGTCACGAATGAAAAAAAGAGGTGCCTTAGAGACACCCCCTATGTAAGCATCAGCGGTTATTTCTTGGTCGTTTCGTCGACGAAGCCGTCATCATCGACGTCTTCCGCTTCTTCTTCAAGCAGTTTCTTCGCTTCCTCAGGGCTCGCCCCTTCAAGCTCCGCAAGGCGCATGAGGTCTTCTTGTTCTTCGTCGGTTAAAGTGGAAGAATCCTCGGGTTCTGCGGCCTTTTCTTCAATTTTTGCGTCGCTTTCCTTCTCGAATTCATCGAAGGAAGTCATGTTACGCGCCTCTTCGCGACGGCGGTTTATGGTCGAAAGGTCGAGGATGGATTGCTCTTTTTCAAACTGCGATAACGCTGCCTCAGATAAGGGTGTTCCCACCGCTTCTTCTTCAACGGGAGTCTCATCGACGAGGAGACGCTCGCGCTCTTGCTTGGACGCATAGATGATGCTCTTTTTGTCCACGACGAGGGTGTGGGCGATCTTATCGTGAAGCGCTTGCGAGGATTTGCTCATAACGCGCGACACATAAGCGAGTAATCCCACGATAACGACCGCGGGGTAGGCGATGTTTTGTAACGGCATGGCCGCGAGGAGGAAGATGGTCGCGATGATGGCTTGGCGAAAGGCGAGTTTCACCTTCTTCACCGGATAGCCATCCGCGTCGATGACGTAAGAGCCTACCGCGAGCTTTCCTAAGGTCTGACCGCGCTTCATGAATAAGGGCAGCAAGAAGAGCAAGCTAATCGGGGCGATGAGGATGGAGGGAAGAGTCGAAAGATAGGTTTGGATGGATAAAACGGAAGAATATTCGAGGAGTTTGGGCTGGGCGGTAAGGTGGTTGACCGCGTCGACATAATAACCAATCGCAGAATTGCCGACGGTATTGAACATCGCTGAGGCGAGAAGATTATGGTTCGCGTCCTCATCCACCCCTGCTTTAGGCTTGGACGTGAAGTCGTCTTCGATACTTGGGACGAAGTAATTTTCCTCGCTATCTTCGAGGTAGCCGAAATAATTCACGTAGAGGTATTTGCCATATTCCGGCGTGAGGCTACTTACTTCGCTTTCATAGGCGCGGAGCTTGTTGAGGCTGCGGGTAGACGTGATCTCGATGCAGCTTGAATAATCGCTTGATGACGGGACCGTCACCGCGAAATAATGCCAGACGATATCGATATAACGCTTATAGCAATAGTCTTCTTTCGCCACCCCTTCTTCATCTTTATAAGAATAGATTTTGAAGGTGCCGTCCCCCGCTTCTTCCACGAGCTCGCTGTTACGCAAATAGGTGGTACGCGCAGCAAAAGCGGTCGGATAGGCGCCGTTATCGATGAAGACGGGCTTGCCTAAGGCGAAATATACCCCAAGCATAATCGCGATCACCGAAAGGAGGTCGATGAAGGCGGATAAGGTGGCCTTGCTCAAGGTCACGGGAGTGATTTTAACTTCGGTTTTTTCCATGGTTTTAATGGTTTAAGCGGAATTCGACCGCGCGGAAGAGATAATCCGCGTAATCGGGATCCTGGCACATCATTTTGCCGGGGACGTCGCTTAATTTGGCGACGGGAACGCCGTTGACGTATTGGAGTTTGATGACGATATTGAGCGCTTCCACTCCCGTGTCGTTGCTGAAATGGGTGCCGATGCCAAAGGACACCTGGGTCTTGGGGGAGAAATAATTGTAGATGGCCTGCGCCTTTTGGCAGTCTAACGAATCCGAGAAGAGCAAGGTTTTGGTCTTAGGGTCGATGCCATAGGAACGGTAATGGGCCAAGATCTTTTCACCCCAGACATAAGGGTCGCCCGAATCGTGACGCACGCCGGTGAAGTTATTGCACATCGAGCGGTCGAAATCGAGCAGGAAGAGGTCGGTGGTTAAGGTATCGGTCAACGCGGTGCCGTTATCGCCTTTATATTCGTCGTACCAGTCTTTTAAGGCGGCCGCGTTGGTGTATGCCAAAGGCAACGTCGGGATGCCCTGGTACATCTGCACGAATTCGTGAGCGTAGGTACCAATGGGTTTTAAGCCGAGTTCATAAGCGAGCAAAACGTTCGACGTACCCACTAAATTACGGTTCTTCGCCTTCTTCATGAGGGTCATGATCATCTCTTTCTCCCATTCGAAGGAGAGGCGCCTGCGGCAGCCAAATTCGGCGAAGCGGAAGGTATAGGTGCCGTCATTGAAGCGGTCGATCTTTTCATTCAAACGGACGCGGGCTTCGGCAAGGAGCTTGTTATAGTCGTATTTCATGCGGAAATAGACTTCATTGACGATCTCAAGGAGATAAATCTCAAACTGCATCGCCGCGAAAAGCGGTCCATTGACGCGCAAGTTTAACGTCCCTTCCGCGCCAAGGCTGATGTCGACATAGTCGCGCATTGGGTGCCACAACCTCAAAAACTCGATGAAGTCGGGTTTTAAGAAGCGGATGGAACGGAGATATTCGAGTTCGTCGCGACGGAAGCGCAGCTTGCATAAGGCATCGATCTGTTCCTTCATCTCCTCCACCATCTCGGGGGTAAAGACGATGCCTTCATTACGGCATTTGAAGACATAGGTCCCCATCAAGTTGTTGTGCTTATGGAAGATGACCTGGTTCATGTTGAACTTGTAGAGGTCGGTGTCGAGTAAGGAAGTGACGATCGGAGGGAATTTCATAAGGATGCCTTTTTGTTCTTTGAACAATATTGGAGACAAAAGAGGCAAAATTCAAGCGATAAGCGAAAAAGGGAGCACGCGCGTGCCCCCCTTTGGGTGAGACGAATTATTCCCCGAGCGGATATACCGGCATCGGCAGGAGCTTATGGAGGTTCGCTTTATGCATCTTCTCGATCTTCTCGACGATCTCTTGCGGGGGCATCGCCCGGCCGCGGAGATAGTCGTCGAGCATCTTGTAGGTGAAGCCAAAGCGGTCTTCATCCGTCTGCCCACACATGCCATCGCTTGGAACCTTGTGGCTTAATTCATAAGGCAAACCAAGTATGTCGCCGAGTTCCACCACTTCCCCTGCCGTGAATTTGGATAAGGGGCTGAAATCGCCCGCGGCATCGCCGAATTTGGTGCTGTAGCCCACATAATCCTCGGAGAGGTTGCAGGTATTGACGACGCGGCAATTGCCGATCATCGCCCCGACGCCATATAAGGTCATCATGCGGATGCGGGCGGGAGTATTGGAGGTATAGGCAAGGTTAAAGGGTAGGTCCACTTTCGCTTCCACTTCTTTCGTTAAAGCCTCATAAGCGGGGCCGATGTTGATGACGTAATGCTTGATGCCCAAATGGTTCACGAGCAAATAAGACTTATCGATATCGCTCTGCTCATTTTGGGGCATCAACACCCCGATGACGCGCTCTTTTCCTAACGCCTTGACCAATAACGCGGCCACGACGGAAGAATCCTTGCCACCGGATACGCCGATGATGACCGAGGCGGAGCCGACGATATCTTGGATCCATTTGATGAGCTTGGGTAATTCTTGGTGTAAATCAACGTTCATGTGCATGCCCTCCATTGAGCAAAACTATTGTAGCAAAAGAGAAAGCAAAAACCCCAGCCACATTGCTGCGACTGGGGATATACCAAGGAATTGGTTTCTTATTTGATGATTTCGGCAACGGTGCCAGCGCCGACGGTGCGGCCACCTTCGCGGATGGAGAACTTGGTTCCCTTTTCCATAGCGATCGGGTGGATGAGCTCGACGGTGAAGGTAACGTTATCGCCAGGCATGACCATTTCGGTGCCCGCGGGCAAGGTGATGGTGCCGGTGATGTCGGTGGTACGGAAGAAGAACTGAGGACGATAGCCGTTGAGGAAGTGGGTGTGACGTCCACCTTCTTCTTTCTTCAAGATGTAGGTCGTCGCGGTGAACTTGTTGTGCGGGACGATGGAGCCGGGCTTCGCAAGAACTTGGCCACGTTCGACTTGGTCGTGGGTGATACCACGGAGAAGCGCGCCGATGTTGTCGCCGCCCTGAGCGAAGTCGAGGGTCTTGCGGAACATTTCAAGGCCGGTAACGACGGTCTTCTGGGTCGGACGGATACCGACGATTTCGGCTTCGTCGTTGAGCTTGATGACACCACGCTCGACACGGCCGGTAACGACGGTGCCACGGCCAGAGATGGTCATGACGTCTTCGATCGGGAGAAGGAAGGGCTTGTCGTCATCGCGGAGCGGATCGGGGATGTAGGTGTCGAGAGCATCGCAGAGTTCAAGGATGCACTTGGCTGCGGGGTCGTCGAGCGAGGTCACTTGGCCAGCCTTGAGAGCGGAGCCTTTGATGACCGGGACTTCGTCGCCAGGGAAATCGTACTTGTTGAGCAAGTCGCGAACGTCCATTTCAACGAGGTCGATGAGTTCGGGGTCGTCGACCATGTCGCACTTGTTGAGGAAGACGATGATCTGAGGAACGCCGACCTGACGGGCGAGCAAGACGTGCTCACGGGTCTGGGGCATGACACCATCGGTGGCCGCGACGACGAGGATGGCAGCATCCA
>JAFVCC010000086.1 GCA_017479485.1 Bacilli bacterium
AGCTTGGCATGCTGAATGCACCGGGCCGAGATGTGGATGAATCCCTTGATTGCGCCTGCCGCTCCATTTACAAATTATTCCGAAAATCCCTGCATATCCCCACTGGATTAGCAGAGAAGATGGCCTGTAACTTCGACCGCGACCGCTGCCGTGCCCCGATGGCTTGGAGCGCAGAACCAGGACTTGGATTTACCTCTGGGAAGGCCTGGCTTCCTTTTGCAGAAGACGATGGAACACATAACGTGGCAAGCGAAGAAAAGTCCGAGGACTCCGTTTTGGCCTATTATCGAAAACTCATCCGCTTGCGGAGAGAACGGATCGAACTTCATGCTGGCGAATTCGACCCACTAGATACTCGCGGAAGTTTGTTTGCCTATCGCCGCGTCAGTGGCAAAGACAGCGTCCTCATCATGATGAACCTATCCGAGAAACCCCTCGCGCTTCCCCGTTACCTTCAATCGGTCCATGGGAAAGTACTCTTACAAAACTATTCTGGAAAGCTCGAGGGGTCGCTGCCTCCTTATGGGGCTGCAATCATTGCTTTAGAGTAAGCTGACGTCGAACTTGTAACGCCGCATCAAAGCCTACTTCCGTTTCGCTTTGCTTCCAATATGCCTGCACGCGTGTATAATCCGCGGTGGAGGTTTTCTTTATGGCCGAAACACATCGTACGGATAATCTGAATTGGGACGAATATTTCATGGGCATCGCGCTTCTTTCCGCGAAGCGTTCGAAGGACCCTTCTACCCAAGTTGGCGCTTGCATCGTAGACGCGAACAACAAAGTCGTGAGCATCGGCTATAACGGCATGCCGCGCGGCGTCGATGATGACGTGATCCCTTGGGGCCATGGCGAAGGCTTAGAATCCAAATACCTCTATGTCTGCCACGCCGAATTTAACGCAATCCTCAATACCCGTGATGGCTCCGCTTTGAATGGCTGCCGCATCTACGTCACCCTTTTTCCGTGCAACGAATGCGCGAAGGCTATCATCCAAACGGGCATCAAAGAAATCATCTATCTCGACGACAAATACCATGACCATGTTTCCGAGTGCGCATCGCGCAAAATCTTGGATATGGCGGGCGTCAAATATACTCAATATCACGGCAGGAAGGTAACCATCGATGCCCAGTAGGCACCATAAACGCTCCTACCGCATTACGGCGATCGTGCTGGCGTTCCTTCTTCTTGGCGCGGCGATTTTCGCTCCATTAGGTGCCCAGCCCGAACCCAACCTCGTATTGCTTTTTGTCTTGCTTGGCATTTGGGTTATCGCTCTCGCGGGGACCATCATCGCCAACGAGATTTACATCAAGAAAAAATATGGCGGCGACTTTTTGCCCCATGACGAAGAAGACAAACAATGATCGTCGTTGAAACCAAAGACCTCCAATGCGCCTACACGGAGGAGAAGGTCGTTCTTAAAGGCGTGTCCCTAGCCCTCGAGGAAGGCAAATATTATTGCCTTATCGGCCATAATGGCTCCGGCAAATCGACTCTTGCGAAATGCTTGATGGGCCTCGTCCCAGACTTCGAAGGGGAAATCAACCTCTTTGGCATGCCTTTAGACCGCAAGAACCTCTATGCGATCCGCCATCGCATCGGCATCGTCTTTCAAAACCCGGACAACCAATTCGTCGGCTCAACGGTCGCGGACGATATTGCGTTTGGCTTAGAAAACAAGCGCGTGCCTCGCGAAGAAATGCAAGGCATCATCGACCGATTCGCCGAAGAAACGGGCATGAGCGAATATCTTTCCCGTGAGCCTTCTATGCTTTCGGGCGGGCAAAAGCAGCGCGTCGCCATCGCCGGCGTTCTCGCCATGAAGCCCGATCTCATCATCTTTGATGAAGCGACGTCGATGCTCGACCCCAAAGGCAAGAAGGAAATTATTGACCTCGTTCACCGCCTCCGCGAAAAGAATCCGGGTCTGACGATTTTGTCCATTACCCATGACGTCGAAGAAGCGGCGCGGGCGGATGAAGTGATCGTGTTAAACAAAGGCAAGGTGCTCCTTTCAGGCAAACCGCAAGAAGTGTTCACCCATCATGCGGAACTGGAGGAGATGCACCTCGCCGCGCCATTTTTCTACGAGCTTTGCTTTGCTTTGGAACAGCAGGGCGTCCATATCCCGTCTGAAGTGAAAAACCTTGATGATCTGGAGGAATTCTTATGCCAATAAGCTTCCAGAACGTCTCTTATATCTATAACCCCAAAACCCCGATGGAGAAGCGGGCGCTTTCCCATATAAACCTTGAAATCGCCGAAGGCAGCTTCACGGCCATCGTGGGCCGAACGGGATGCGGCAAATCCACGTTGATTCAACATCTCAACGCACTGATTAATCCAAGCGAGGGACTCGTTCTCGTGGATTCGTTCCATAACGACGCGAATAAGAAGAAACGCGATAAGAAAATGAAGCCGCTGCGCAAGAGCGTGGGACTGGTGTTCCAATTCCCGGAATACCAGCTCTTCGATGAAACGGTAGAAAAAGACGTCGCGTTCGGGCCAAAGAATTTTGGCGCGACTAAGGAAGAAGCGCTAGAAAAAGCCCATGCCGCCTTAGCGGAAGTAGGGCTTGATGAGTCGTTCTACGAACGGTCTCCGTTTGAGCTTTCAGGCGGTGAGAAACGCCGTGTTGCCATCGCAGGCATCTTGGCCATGGAGCCCAAATATCTCGTCGTGGACGAACCTACGGCAGGCCTTGATCCGCTTGGCGCTCGAGACGTTATGGATCTTTTCAAGAAAGTTCATGAAGCCGGAACGACGTTAATCCTCGTGACCCACGACATGGATATCGTTCTTTCGTATTGCACCGACGTCATCGTATTAGAACATGGCGAAGTGGCGAAAGTCTGCAAGCCCGCGGATCTTTTCGGCGAAGAAGTGGAACGCTATTCCCTTCAGACCCCGTTCTTGTACTCTTTCGCTTCGCGGCTAAGCGCGAAAGGCTACGATATCGATGCAAAAGAACTCCGCGATGTCTCCGACCTCGCCAAGCAAATCGCCCTAAGGAGAAACAAGAAATGAATTTCGCCTTAGGAAAATATGTCCCTTACGATACCTGGGTGCACCGTCTTGACGCCCGCACAAAGCTCGCGATGACGGTTCTCATCATGGTTGCGGTATTTTTTCCGATGGCCACCTGGTCTATGACTTTGTTGGTGCAAGGCACGCTTTTTGTTTTCATCGCCTTCATCTTGGCGTCGACCAAAACGAAGCTTCGTTCCATTTTGACCTCCTTGAAGTCGATGTGGGTCATGGTCATCTTCTTGCTGCTCATCTATATTATTGTCCCCAAGCAGACGAACACCTTAGGTATCGCCTGGCAGTGGAATGGGTGGACTGTATACTGGGATTCTTTTGCCGAGGCGGCACGAATCATCGTGCGCTTGGTGATGATGATAATGCTCGCGATGGCATTAACTTCATCCACGAAACCTCTCGACTTAACTTATGCATTACAATGGTATTTATCTCCGTTAAAACCCCTTCATTTTCCGGTTGAAGAGGTTGCGATGACCATCTCCATCGCCTTACGTTTTATTCCGACTCTTCTTGAAGATGCGCTTCGCGTTATGCGCGCCCAATCGAGCCGTGGCGTGGATTTTGCCCATGGCAATCTTTGGAAGCGTATTACGGGTCTTACCTCATTGATCATTCCGCTTTTTGTCAGCAGCTTCATCCGCAGCGAGGAGCTTGCTAACGCGATGGAGTGCCGTTGCTATGACCCCCGCGAAAAGCTCACCCGTTACCGTAAACTCCATTTCCGCATCACGGATTTGTTCTTGTTTTTGCTGGTCGCCTCTATTGCTGCAGGAGTG
>JAFVCC010000087.1 GCA_017479485.1 Bacilli bacterium
AAATCGCTGAGAACTGCGTCGAAGAGATGCCTACCGCGCTAGCGGCGGTCGTTGTGCCTTGGTGCATCACCGCAGAAAGGAAGGAGAAGAGCAAAATCTCCAAAGGATCAAAATGGCCAAGCCATGCGATTAAAACGCCCGTGAAGCCATTACCTCCAACGATATTCGCGTTGAAGGATTGGTGGACGCCACAGACAATGAAGAATCCGATGAGGCCGAATATCGAGCCGCACATCGCGATGGTACGAATCATTGACGCCTTAACATTGATGCCGAGGTAGCGGGCGGTATCTACGGATTCGCCGATGACGGTGATTTCGTAGCCCGCCTTTCCAAAGTTGATGAAGACAAACATACCCACGAAAATGACAACGGAGAATACAACCACAAGGGTGCCTGAATTTCCTAATATCGTGGGGAAGATGCCTTGGGATAATATGCCAAAGGATTGGGAACCATTTTTGATCCACACCGAAATTGCCCAAATCGAGGCAACCGTCGCGATATAGTTCAGCATCAAGGTAAAGAGGGTCTCATTGGTATTGAAGTACGCTTTGAAAATCGCCGGGATTACCGACCACGCGGTGCTGGCCGCAATCGCGGAGACCATGGCGAGAAGCAAAATGGCGATGTTCGGCCAGTCCGAAGGCGAGAATTTCGCCACGCCAGCTGCGGCCATGCAGCCCATTAAAACCTGCCCTTCCGCACCGATGTTCCAGAACTTCATCTTAAATGCCGGGGTTAACGCGATGGATATCAATAAAAGCAGTGAGAACGTGATTAACAGGTCAATCACCGAAGAGATGTCTGAGAAATCGAAGCACCCGCGAACCAGTTCAGAGTAGAAAGTCCCAAAGGAACCAGGAGAGAGAATGGAACAAGTGATTCCCGCGACGAGGAAGGCGATGAGGATGCCACCGATACGAATCGCCCAATATGCTTTCTTGCTAAAACCGATGCGCTTGGTTACATAAAGTGGGAAGCGAAGCGCCGCTTTTTCTTTGCCACTAACGTTCATTGCGCCACCTCCCTATTGGTTTTCCCGCCAGTCATCAGCAGACCGATTTCCTCTTTCGTCGCCGTGCGGGAATCCACGATGCCCGTGATTCGTCCATCAGCGAGGACCAATATGCGGTCGGTTAGCGCGAGCATCACGTCAAGGTCTTCACCGACATAGATGATTGCGGTACCGTGGTTTTTTTCTTCATCGAGGATGTTGTAGATAAGGTAAGAGGAATTGATGTCTAAGCCACGAACGGGGTATGCGACCATGAGAATTTTCGGACGGCTAAAGATTTCCCTGCCAACGAGTATCTTTTGGATATTCCCGCCAGAAAGCGAAACCACTTCAGAATCTAAAGACGGCGTCTTAATTTGTAGTTTTTCCACGATTTTCTCCGCAAGAGCCCTAGATTTTTCTTTATGAATCAATCTTCCTTTGCCTTTGCGGTAGCTGCGTAAAAGGATGTTATCAACCACGCTCATATGGCCAACGAGCCCCATGCCGAGGCGATCTTCAGGAACGAAGGATTGCTTGAGACCGAGATTACGAATCTCAAGGGGCGAAAGATCCATGACCTCAAAGATCTCATCCTCGTAGAACATGATTTCCTTCTCGTTGACCAGGCGGATGATTTCGCTATCCTTCATGCCCTCGAAGGAGACTTTCTTTCCCGTGCTTTTAAAATAGAACTTGCCCTGACTGGCGAGCTTCTTCACTTGCTTTAAGTCTTTGTGATAGAAGGAAACGTGCCGATCCTTCTTGGGGTTGCGGAACGTGATTCGGCCATCTTTTTGGTTGTTGAGCCCCGCGATGGCTTCGAGCAATTCACGCTGCCCCGAACCCGATATGCCCGCGATGCCGAGGATCTCGCTGCCATGGAGAACGAAGGAAGCGTCCTTAATGGCCAATTTCCCATCGCGCCCGCGCACATTAAGATGAGATACAGTAAGACGGTCACCCGTAGTCGGTATATCCGAGCGATGGATGCCAAGGTCCACCTTTTTGCCCACCATCATGTCGGCAAGGGCAGATTCGTTGGTCTCATGGGTTTTCACGGCCCCGATGAGACAGCCCTTTCGGAAGACGACAACGCGGTCGGAAATCTCCAGGACCTCGTTGAGCTTATGGGTGATGATGACGATGGTCTTGCCATCTTTTTTCATGTTGCGAACCACGTCGAAGAGATGCGCGGTTTCTTGCGGCGTCAACACTGCGGTTGGTTCGTCCAAAATCAACGTGTCGACGCCGCGGAAAAGCGTCTTGATGATTTCAAGCGTCTGCTTTTCCGCGATGGACATGTCGTGAACATGCTTATTCGGTTCAAAAGAGAAGCCATAACGATCGCAGAGCATTTTCACCGCCTCGGCGGACCGTTTTAAGGAGCAACTTTTGAAACGGCCTTTTTGCGTGTATCCAATGCGGTCATAGATGGTGAGTAGGTCCTTACGGCTTAAAGCGAGCACCACGTTTTCGATGGCGGTGAAAGCTTCGACGAGCTTGTAATGCTGGTGGACGAAGCCGATCCCTAGCGCATAGGAATCGCGAGGCGAGCGAATATGGACCTCGTTGCCATCGACGTAGATGCTCCCTTGGTCTTGCTGATAAATGCCGCCGAGCACATTGAGCAGCGTCGTCTTTCCACTGCCGTTTTCGCCCAAAATCGATAAGACTTCCCCCTGCTCGATGGCGAAGGAGACATCGTTATTGGCAATGGTTTTGCCGAATGTTTTGGTTATGTGTTCAAAGCGTATGTGTTCCATATGGGAAAAGGGTTGGCGGAACGATTCCGCCAACCCATTGCTGTTTTAATTATTGCCGGGGTTTAATTCGGTAATACCGTCAATTCGAATATCGAAATAGGGGGCGCTACGACCGGCGGATTCGTTAAAGAAGGAAAGGGTGCCTTCGGTTTTGATGGCTTCGGTTTCGTGCTGGAAATTATCATCGAGGTCGTCCACGTCAGCTAGGTAGGTGGTAAGATGCTTCCCGTTGACGGTGAACTTCGAGCAGTCAAAGACTTTACGGGTGCCATTTTTAAGTTCGGCTTCGATAAGCGCGTTCGCGGCTTTGGCGGCATGATCTGGGACGTCCCAGACGACGGAACCAGTGGCGAGCGTGCCCTTCCTGTTGTTATTGAATTCGCCATCGATGGCCTTGCCGTCATAGATCGCGTTGATTACCGCCTTATAGTACGGAGCCCAGTCAATCTTGGAATAAGAAATAGCGCCATCGGTGAACAGGTTAT
>JAFVCC010000088.1 GCA_017479485.1 Bacilli bacterium
GATCCAAGGAGACGTTCTAAGAGGCTTGTGCCATCTTCGCCCACCTCGGTGAAGGCGTCGAGGGAAAGCTTGGAATAGATTGCGTCTTCCGGCCTGGTGTCTAAGGAAGAAGCGTCATCGGAAGAGCCATAGCTCAAGGCGACAGTCTTATAGGAATCACGCAGGTCCATCGCGAGACGGTGGTCGGACACGATTTTATCGGTGAGGTTTTGATGGACGCGGAGGTCGACCTTACCTTGCTTATAATCGTCATCAAAGGCGAAGTTCAGACCGCCGCCGACGCTGAGATCGGGGGTTTCGGATTCGCCAAGAGTGACGCCGAGGTCTGCGGAGTATGCTTTCTCGTGCACGATATCGGTAACTTGTTCTCCAATGCCCTTAAGGTGGCTTAGGTCATCGTAACCGAGGCCTTCGAAAGAACTGACGGTTGGGAGCTGTTGGAAGTCACGGGTTTTGATGTTGCCGTTCAAAGCGAACGAGGCGAATTTGATGCCAGAGATATCAATGGCGAGAAGGTCCGAAATCTTGTTTTCGGTTCCTTTGAGGGTGAGCGTCACTTCGCCTTCAAGACCAATCGGGGCAAGAGTGTGGACGATTTCGATGAGGTTATCGTCGTTGCGGAACGATTTGATGAAATCCAGTGTGCTGACGTAGACGCCGTTTTTGAGGTCGCGGAGGAAATCCGATTCCATGATGGAGTCTAATGACAATCCTAAGGTCTTTAGAACCGACTGAATCTGGTTCATGTCGTTTTGGCCTTCCGCTTTTTCTTCGGTGGAAGAGCCGGAGAAGGCGTCGTTAAGGACTTCCGCATAGAATTCGTCGAGATATGTCTTGGTCGTATGGGCCTTGAAGTATTCGCGGTCGATATCAAGGTAGCCGTTGCCTTCTTTGTTTTGATGGTCATAGAGATAAGCGACGTTCACGTCGTGTCCTGCGACGCGTTCGAGCTCTCCAGGCTCATTCTCGGCCATCTTCATGAGAGAAAGTTTTGCATTTACGCCGTTGAACTTGCGGCCATCGAGGTCCGCATCCGCGTAGACGCCAATGCGCATAGAATCACTCGATGGATCTTTCTTCACATGGGTGCGGTCGCCCGCTTTGCCATCGCTGGAATATCCAAGATCCAAATCGATGTCGAGACCAAATTTGGGATGGGCGACGTATTTGGCTACGGATTCGAGCAAGAAACGTGAATTCCTAAGGTCTTTGTAATCGTTGTAGTCGCCCGGAATCAACGAGTGGCTCCAGCCTTCAAGGTGGCCTTCTTCAAAATCGGTGACGTCGGCTTGAACGGTGAGCCTCATCCCTTCTTGGATTTCCCAAGCGGGATTTTCTTTCAACACGAAGTCATGGGCGGTTCCGTCTTCATCCTGCGTATAGTCATATAAAGCAGGAAGGTCGATACCGGTGAACGTGAATTCATCGTTAGATCTCATGCCCAAAGAAAGATTCATGTTGCCTAAGGGCAGATTCCAAATGAAGTAGGGGTTCCCTTCGTGGGTCGTCTCAATCATGTCTTCCATGGAGTCCATGATGGCGTCGGTAGAAATTCCTCCTTCAGAATTTGAGGCGGGTTCTGCGGCGCTTTCATTAGAGGAAGCGGAAGTAAGGCCATCGAGCCAGCCTTGGAGACTAAGGTCGATGCCACCTTCGGAAAGGATGGAGAAGATATCCTCGATGAGCCAGTCCAAATCGCCGTATTCATATTGCTGCACACCGCCGGTGACGGGGTCGATGACTTTCGACTCGTTTTCGGTTACATCATAGGCTCGAGCGTCGACTTTATATTTGAAGTCCCAAGCTCTATTGATCCATTCTCCTTGCTCGTCTTCCCCTTGGTCGAAGAGGTTCAAATAGATCTGACTATCGATCATGGAAGCGTGCAAACCACGTTTATGGACTCGCGCGGAAGCGTCGCTATAGGAAATGGGCGCGGTAATGGCAAGGTTGATGCCATGAAGAGAAATGGAAGAAAGCGCGAGATCAATCGTTGTGCCCGCGGCGTCGATGAGGTTGGAATGGGCGATCGTGGTCTCGGAGGTATCTTCGTTTACGACGATTTCCTCCTTGCCGTCGAATTCGAAGAGCATCTTGTTCGCGTTGATGGAAATGCCGTTGGCCGCGGAGTTCGCGAGGTTGGAGATGAAGCGCTCCCTGCCGGTCATTTTGTGGTCTTCGATAATATCCACGTTTTCGGACTTCTCGGTTTCGCGAATGACGGTCTGGGGTAACACAAAATAGGCACTTCCCGCAGACACCGCAAAGATGGAGAGGAAGAGCCCTCCCGCGATCAATGCTTTCTTGTGTTTTTTGAAGGCGGTTCCGAAGATGATGTGTTTCATGGTGATCTCCTTTATAACGATTCAGGGTAATCCGGCAATTTGCTGCCGACTTCGGGGAAGCCGAATGGTGCGGCTTCATGATGGTAGATGGTGGTGAGGCTACCGATGGCTGAGGATCCGACGCCCGCTGATGTCACCGCGACATAGCGTTCTGCGGTTTTCATCTTGCGGAGGTTGAGGTTCGCATCGGTCCATACCGTCAAGTGGCAGTAGTCGAAGGTGGGCTGGTATTTGAGGCTTGAGATGGTCTGCATCTGCTTTTTGTAATTGAAGGTCCCGTAAATCGGCGAGAGCTCGGCTTCAATCACATAGCCGTCCTCTTCCTCGTATATTCCTGTTGAACGTTCGCCCGAGAGGCTTTCGTTCGTGAGTAGACTCCGTGGCGAGACAACGAAGATCAGAGCGGAAGATACGTAACGGCCCATCATTTCCTTATAGGTTTCGTTGTCGTATTCCTTTTTGGGATGGCTTTCGTAATGGGTGTCATCGCCCCAGTAGGTAATGGTTTTATCCCCGCTTTGGAACATCCGGTCATAGAGTTTGACGAAACTACTCGCCGAGATGGATTCCTCGAAGAACCGGTCCCCATCGTGAACGGTGGTGGAGAAGATGCCTTGATTAACGAGTCCCGCGGCGAAGCTTGAACCAACTCCTTGAGTCCAGGTTTGGGATTCGTTTTCGAAGAGGCGGTAGGAAACGTTGATCATTTCATCGACGCTTAGCGCTTTCGAGAACTTCTTCCCCGAAGCTTTGGCGGATTCATATTTGGCCATGGCTGCATCGACGTCGGGCAGCAAGCCATTGCCGCTTACGTTATAGACGACGGTTGTCGGTTTCAGCATTTGCGTGACCTGGAATCCTACCCCACCGCCGAGCAATAAGGCGCTCATACAGAGGGTTGGCCAGAAGAATGATGCAGCGTTCATTAAAGGCATGGTTTTGCTCCGAGGGGATTATTCTCTTCGTGCATGCGCAGCGCACTCTACAAGCGAATCCATTATTAAAAGAAAGGCGTTCTCCGATTTGGAGAATCGCAGTTTTTAGTCCACGTCTGTCCTCTTTTGTTGGAATGTTCAACGCCATTCCACTGTGGGTAGAGTGAATAACTCGCCCTTATTTGTATGCGGAAGCGTTGATTTGGCTTTCGCTTTTTGGTCTTAATCCATAAACTCTATATCAAGAAAGAAGGTAGCTATGGGCGAACTGAAAGTCATTAAGGTCAAGCAATCCGTTTTGGCCAACAACGATCTCCGCGCGGAAAGGCTTCGCGGAGAATTAAAAGAAAAGGGAGTATTCTTCCTTAACGTCATGTCTTCTCCGGGTTCGGGTAAGACAACGTTACTCATTGAACTCATCAATCGCTTGAAAAAGCACGTCAATGTCGGCGTCATTGAAGCGGACATGGATGCGGATGTCGATGCGCATACGGTAGAAAAAGCTACGGGGGTGCGCACGATTCAATTAAATACGTCGGGCGAATGCCACCTCGATGCAAAAATGACGAGCGAAGGCATCGCGGCTTTGGGCACCGACAATATTGATTTGGTGATTCTGGAGAATATTGGCAACTTGGTCTGTCCCGCGGAATTCGATACCGGTGCGACCATGAATATGGTTTTGCTCTCTGTGCCCGAAGGCGACGACAAACCGCTGAAGTATCCGCTTATGTTTACCCGTGGCGATATCTTTGTTTTCACGAAGATGGATGCGACTGTTGTCTTTGATTTCGATTTGGAAAAAGCAGAGTCTCGAATCCTGAAACTGAACCCCAAGGCCCAATTCTTCCCTGTTTCTGCGAAGAAAGGCGATGGCATTGATGCCCTTGTAGACTTCCTTTTATCCCAGGTTAAGAACGCTTGAACATTTTGTTTCAATGACGTTTTTTCCGATTTCATAAACAATACGCTTTAGCTAAAAAGTATAAGAAAAAACTCTCATGACATGGGCACTTTTCACTTTGCATTTGGTGAGAAGTGCTTTTTTGAGTATACTAATATTGATAATTGGAGTGATTCGGAAAGGAGGCTTAGTATGTACGACATCGATACTTACGTGTTCCATACCCATTGCGGAGTATGCAAAGTCGTTGCAATCGAGCCCCTTTCGGGCGATGATTCGGGCAATTTATACTATGTCTTGGCACCGTTCCACGGGGATGACAAGAACAATATTGTTCGCGTTCCCGTCGATAATCCTGCTTCTTTGCGCCATCCGTTAGACAAACAGGTGGCGATGGACTTGATCCACAGTTGGCCCGATGTTCGGAAAAACCTCTATATCACGGACTCTAAGGCGCGCAAGACCGCCTATGAGAACGCGCTTCGCTCTGGTTTCGTCGAGGATCTCGCGACATTGATGGAGGGGGCGATGCAGCGCAAGGCGCGCGATGGCCACCTCAATTCCATGGATGCTCAGTTCCTTGCCCGCGCTCAGCCGATCGTCTATGGGGAACTTGGCTTTGCGTTAAATATTCCGGTAGAAGAAGTGCCGCAGTTCATCCGCGACAACGCTCATAACGCCTAATTCGCCCACTTCATATCGCCGCCTTGCTAGACGGCTTTTTCAATAAAAAAGGACTCGCTAAGGAGTCCTGTGCTTTTGGTCTTAATCCGATTAAGCCTTGAAGGAGCGGTAGGCACCATAGAGGGCGAGCACGCCACCAAGGAAGGAGAAGACGACAGCGAGGATTGAACCGGTGCCGAGGACGACTTTTTCCGCGACGGCGTCGATGGAGTTGACGCTAGAGAAGAAGCCCGGGGCGTTGATCCAGAAGATGCCCGCGACGACGAGGGCGATCGCGCCGACGGCATAGCCGAACATTCCGATTTTGCCTGGCATGATCGCGCCGAAGAGAATGAACACGGCGGCGACGATCTGAAGCACGAAGGCGGTGATGAGCATCGGAACGGCTGCGAAGCCCTGCTTGCCAAACATCACGTCGAAGCAGCTTCCCAAAGTGGAGGGATGGGAGGCGATGTCCGAGGGACCGAAAGCGGTGGCAAACAAGACGAAGATGGAGACTGCCGCGATGATGGTGGCGATGAGTCCAAGGATAATGTTGACTTTACGATTGTTCATAATAAAAACCTGCCGTGGATAAATATACCCTTCTTGCCCGTGTCGAGCAACATTAGAGTTCTACTCTATCCTCTTTCTTTTTCCGAACGAGTAAAGGATAATGAGAGGCATGAAAGCGAAAACCACTGTTTTCTTAACTGCTTTGTTTGGCTTGGTTGCCCTTCCAAGCTGCCAAATCAAGGCGAACGATAACTATTTTGTCGTGACCATCTATGGCGACTATGTGGGGATGGAAACGGACCTTGAGGTCCTTGGCCATTATGATACCAACCGCGCGATTAAGATTGGCTATTGCTACGCTCTTAAGGATAAGCCGGCAAACCTTGACGCGGTCCGCACCTACAAAAAAGATGGAGACCAATACTTCAAAGTAAAAGAATCTCACCGTGACCCGGGGCACGGATATGTGTATACCTTCCGCGAATATGCGGGGTTCTATGACGATGGCACGCCGATCGATACCAGCAAAATCACTGCAGATTGTGCTTTATTTTCTGTTTATGACCATGAAAAAGCCGATTTCCTCGTCTCGGTTAAAGATGCTTTTGGAAATCCCTATGGTGACTTTAACGGCCTGCTTCCTTATCAGACCAAAGTCGGTGATATTGAGGGCTTAAAGAATGCACTTACCCCCTTCCCGGACCATGATGTCAAAGGCGGCTTAGATCCCTATTACATGGAATACGCTCCGAAAGGTTGGAACGTCTACGTCTATAAATCCGAAGACCAAATGACGGAAGAAGAGAAGTCCGCAGGCAAAGATGTCGTCATCGATGACCATGGGCTCCGCGATGACGATGATAAGCCGATGACCGCCTTTATCGAATATGACGATGTAGATGCGATCACGAATTATTTGATTACCAATAAAACGGTGTTCCAAGCCTCCTATGCAGAAGGCGAAAAGAAGTCTTTCACCGTCAGCCTCTCTTATCAATTGCGTACTTTGACGGGCTATGACGCTTATGGTAAGCCCATTTATTCTTATGGTGATTTTGCCTTAGCCCCATCGGTAGCCTCGCAGGAAGTGGTGCATGGGGAAGGAATTGATGAAAGCGCGCTTGCCGTTCCGAACTATCGCATCGTGGGTATTGGCCAGAATGGCGTCATTGACGTTTATCCGGATACCGAGGATTGCCCGGAAGTGCTCCGCGGCTCTCCGATTATGCGGAATAAGATCAAATATCATTGCCATATTACCTTGCTCTACCAAGAAGAAGAGATGGCGACCCTACGTTTCCATGCGGATTTATCCGATTTGACGATAGTTCCCGCGAATACCTCTGACGATCAGTACACCCAAGAGGTGCTTAAAGGCGATGGCGCGGTGATTCCGCCGCTTCTCAACACCTCCGCGATGGGCGATTATCGTTTCACTGGAAATTGGTCCATGACGCCATGGGACGTCGCGACGTTGGATTATGAAATCTTTTACACCTCCGTCATTCACAGTGCGGAAGAAGTGGACCTCTATCCGATCATGATGCCGAAGGAGATCACCCAAGGTGCCTACACGTTCCAATTTGATTTAGCACGGAATGGATATTTGCTCAAGAATATCGATGCCACCGAATTGACCTTCGATGACGCGGACGTACTCGACGCGACCTTCCCGTCGCGTTATCCCTATATCGGTGTGCTTAGCTTTGCAGACACGCAAGAGAACTTGACTTCGGTGAAGCTTGGATCCCGCGCCTCTTATATCGGCCATGGTGAGTTATCGTTGCTCCACCATGTGACGCTCATCGATCTCAAGGACTCGGGCATTACCGAACTTCCCTCCTATGCTTTCAAGAACTTGATTCATCTCACCGAAGTTCGTCTCGGCTCGAAGTTAGAGAAGGTGGGAACGGACCTCTTCTCCCATTGTAATAACCTTTCCTCCATCTCTATTGATATGACGGAAAGCCAAGTCGCTGAGAAAGACTTCGATGCGCTGTGGCATTCGGGAAAGACGGTAACCTACAAATCCTAAAACGTTAAAAACAACGGTAAATCGCCGTTGTTTTTATTCTTTAACCTCGGCGACGAGGTTCTTTTTCTTATGGCCTATGGCGAGCCAGATGATCATCGGGATTGTGAGCACGCACGCCGCCATGGTGACGATGAACATGAAGCGGTCTGGCGCTTTCGCGGTGGAACCGGTCGATGGGTCAAAGACTTCTTCGGTCTGGAACGCAAGAAGCGAAACGTTGGAGCCGACGATCATCGGAATCATGACTGCGAAGACCATGCGGACGGATTGGAATGCGCCGACGTCATTTTCGGGTGTTAAATCACGGATTTCCGCCCCGAGAGCAGCAGTGCCAACAAGATACCCCGCGATTAAGGCGATGCCCGCGACGATGTTCCAAGCGAAAGAATTGCCAATAAGGAATAATCCAAGCGCGCCGATGAACATGACGGTCACGGCGGGGATGAGCACTTTTAGTTTGCCAATTTTGTTGAGCAGAGCACCGACCCCGAGGACAATGATCGCCGATACGCCGAAGATGATTCCTAAAGCGAGAATGAAGTCCCCGCCGTTATTGCCCATAAAGGGAAGGTTTTGCATATAGACCATGATGTAGGGCATGAAGGAGTCAACGCCGATATTGAAGAACATGAAGGCGAGTAGGGCGATGTAGAAAAGCGGATTGGCTTTGATGGTTTTGGGGAAGAAACCTTTGACCATATGCTTCCAATAGTTGCTATCGCGCGTCGCTTCAATCGTGTCTTTAGGAAGGAGGAAGAAAGCGATGACCCCGACGATACTCGTCGCGACGCCAAAGATCATAAAGAAGATGAGCCAAGGCCCCGCAACTTGATTGGCCCAAACATCATTTGGCGTTTCGCCTTGGGTACCGGGGATGCCGAGAATCATTCCTAAGCCGAGCATCAACGCTAAAGAGATGAGCGGCATCACCGAAAGTACCGATTCTACAAAAGGACGGTTCTTCTCGTTGGTCTGATCGGTGACAAATGCGTTGAATGCGGCGTCATTGGAGGAAGAGCCAAAGAAGGTCATCAAGCAATCGACGATGACGTTCATGATGCCTACGAGCAAGATGCCGTTGACGAGATTTCCTCCCGCGAGGTTCGACATATTCGCGAAGGACATCACGCCAAATAGGGCCACCGTGATGCCCCAAATGAAATATCCGGCCGCGATAAAGATTTTTCGCTTTCCCACCTTATCGCTCAGCGCACCGATGAAGAACGTCGTCACGGTCGCGACGACGCTTGATGCGGCGGTCATCCAGGTGATGTGGGCGGCGTCATGGGATTGCGAATACACCCACAGGTTGATGTAGTTGTTCTCAATCGCCCAAGCAATCTGCCCAAAAAGTCCAATCAAAAGAATTGATGCCCAGCGTCGGGCGCCGAGTTTTTCATTACGTTTAGCTTCCATAGAATTCATTATAGTCGCGGTTTTATAATATAGAAAAAGGAAGTGGGATTATGGATTGGAGTCTTATTCCCGTCGCGAGCTATGTCTTTTTTGGGCTTTTCGTCGTGACGAGCATCGTTCATTTGGTGTTTTGCTATCTTGAGATGGAGAAGTGCCGTAAGGCGTCGAAGTGTTTTACCACGCTGTTCCTTTCCATCGCAGCCATCATCGCCATCCCCACCCATCCGCTCGTCTATTTGGGAACATTGTTTGGGATGCTCGGAGATCTATGCTTACTGAAGAAACACAAAGTGATGCCTTTTGTCGGTGGCATGCTCGCCTTTTTGGTCAACCACGTCCTATATATCCTTGCTTATATGGAACTATGCGGGACCCTGCATTGGGGTTACTACACCGGAACGGTTCTCTACTGTGTCCTCTTCCCCATCCTTTTCTACTACGTCGGGCGGAAAATCATCCATCAGCGCTATCTTGCCTTTGGTGGCGTCGCCTACTTCGGCTTCTTGGTTCTCGATTTGATTTGGGCCATTATCGCCTGCGCAAAAGGAGCGGTGGACTATTGCTTGCTTTGCGCGCTTGGCGCGGCGACTTTCATCGCTAGTGACGTCTTCCTTGCCCATACCTTGTTTAAAAAGGACGTCAAGAGGCGCGACTTCTTCATCATGTCGACCTACTTGATCGCCCAGGGACTAATCGTGGCGGGACTTACGATGTCCTTCCTTATCCGATAGCGAAATATAGTTTCAGTTTTTGGATTGCCTTGAAGCGGTGGCTATATTTGTTTTTGGTTTCTTCATCAGCTAAACCGAAGTCGATGTCGGCTTCCTCGCTATGGAAGATTGGGTCATAACCAAAGCCATGGTCTCCCGAAGGTTTCTCTAAGATATAACCAGGGCAAAGTCCTTCAAAATATAGGGGTTTTGCGGTGGTATTTTCCAAAAAACAGATGCAGCAACGGAATCTGGCAGAGCGGTCTTTCCCTTTTAGACGAGAGAAGATCTCTTCATATGCCTGGGGATATCCTCCGCAAGAGTCGGCGAAGCGGGAGGAGTGGAGGCCAGGAAAATTATTTAGGGCTAAGATCTCGAGTCCCGAATCATCCGCGAGTACGGGAAAGGGAACGAGCTTAGAAAAAGCGAGCGCCTTGAGATAAGAGTTCTCGCGGTAGTCTTTGCCGTTTTCTTCCACATCCAAGTCGATGTTTAAATCTTTGGGTGAATAAATCACGAATCCCATCGGAGCGAGGATTTCACGGTATTCTCGGAGTTTTCCCTTGTTATTGGTAGCTAAGCAAATCTGTCGGTTCATGTTGATGATTGTAATCGAAGTGCCTTTATTCCAGAAGAACCTTCTTCCTAAAACCGGTATAAAGTAAGAAAAAACCCGATGGAATCGGGATTTCTTTCGCGTGGAGCAGGTGACGGGAATCGGACCCGCATAACCAGCTTGGAAGGCTGGTGTTCTACCACTGAACTACACCTGCGCTTGGTGGACCATACGAGATTCGAACTCGTGATCTCTTCCGTGACAGGGAAGCATGTTAGGCCGCTACACCAATGGTCCAAGCGCGGATAAATATATCACAATTCATCGGCATGTCTACAAAATTTAAAAACCCGAGGCGATTTTCCTCAGGGTTTTGCGGATCTTTTTGTCGCTTTATCGGCCGATTAAGGCAAGAAGCTTCGGCTTCGGCATGAAGCCAAGGCCCTGGTTCTTTAATTCGCCATCCTTGAAGTAGAGAAGAGTGGGAATCGAGGCGACGCCATAACGTTGCGCCAAGGCACCGACTTCGTCCACGTCCACTTTGGCGATGGTGAGTTCGGGGTTCTCGTTGGC
>JAFVCC010000089.1 GCA_017479485.1 Bacilli bacterium
CGAGGCAATCACGTTTCCATAAGTAAGGTATTCCATGACTTTGGAAGGAACGGCCAGCGCGTCAATAGATGCGTTATAGCGGCGTTGATTCAAACATAATGCAGCCCCTTTAATGAGGGCGAAATGTTCTTTCTTATCGACTTGTCCGAGGAATTTGATGCGCGGGTTTGCTGTTGCTCCGCGTCGGACTTCTTCCTCGTAGTTTCCATGTCCAGAGATGATGAGATCATAGTCTGGGTGCAGCGCGTTAAACGCATCGATTAGGTCTTTGGTGCCGTCTTTGACAAAGAGTGCCCCACCATAATAAAGATAAGGATGGTCCGCTTTATAAGGCTCAACCGGTTCTTCCTCGACGTAGGCGGGCTGTATGTAATGGGGCTTTTCCAGCAAGCCATAAGAATCCACAAGCCCGTGAGTCAAGGCAATGGAGGCGTCTGCATTAGAAGTCAAATCGTGGATTCGCTTGGCATAGGATTCCGAAACACCGGTGATGTTGTGAATTTCGTCGGTGAGTATGGCGATGCGTGACGCATGCAATAGGGCGGAAAGTTTCTTCGCCGTCAGCGACAAAATGGCATTAAGCGGGTCATAGATGATGAAGGGCTTTTCTTTGTCTTGGTGCTCTTTAGCGATTCGCTTCGATAATTTGGAGGGTAATGTTAACGCGCGGAGGTAGCGGTTGGTCGGCCCATAAATATAGGAATAATGAATCTCGTCCGATTCGAAGTCGTTCCGACCGAGTTTGCCTAAAGCGGTGGGGACGAGGCAATAAGCGTGAACTTTCTCTACTAGCGCTAAAGCGCGGAGCAATTTGCCATGGAAGTTTTCCCCGGCGGGATTGGGCATATGGCTTACTTTGCCATAGCAAGAAGCAAAGTCATCCTCTTGCACGTGCGTGGTGAGGTAGATGACGCTCATGAAAGCTCCTCCACAATGCGTTTGAAGATTTCGTTATGGACTCTCGCGCTTTCTTCGAAGGTGTAGCGTTTCGCGGTTTCGATGGCTTCTTGCTTTATGCCGTCTGGAAGAGGAGTTTGCAGCGCTTCGGCTGCTGCCTTAGGATCACTGAAGTCGAGCAAGGCGTTGCTTGGGGTGAGTCCTGCAAGGGCCTTGGCTGCATTGACGTTTTTGGAGGAGAAGACGGGGAGGCCCTGCGAAAGTGCCTCGATGACCACGTGGCCATAGATGTCTTCATGAGAAGGAAAGACAAAGACGTCGCAAGCGCGGTAAAACCGGAAGAGCTCTTTATGTTCTTTGTACGGCAAGAGGAAAACGTTGGTGAGACCGAGCTTCTCAATCAACGATTCATATTCTTTCTTTAACGGCCCTTCCCCGATGAGATAGAGGACGTGGTCTTTCGGCATGTGGGCAAAGACGCGGATGAGGGCAGCGAAGTTTTTCCGCTCGATGAAGAAACCCGCCGAGACATAGACTTTCTTTCCTTCGATGTGGAGCTTGTTCCGTAACTTGGCTACTCCTTGTTCGTCATAAGGTTTCTCTAAGATTTCGCTTTCGGCGATGGAGCCATAAGGGTAGAGAATAATCTTCTCTTCCTTCGCTCCATAGTGGATCAAATATTCCTTGGAGGAAGACTCTGGAGCCATGTAGTAGTTGGCCTTTGCGATGTAATGCGACTTAATCGCATAGATAATGTTGTTTTCCCTTGGATGGACGATGCCTCCATTGATATAGAAGACATAGGGAATATGGTGCCTACGGCAATAGGAGATACACATATGCTCCGTCAGGGTCCGCCAACCATTGAGGACAATCAGGTCATATTGGTCGTGATTCTTCAGGTAACGGAGCGGTTTGCGGGAATAGTTATCGATGCCTCCAAGTTTTAATGGGTGTCCAAAGAGGGCATGAAACGTTAAGGGAGTTTTGGAATAGAACGTGGCATTTCTTCCGCCTTCACTCGTGCGTTCAAAATAGACGGTGAGCTCGTTGTCTTTGCCCAACCGGTTGAAAAACTCAACTTTGTAGGGAGCGGGATGATTAAAAAGCCAGAAGATTCGCATCGTTAATAATTATTCCACTAGCGCGCGTATAATGGGGACATGATTTCTTCCTGGGCTGAGTTTTTCGAAAGCGTTAAAGACAAAGATTATTCCAAAAGGCTGAAGTCCTTTTTGGACCAAGAATATGCGACGCATCAATGCTTCCCACCGCGGAGCCTGATGTTTAATGCTTTTGAGCTCACTGATCCCAAAACGTTGAAGGTCGTGATTATCGGCCAAGACCCGTACCATAACGATGGCCAAGCAATGGGATTATCGTTTTCGGTTCCTCGCGGCATGGATTTGCCCCCAAGCCTAAGGAACATCTACCGCGAAATCGAGTCCGACGTCGGAATTCAAATGGATTACTCTTCGGGAGATTTGACTCCTTGGGCGAAGCAAGGAGTATTGCTATATAATGCTCGGTTATCCGTCCGTGCCCATATGCCCCTTTCCCATAGCGTTCCAGAATACGATGAATTCACTGCTGATCTGATGAAATACCTAGACGGATTGCCGCAGACCATCGTCTTCCTTCTCTGGGGTTCTTTTGCCAAGAAATTCCGTAATTTCATCGTAAATCCCCAACATTTTGCGATTGAAAGCAGCCATCCTTCCCCGATGTCCGCCAATCGCGGAGGCTGGTTTGGACAAAGGCCTTTTTCTCGTTGCAATAGCATACTAACCTCCCATGGAGCCTCGCCGATCGACTGGAAAAACTAATATGCGAAAGGCATTGATCGTCATTGGCAAAAACGTTTCTCATGACCTTGCGGTACGCCGCAGCGAAGGTGCTTTTGTCATCGGCGCGGATCAGGGCGCTGCCTTTTGCTTGAACGAAGGTATTCCCATGGATTTGGCGGTCGGCGATTTTGATTCGGTAAGCGAAGCGTCCCATCAGGAAATCCTTCGCACTGCAAAAGAAGTTGTGACGCTTCCTCACCATAAAGACGTCACCGATACGGAACAGGCATTAACGCTATGCCAAGATTATGAGGCAGTAACCATTCTTGGTGGCATCGCCGGCGACCGTATCGAGCATTTCATCGCGATTCTTTGCTTGCTCCGTCGTAGGCCGAATACCCTCTTCTTGGAAGACGACGATGCTTTTTGCGTCGCGCTTCAAAATCAAAGCATCGTTCTTCAGCAAGAAGACTTCGAATATGTCTCCATCTTCGCGATGAAAAAAGCGGTGGTTTCTTTAGATGGCTTTGAATATCCCTTAGACCATCATTCTCTTCTTCCTGGTGACCCGCTTGGCGTATCGAATGAAATCGTAGACAAAGAGGGCATCGTACGTGTCGAAGAAGGCATATTGTTGCTCATTTGCCATAAGAAAAAGTCCGATTCCATCTTGAATCATAGTGATTTGCTTTCTACAATCTTCTCCGTCCGATAGGGGAGCCGATTAAGGCTGAGAGGCGGTTTGACCGCGACCCTGGACCTGAACTAGGTAATGCTAGCGGAGGGAATTGGATGAGCCGTTTTTTGGCGAGTTACCCTCCTTTAGCGCGGAGGGATTTTTTATGGGCAAATCAAAGCTAAGTGCGTCCGTACAAGTCATGGCCGAAGTTGGCATCATGGCAGCGGTGGGCTTTATCCTCGATTTAATCGCTGGCGTCTTGTTTAAGGGCTTGTTTCCTAACGGTGGATCGATCTCCATCGCGATGATCGCGGTGCTCGTCGTCGCTTATCGGCGCGGATTCTTGCCGGCATTAGGCGTCGGCTTAATCATGGGTGCCTTCGATTTGATGAAGGGTCCATATCTGATTGCTTCTACGCCCGACCGAATCTTCTTCCAAGTGATTCTTGATTACATCATCGCTTATCCTTGCGTTTCCCTAGCCGCATTGTTCAAGCCGCTTTTTGACAAGAGTAAGACCCGCGGCCAAGCCATCGCTTGGATTATCGTTGGCAGTTTCGTCGGCGGGGCGATGAAGTTCTTCTCTCATTACCTTTCCGGTATCCTCTTCTGGGCCGATCCCAGTGGCTTTGCCTGGGACCTCACCTGGATGAACCCGCATCTATACTGCATCCTTTATAACCTCGCTTATACCGGACCAAGCATCGTATTAAGCGGCCTTGTCCTCTGTCTAACTTATATCCGTGCGCCGCAGCTATTACGTCTTCCTGTTACTAAAGAAACCGAACCTGAAGAAACGAAAAAGAGCGACCCCATAAGCGTGATTTCGTTAATTTCAGCGGCAACAGGAGCCGCGATCTTCACGGTCTTCCTAATCCGTTATATCCGCTCCTACGAGAGCTATGACGATGGCTGGGGCGTCGACTATAGTTTCGACCGTATGGCGCTTCAACTTTGGATCTTGGGCGCGGCGCTATTCGTCCTTTCCCTCATCTGCTTCTATAACGCGAGGAAGCATTACCAGTGGAGGGTCTACCCCATCGCGATGGAGGCCTATGGTTTCCTCTCGTTGCTTTCGAGTCTCTCCTTGCTCATCAAGCAGGGACAAAAAGGAGCGATTGAAGTATCGGTTTGGATTTGGTTTAGCTTATCCATCGCCATCATGGTCGCCGCCGGAGCTTATCTGTTCCTCCGTAGAGCCAAAAAGTCCGAAACCAAGAGCGTCGAATAGTCTTTGTATACAAAGATTATGGAAAAGTTTCCTCGGCCGTTATAATAAGGCGGTTCCTAAGAGGAAAAATTATGGTGAACGAAGAAGAAAAAAAATTACAGCCCGTCGTCGAAGAAGAAGACGACGGCTTTACCGATGAAATCAAAAAGGAAGAGCCTGCTGAAGCCGCTACGGAAGAATCTCCTGCAAACGAACCCGCCCCAGTAGATGACGAACCGGCGACGGTCGTCGAGGAAGAAGAGGTTCCAGTTGAGACGGTGGAATACTCCTCCGACTATGACGATGAACGCCTTCAGAAAATCGAAGACGCCCGCAAGGTTTGGAATAAGTCCTACAAATTCATGTCCCGCATCAAATTCATCGTCTCGTCGGTGATTTTGCTCGGCATTTTGGCGGGTTGGCTCATCCCGACCATCTTGATGCGCGATAGCGGCGCGGTCCCCTTATATATTGGGCTAGGCTGTGCGGCGGTCGGCATCGTGGGATTACTGATTTTCGGCCACTTCCAGAAGAAACACGATAAGGCTGCGATCGCCGAATATTTCAATGTCTACTTCGACGCGATCAACTCCTATGCCCTCGCGGATCAAGGCGCGGAGAACATTGAAGGAAACGTCGATTCCAAAATCACCAAAGAAGAATTCATCGAAGGCGGCGCGTTCGACGCTCTCGCCGCGATTGGCTCCCGCGATAACATCACCTTCCAATACAAAGGCATGGACTGCGCGATGAGCGAAGCGGCAGGCCAAGTGGATGCCGGCAAAGCGCTTCAAACCGTCTTCGTGGGCAAATATCTTCGCACCCACAATACCTGCGAGCTTTCCGATGAAGGCCTCATCATCTATTTCTCGGGTAACGACCGCGCCTTACCTCCGGCGAAGCTCGAATCCTTACACCTCACCGAATCTTCTTCCCGTTACAAGGTTTATGGCGCGAGCAAGGACAAAAAGGTGCTCACCAAGAAAGTGCGCGAGGCCCTTGCGAAAATCCGTACGAATAGCCTTCTCGTCGATGTGACCATCGTCATCAAGCCAGGCCGTACCTACTGGTACCTCGGCTATGAGGACACCCTCATGGTGTTGCCTAATGACAAATCCTTCGACCCGCGTTACGTCAAGGAATATAAGACTCAAATCGGGGCGATTCTTGAAGCTGCCTATTTGCTCAACAAGCCTGCTCACGAATAGTTTTCGGTGCAACTTATGAAATCCGAAGAAACCCTGTTTTCGTTGTACGAAGAAGAACGGAAGTTCCGCGACCTTCACCTGCATTTAGATATGACGCGGGGGAAGCCATGCCCAGAACAGCTCCAACTTAGCGAAGCGATGGCGAGCCTCCCGCTTCCTTTTGACCATAAAACGGAAGAAGGCACGGATCTAAGAAACTATGGCAATCCTTATGGCCTAATCGAAGCCAAGCGCTTGATGGGAAGCCTTGTTCACGTCACGGATACAGACCGCATTTTCATCTTGGGCAATTCTTCGCTGGAGACCATGTTCTCGGTGATTAATCACGCCTATATCCGCGGCTTTTTGGGCGATAAGCCCTGGAAGGACCTCCCCGAAGCCAAATGGCTTTGCCCTGTCCCGGGCTATGACCGCCACTTTGGCATCACGGAGTATTTCGGCATCAAGATGATCAACGTCCCGTTGCTCCCGACGGGTCCAGATATGGACGTCGTGGAGCATCTGGTATCGAGCGATCCATCCATTAAAGGCATTTGGTGCGTTCCCAAGTTCTCCAACCCCTCGGGATACGTTTATTCCGACGAAACGGTCCGCCGCATGGCCGCGTTACGCCCTGCGGCGAAAGATTTCCGCGTCTTTTGGGATAATGCCTATTTCGTCCATGACCTCGAAGAGCCTTTCATCGAGATCCCTGAGATTCTTTCTTTGGCCGACCAAGCGGGCAATCCCAACATGGTCATCGAGTTTTTGTCCACCTCCAAGATCACGTTCCCAGGATCCGGCATCTCCGCCATTTTGTCGAGCAAGGAGAACCTCGAGGATTTCTCTTCCTCCATCAAGATTGAAACCATCGGCTTCGATAAGATGAACCAGATGCGTCACGTCCTCTTTCTCAAAGACCGCGAGCATACGTTGGAACATATGAGGAAGCATGCGGAAATTCTCCGCCCAAAATTTGAATTAGTTGCCAAAATCCTCCGTGAATCCCTCGCCGATTTCGCTTCATGGACTTCTCCTAAAGGCGGATATTTCGTCGCGCTTCACGTCGAAGGATGCGCGAAAGAAATCATCGCTCATTGTCGCGAACTCGGCGTGAACTTCACGAAAGAAGGCGCGGCTTTCCCGTATGGTGTCGACATAGAAAATTCTACGATACGCATCGCCCCAACCCTTCCTTCTTTGGATGAGCTAAAGACGGCAATGGAAGTGCTTTGCTGCGTGACCAAGATCGAAACCTTGAAGCATCGCGGCCTCGCCAAATAAAGAAAAACATCGATAAATCAAAGATTTAGAGGCAAGATTCCTTTTCGCGCGTATAATAGGCCCTGAGGGGAGCAAAGCTCCTATTGCCCTATGTACGACAACCAAGCCTTTCTTCGTCGCTGGAAAAAAGTCCAAGCGTATAAACATGACGGGACGCTGCACCGGCAGTGGTCTCCCGCTTTTTTGGTCGAGGAGACCGATGATTATTGGGTTTTGGCATCGAAGGCTTCCATGGTTACCGAAAGCGATGGAAGGAAATGGATGACCAAAGAAAAAGCCATATTCATCCTGTTCAAAAAGAGATGGATGAACGTGATCGCCATGTTCAAGCAGGGTAGGGGTATTTGCTATTACGTGAATATCGCTTCTCCGACGATTCTTGACGATGGTTATCTTCGTTACATCGACTATGATCTCGACGTCAAAGTCTATCCTGACGGCGTCGAAAAGACCCTTGATGAACGGGAATATGACCGCCACATCACTCTTTATGGTTATCCCAAAGATTTATCTCAGGCGATTGAGAAGTCGATGGACCAAGTGAAGACCATGATCGAGGCCAAACAGTTCCCCTTCCAGGACGAAATCGTCAACCAATATTACGAGCGGTTCCTCGATATGAATAAGCCGGTGGTTACCACCAAACGATAGTTATGGAACGAATTCTTTTTACCCACAGCAAAGAAGCAACGAAAGCTCTTGGCAAACAAATTGCCTCCTTCCTCAAAGTCGGAGACGTCGTTTTGCTTACGGGCGATTTAGGCGCAGGCAAGACGACGCTGACCTCGGGCGTTGGCGAAGGGCTTGGCGTCAATGAAGAAGTGCTTTCCCCGACGTTCAATTTGCTCAAATGTTATTTCCATGGCCGCATCCCGTTTTACCACATCGATGCCTATCGACTTGAAGGGCAAAACATCGAGATCGGCCTCGACGAAGTCATCGAGGGCGATGGGGCTTGCTTTATTGAATGGCCTCAATTTATTGAACCCCTAATACCCGACGAAAAGCTCGAGATTGAAATTACGAATATGGGAGAAAACGACCGCAGATTCCGCTTCTTTTTCGAAATGGGCGACTATGGTTGGATTGAATCCCTGAAGGAAGAGGAGGCGGCATAATGTACGTTTTGGCCGTAGATACCTCGGACAAATATTTGTTCGTCTGTCTTTATCGTGACGCGGAAGTCCTCGCGTCGACGTGCTATGAAGCGTGGCAAAGGCAAAGCGAATACCTCGTGGAGGAAATCGCGAAACTATTCCAAGAAACTAAGGTAGAAAAGCGAGAACTTAACGCCGTCATCTCGACCTGTGGGCCGGGCTCCTATACTGGCGTCCGCATCGGTTTGACGGTCGCAAAGACCATCGCTTTTGCGTTGAAAGTTCCCTTGTACCTCGCTTCGAGTCTTGAGGCGCTTCAGAAATTCCCTTCCACCTGCATCTGCCTTGCAAACGCGCGCAGCAAACGTTCTTATTTCGGCGTTTATTCTAACGGCGTTTGCCTTGAACCCGATTGCATTAAGACCAACGAAGAAGTCCGCGCCTATATTGCGGAGCACCCCGATTATTTGCTTAGCGGCGATCTTGGCTACCTTGGACTTGAAGGCGCCTCATATGATCCTAAGGATGCCTTCCTCCATTTCCTTGACGATGCCCATCGCTGCAAGGAGGTTCATGCGGCTCGCCCGATTTACCTTAAAGACGATTATTCCACGACGAACATGAAAACCATTGTTCGTCGCACCATTCCCAGCGACCTCTCCTTCATCGCGGAGATTGAGCGAACTTGCTTCAATCCTCCTTACGATGAGAAGCAATTGATGTATGAGCTCAACGAGAATCCCTACTCCCATATGTATACCGCGGTGGTGGAATCGGAAGTAGTGGGCTATGTGGACTTCATGATTACCTTCAATAGCGCATCGATCTTACGTATCGCGGTGAAGGAATCCTTCCGTAAAAAAGGCGTGGGTAATTTGCTTCTTGGCCAAGTCTTAAAAGATTGTGAAGCCCAAAAGGGCGACCCTGTGGAATACTTAACCCTTGAAGTCCGTGAAAGCAACGCTCCAGCGCGGGCGTTTTATAAGAAACATCGCTTCGAAGCCGTCACGACCAAAAAAGGTTATTACGATGATGGCGAGGACGCGATCTATATGGTGAGGTGCTTGATCCATGGCTAAGATTCTGGCAATTGAAAGCAGCTGCGACGAAACCGCAGTCGCCGTGGTCGATAATGGCAAGTTGCTCGCTAATGTCGTCGCAACCCAAATCGCGGTCCACGAGAAATTTGGCGGCGTCATGCCGGAGATCGCTTCGCGCCTCCATAGCGAAAACATCACCGTGTGCTTGGAACAAGCACTGGACGAATCCAAACTAAGCTTCGAGGACCTTGACGCCATCGCCGTCACTCGTGGCCCGGGTCTCATCGGCTGCCTCCACGTGGGGTTACAAGCCGCGAAGACCATCGCGATGCTCTATGACAAACCGTTAATCCCGGTTCATCACCTCGCGGGCCATATCTACGCGAACGAATATATCGGCGAGTTGAAGTTCCCCCTCCTATGCGTCGTCGTCTCGGGCGGGAATACCGAACTGGTCTATATGAAAGGCCATATGGACTTCGATATCATCGGCGCGACCACCGATGATGCAGTGGGCGAATGCTTCGACAAAGTCGCCCGCGTCCTTGGGCTTCCTTATCCTGGCGGGCTTCCCATTGACCTCCATGCGAAAAAAGGCAAGCACACTTATGACTTGCCGCATCCAAATCCCGGGGCAGGGAAATATGACTTCTCTTACTCGGGGCTAAAGACCGCGGTCATCAACTTGGCCCATAACCTCCGCATGAAAGGGGAGGCGGTCAATATCGACGACATGGCCCGCTCCTTCGAAGATGTGGCCATCGGCATGATCGTCGATCGCGCGATGGCAGCGGCTCAAGACTACCACGTGAAACAGATCGTCCTTGCTGGCGGCGTCAGCGCGAATTCCTATCTCCGTGAGCAGATGAAACTGCGCGTCGAAGGCACCGGCATCGAACTCATCGTCCCACCCCTATGGTGCACGACCGATAATGCGGCCATGATCGCTAAGGTGGGGGAACATCTCTACGAACGAAAATACTTCGCCCCATTAAGCCTTGGGGTGGACCCGAACTGGAAAATCGACGAGCAGCTCACCTTGCTCAAACAAAGTTGATTATTCCTTTATGAAAGGAATCGGATAAACTAAAGAATATGCAACCAATAGCTACCAAAGTCATCGACATTTATGCCGCCCTGAGCAAGGGCGAAGACCTCGCCGCCTTAGGCGAAGTATTCCTCGAAGGTTGGGTCCGTACCAACCGCGATTCGGGTTCCATCGGCTTCATCGCCCTCAATGATGGAACGTGCTTTAAGAACATCCAAGTCGTCTATAACGCGG
Organism: Bacilli bacterium; assembly: GCA_017479485.1. Classification (GTDB taxonomy): domain Bacteria; phylum Bacillota_I; class Bacilli_A; order RFN20; family CAG-826; genus Alloenteromonas. The sequence goes on from JAFVCC010000089.1 coordinate 10,464, forward strand.
ACATCAAAGATCACGAGAAAGTTTCTCACCTCCTCACCGGCGCGGCGATTGGCGTGAAGGGCAACATCGTCCTTACGCCCGAAATGAAGCAACCTTTTGAACTCCGCGCGAGTGAAATCGTCGTCCTAGGCGACGTCGATGCGGATTACCCGTTACAAAAGAAACGCCACTCGTTCGAATATCTCCGCGACATGGCATATCTTCGTCCGCGTACCAACACCTTCGCGGCGCTTTACCGCGTTCGCAGCGTCCTTGCCTTAGGCATCCATGAATTCTTCCAAGGCAAAGGCTTCGTCTATGTCCACACTCCCGAGATTACGGCTAACGATGCCGAAGGCGCGGGACAAACCTTTACCGTAACCACCCTCGACGATGAAGGCAAACCTTCCGAGACCGATTTCTATGGCAAGAAGGCGTCCTTAACCGTTTCGGGCCAGCTCCATGTTGAACCCTTTGCTTTAGCCTTCCGTGACGTCTATACCTTTGGCCCGACCTTCCGCGCCGAGAAATCCAACACCACCCGCCACGCGTCGGAATTCTGGATGATCGAACCCGAAATTGCTTTCGCGGATCTTGAAGACGACATGAACCTCATGGAGGAAACCATCAAGTTCTGCATCCGTTATGTCTTGGATAAATGCCCCGACGAAATGGACTTCTTTGAAGCCATGATCGCTCCCGGCACCAAAGCCAAACTCGCGGACGTTTTGGCTAAGCCCTTCCGCCGCATGGAATATACCGAAGGCATCGAATTACTTAAAAAAGCGGTGCAAAACGGTCATAAATTTGAAAACAAGAAGATTGAGTGGGGCATGGATTTGCAATCCGAGCACGAGCGTTATCTCACCGAAGAAATCGCCAAAGGCCCGCTCTTCCTCATCAACTATCCCAAAGACATCAAGGCCTTCTATATGAAGGAAAACCCCGATGGCAAAACCGTCGCCGCATGCGACCTCCTCGTTCCGGGCGAAGGCGAAATCATCGGTGGCAGCCAGCGCGAAGATAACTACGATGTCCTTCAAGCGAAGATGCGTAAGCAAGGCAACGAAGAAGGCCTTCAGTGGTACCTCAATCTCCGTAAGTGGGGCGGATGCGTCCACTCGGGATTTGGCATCGGCTTCGACCGCCTCTTAATGTATCTCACCGGCGTCGCCAACATCCGCGACACCGAACCCTATCCGAGAACTTCCGGAAACCTCAAATATTAAGCCATGGAGAACAACCCACAATTCATTGACCCAATCCAAAACCCGATTCCTGCGGAGAACACCATCGTTTCGACGGTGGAAAACGACGAGGAAGCGAAACGCAAGGAGCTTTCCTCTAAACGGACGAGCATGCTTTTCGTCATTTTGTCGGTGATCACGTTGGCGTTCATCGTGTGGGAAATCGTCGATATCGTGCTTGTGGGGAGGGCATAAAAGATGGAAATCCGCCAGAAATTCAGCAACGAGCGTTATGCGATGGACTTTGAGTCGGCCCCGCTTTCTGTGCGGGCGGGCAAGGTGTTGCTTTGGATTGGCTCGATTCTCTTCTTCATTGCCTCGTTCTTCGATCTTGTGATATTTGCCGTTTCGTTAATCATTCCCGAAGTCCGTTCTTCGATCGATTTCCAAGACCCCGGCCAGATGTTCCAATTCGTTAACCTTCCGGTTTTGGCGGTGCTTTTCATCTTTGCTGGCATCGGGGGCATCGCGTATTTAAAGGATGCTGGCAAGGCCAAACGCCTTTGCACCCTCTCTGCGATTATTTTGCTTTTCGTGGTCGTCATCGACACGGTCGTCTCCATCCGCAATCTTGTCTATGGCATCATCAATCCCGACGTAAGCGCACTAGACGCGTGGGGAAAGTTCTTCCTTTCTCTGCTTGACGTCCAGCTTTCGGGAGGCCTTTATTTGCTTGGCTGGATTTTAATGAAAGACTATATGGGGGATAAGTGCATTGAAGAAAGTAAATAAGATGCTTTTCTTCCTTCTGGCCCTAACTACCTTATGTGGTTGCTCCAGCAATAAGAAAAGCAGCAAGTGCACCGGTGAGACTTGCCGCATTGGTGATCATGAAATCGTGACGATGGTTAATCTGCCGGAGTCGTCGGTTTCTCAGGATTGATATCCACCTGAGCATTCGCATTAAAGCCCTCGAGGCTTTTTTCATATACGGTGTTGGAGAGGCGCATGATGCGGATGAAGCGGGAAAGATACGCCTGGCAGCCATAGGCGTACCACACGATGGCGACGATCCATAACGCGACTTCGATGTAACTGGCGAGATGGCTTATCTCAAAGCGCGGATAGCCTTCGACAGTCTCGGGCCAACGGGCGAGGATGTTCATGCCAAAGACCTTGACCCATAAGGGCTCCTCAGGCGGGTATTGCGAATTGTCGAATTTGAAGCGGACAAAGAGTTCGCCGAAATGTTCCCACACATTGTCGCCCCAGTTACCGGTCGCGATGTTATAGATGATCCAAATGGCCAAACCAACCAAGGCGACCAAGAAGGGCTTGATGGAATCACGGTATAAAGCGCGGTTATTTTTCTTGAACCCGAAGCGGCGGAATTCGCGGGTCGAATCGACGACGTGGGTCTTGGCGACATCGTGCATCATCGCGTCGGCACGCTTGGCTTGATGTTTCATGGTCGCGTTGATGGCCATGCCAATTAAACCGACGATGAGGACGAGGACGACCAAAAGGATGATCAATACAATCAAGGCCTTACGGTCGGTATCGGAAAGCTGGATGGAGGCGAGGACTCTATTCATTGCCGTTTCCTCCTTCGTCGATGTCGATATCGATGGTATCGGTGCCGGTGCGGTAATCGCTGGGGTTAAACTCCGGTAGCTTAGCTAAGTCGGGGCGTTGAGGCATCGGTTCTTGCTCTTGGGGCAACGCGCGGAAAGGTTGCCCAGGGGTAGGCTGATGAGGCTGCTGCTCCGGAATTTGTTGGTAAGGCTGCTGCTGCGGGGGAATCTGCTGGAAGGGTTGCTGTGAATTGGCTTGGTTGATGCCCGGATATCCATATCCTGGGGGAACGCCCATGGGACTAGTCGGAGGTGGCATGGAACCCGGGGTGGTGTAGAAGTTTTGCTGAACGAAGACTTGCTGGGGTTGCGAGGGTTGAGATTGGGCGTTAAGTTCGCCGTTTTTGCGGTCGATGGCGCGTTGGAGAATCTCGAGCGCTTTCTCGTCTTCGGGATAAAGCGGGAAGAGTTTCTTGCCGCGGAAGAAGTTCACGATCATGATGCCGAATTCGATGACGAAATCCACCGCGCCAAAGACGCCGATGAGGGCTACTGCGACCAAAATGATGGGGGATAGCAGTGCCCAGAGGATTCCAAGACCAAATTTCTTAAGGACCGTCATGATGAAATTTTAGAAAGAAAAGGGTGTTTTGTGAACACCCTAAGCACGCGTTATCAGTCGATTTTGGCTTTCTTTTTCGGGAGGAAGCGGTTGAGCCAACTAAATAGGGCGACAAGGCCGCAAGGAATAGAAAGCAAAAGCAAACCGCTTTGGTTAGGCATGTAGCGATATAGCGCGGCAAAACAAAGGACGCCGGCAAACACGCTGAATACGAGTAGCGTCACGGTCAAAGGCCGCACGTCAGGGAAGATGGAGCAGAGCGAATAAACCATCCAGAAAATACCCGCACCAAGGAAAAAATAACCGACTTTTGCATAGAAAATGCCCAAAATCACGCTTAATGAAAGGAAGAGAATCGCAATCCAAGAATGGAAGGAAGCGAACCTTCCTTCCTCGACTTCCTCGATCCCTAGCTTATGGAGCTCGTAGACCAAGAAGGCATGGGTGATTCCCATTTGGGCAAAGCTATATCCTAAGGCAAATAATGGGAAGATGTCGCGGGCATAGGGGTCGCCGCTTCTTCCGATAAATGATAGCAACACTTCTACCATATCCTTCTGGTCGAAAATCAAGCGGAGAAGCCATAAGGACAATAAGAAGAAGCAGAAGGATAAAACAGAGGACGCGAAGAGATTCGCAGAGCTCGGCAGACGAGTCTTCCATAAGAAACCATAGAGGCTGCCGGTGCATACGGCGGGAATCAAATAGAAGAGGGTGTTCATGAAATCCCACGCCGTCACCGCGATGGAGATGCCAACCGCGCCCAATATATAAATAGGAATATAACGCTTCTTGCAGAATAGACTTACCGATGCCGAGATTAACGGGGCGACGAGCATGATGAATAAACCGGAAAACGGCAGCAATGTCGCCACGAGGGAGAGGATGGCGTCGAAGGCGACCATCATCGCGAGGAAGGTGATGTTTTCTACCGGAGTTTCTCGGATTCGAAAGAATCTCATATCAGTAATTATCCCTAATTGAGGGAGGTTTGTCGCATTTGTCTTTTCACCGTAACAAAAAAACTCTTCTTTTATCCAAAGAGGCTTTTACTTTTAGTAAAATAACTAGGCTATGGAAACCGACTACGCATCCTTATTGAATTCGACGCAGCTTGAAGCCGTCACCACCCAAGACCAATACGTCCGCATCATCGCGGGCGCAGGGTCCGGAAAGACGCGCGTTTTGACCTACCGCATTGCCTATTTGATGGAGAAACTCCACGTTGATCCCCATGGTATCCTCGCGGTCACTTTCACCAACAAGGCCGCCCAGGAAATGAAGGAGAGGGTCATCAAAATCATCGGTGATTCCGCCCGTTTTTTAAGCGTCTCCACCTTTCACTCGTTTTGTGCCCGCTTCCTTCGCGCCGAAGCCCATCATATTGGCTTCCCTGCCGGGTTCACCATCTTTGATGAAGACGACGTCGAGAAACTGGTGAAGAACATCGTCGTGGAGAAGGGCTACAAGAAGTCCGACCCCATCTTAAAAACCGCCTTGCATTACATTGACTCCAAGAAAACGCGCGGCCAATATCCCGAAGACATCGATATCGCCCACGAGTCTTTTGCCGATGAAAAGATGTGCTTAGAAATCTATGCGCGATACGAAGCCCAAAAGCAGGCGATGCTCGCGATGGATTTTGATGATTTAATCCTCGTCACCCTCCACATCTTGGAGAATTTCCCGGATGTGCGATTAAAATACCAACGCCGTTACACCCATATCCTCATCGACGAGTATCAGGACACCAACGACGTCCAATATCGCTTGATCAAGCTTTTGGTTTCTCCAGAGGCTTCCTTATGCGTCGTCGGCGACCCCGACCAGACCATCTATACTTGGCGCGGCGCGAATCAGGGAATCATCATGAATTTTCCAAAGGACTTTGAGCCGTGCCATGACATCATCTTGGCTCGGAATTACCGCTCGACCAAAACGATTCTGGATACCGCAAACCGCCTCATCGCCCATAATGCGAAGCGCGTGAAGAAGGACCTCTACACCGAAGCCGATAGCGGTGACAAGATCATCGCAAAGCGCTTTGAGTCGGCGGAAGAAGAAGCCCATTATGTCGTCAATGAGATCATTGAGATTGCTGGAGCTTCTTGGCCGGTGGACTACACCAAAATCGCTGTGCTCTATCGCTCATCCTATTTAACCCGTCCCTTTGAAGCCGAGTTTGCTTCTAAGGGCGTCCCTTATCGCATCTTCGGCGGCCTTCGTTTCTATCAACGTAAGGAGGTCAAAGACGTTCTTGCCTATTTCCGTTTGCTTCTCAATCCGCTGGATGACGTTTCCTTTGAACGCATCGTCAACGTCCCAAAGCGCAGCATTGGAGATACTTCGGTAAAAATCATAAAAGACGAGGCTTCTGCGGCGAAAATGAGCGAATATGAGTATTGCGCGAACTTAGAGAAGTTCCCCGATACCGCCCTTCCCCGCCGCGTCGTCGCTGCTTTGTTTAACCTCACCGCGAAAATGGAGATGGTCAAAAAAGATCTCAAAGAGAACCTCGAAGCCTATAGCGAGGTCCTCCGTAAATTCATCACCGATATCGGTTACTTCTCTTACATTGTGGAAGACCAGGGCGTCGACGAGGACCGCGCGGGCAACGTGAACGCCCTCTTCGATGACATCACCCATTACATCAAGGAAAATCCGGAATCGACCTTCGACGAATATTTGCAGAATCTGGCTTTGCTTACCGCCCAAGATGACATGAATGGGGGCAACTATGTTTCCCTCATGACCGTTCACGTGGCGAAGGGCCTTGAATTCGATAATGTGTTCCTCATTGGCTTAAACGAAGGGTCCTTCCCCTCATATCGCAGCCAGATGGAAAAAGGCGATGATGGCCTTGAAGAAGAGCGGCGCCTCGCTTACGTCGCGATCACTCGCGCGAAGAAGAAACTCTTCATGACCTGCAATTCCGGCTATAGCTATACGACCGATTCCCACGCTTCTCCATCGCAATTCTTTGCCGAAGCGGGCGTGGAATTCCCGGAAGAGCCACGTCCGAAAAACGGTGGCTATTACGGCTTTGGAAACTCCTCTTACGGAGGAAGAAAAAGCGGAGGTTGGAAGTCGGTTGGCTTTGAAGACCGGAAGAAGAAGTCTTTCTTCTCCGATGGCGATGCAATCGATCCGTTTGAACCCGTCGAAGAAAAGAAAGAGCCGGTGCGTCCCGCGGATAATGGCATCCGTGATTGGCGTGTCGGCGACCGCATCAGCCATGAAAAGTTTGGACTTGGGCAAGTGGTGGAAGTCATCGACGAATCCATCATCGTCGTCTTGTTTGAAAATGGTTCAAAGAAGACGCTGCTCTCCTCCCATCCGATGATTAAGCGCCTGCCTCGACCGGGCGCGGAGGCATAAAGAAAATGGACAAACAAGAAGCCTTTTTACGTGTTCGCGAATTAACGAAACTGCTCGATCAATGGACCTACGAATATTACGTCTTGGATAACCCAAGCGTTTCCGACGCGGAATTCGACCGCCATATGAACGAGCTCATGATGCTCGAGGAGAAGTTCCCGGATTTACGGAGCAAAACCTCGCCCACCCAGCGCGTCGGCGGCCAAGTCCAAGACGCCTTTAAGAAGATTCCCCATAAGCGGTTGATGCTTTCTTTAGGCAATGCTTTTAACGAAGAGGACCTCCGCGATTTCGACCGCAAGGTCCGTCAGACATTAAACAAAGACGTCGTCGATTATGTCGGCGAAGTGAAGATCGATGGCTTAGGGATGTCGCTCGTCTATGATAAGGGCGAGCTCCAATATTGCGTTACCCGTGGCGATGGCAATATGGGCGAAGACGTCACCAGTAACGTCATCACCATCTCTTCCATTCCTCTTCGCGTCAAAGAAACGCGGCCTTTCGAAGTCCGTGGCGAAGTTTATATGCCGCTTTCTTCTTTGGCCAAGCTCAATAAGCAAAGGGAAGAAGCAGGGGAGCCCTTACTCGCCAACGCCCGTAATGCCGCGGCGGGATCCATCCGTCAACTCGACCCCAAAATCGCGGCCAGCCGCGGCCTTGACGCATTTTGGTATTATCTCGTCAACGCCCGCGAAATCGGCCATCGTTACCACCATGAAGCCCTCGATTTCCTCGAGGAGCAAGGCTTCCGCGTCAATAAGGAACGCCGCGTCCTTCATGGCATCGAAGAAGTGCTTGCTTACGTCGCGGAATATACGCAGAAGCGTTCGAGCCTCGGCTATGACATCGATGGGCTCGTCATCAAAGTCGACGACATTGATGATTACGATGTTTTGGGCTACACTGCGAAAACACCAAAGTGGGCAATCGCTTATAAGTTCCCTCCACTAGAAGTAACAACCAAACTCAAAGACATCTTCCTCACCGTCGGCCGCACGGGAAGGATTACCCCTAACGCCGTATTGGAGCCCGTCCGCATCCAAGGCTCATTGGTCCAGCGCGCGACGCTCAATAACGAAGACTTTATTAAGGAAAAGGGCCTCCTGATCGGGGATACAATCGTCATCCGCAAAGCCGCTGACGTCATTCCCGAAGTAGTCCGCCCCGTTCCTGAACGCCGTAATGGCAGTGAGACTCCTTTCGTCATGTCGGAAACGTGCCCTGAATGCGGCCAACCCTTAACCCGCGTGCAAGGCCTCCATTATTGCCTTAACGCCGATTGCCCTTCCCGCAAGATCGAAGGCATCATCCATTACGCCTCTCGTGACGCGATGGA
>JAFVCC010000090.1 GCA_017479485.1 Bacilli bacterium
CTTTCTTTCCTTGGCATGGCCTTGCTTCGTGTCTTATGGATGAAATGTTCGCCGGTCCTTGTCTCCGTGATCGGGGCGTTGCTCCATGTCAGCGGGCAAATCCTCGTCGCCTATATTTACCTTGGGGTAGGGGTGCTTGGCTATCTTCCTTTCCTGCTTCTCGCTTCTTTCCTTACGGGCGTCTTCGTGGGACTAGTGGCCTATGCCTTGCTCCGTCACCAAACCTTCGTCGCCTATATCCGAGGAAAATAGAAATCCATCGCTTCGATTTCCGATATAGGTCCCCGTTATTTTTGTTTCGCCTCGCCGAAAGAAAAGGCAAACGACGAGCTTTCCCCACATAAAAGAAAGGCGGTAGCCATTAAGGCAACCGCCAGAATTATGACGAGCGTGCTTAGTGGACGAAATGGATGGTCGCGGTGCCTTTGCTTAAGGCGTAATGCCCGTCGCTTTCTGCAATCGATCCTTCGATGGAGGAGACTTCCCCAAAGCCTTCTTCGAGGTAGAGGCTGCCGCCATTTACCGCCTTGATGGTCATGGTGCTTCCGCTTAAGGCAACCGATAGCTCCCCCTGCGGGGTCATGACGCCCGCGTCGAAGGAAGATAGAAGCGCGCTCGGGCGGAGGTCATAGGACCCAAATCCCGCGGAAGAAGGAACGATGCCAACGAGGTATTTGTCGATGGCGAGCATCGGCCCTCCAGCCCAGCCATGGTTGATCGTGCCATCCTCGGGCTTACTCGACCAAACTTCCCAGAGGGTGCTCGCTTCGAATTCGGCCATCCCTTGGTAACGTTCCTTCATGCGAGAGAGCAAGGCTTCATCGTCGCCGATCTTGCCTAAAGCCTCCAGGACGAAGCGTTCCATATAGGGCGAAGCGTTATGGACGGTGAGGAGGACGTTTTTGACCAATTCGTAGTCGCTTTCCTCCGCAAGCCCTGAAAGCACGGCGAGGGCGTTGCCGCGGTCATCGTAGATAGAACCCGAGGAGAATCCGCCTTCTTTACGGAATTTCCCCGCAAAAGCGGCCTTAATTTGGGTTAGACGCGGCTCGAAGAAAGATTGATACGACTCATTTCCAATCTCTTTTCCGAGGCGGTTTAAGGAGGAAATCGCCCAATAATACCAGCCATTTTCCATTAACTCGTTGTCCATCCCAGAGCCCCAGTCGGTCCATTGGAAGGTGCCGTCGCGGTATTTGACCGAGCCATCGGCGTTAAGGTCCCATAGCTTCACGTAATCGGCGAGGATGGGGTAGGTGAGGCGGGTGGTCTCGATGTCCCCCGTATGGTGGAGGTAGTCTTCTAAGGTCAAACAGAAGGCGAGGTTTTGCATCGGGCATTCGTTGACCTTTTCCGAAGGCCAACGAAGTTGGAAGATGCCACCCTCTTTTGCATAACCAGCAAGGGTGAGGTAGGTTTTCTTGACCATCTTCCATCCGCCTTCGTCCATGGCGTAGAAGCAATTGGCGATCTGGTTGGCCGAGTCTCCGGAATAGGGGGAACGTTCGCGTTCTGGGCAATCCATGAAGGTGTCCCTCATGCAGATGCGCAGCGTCGATGCGGACTTTTTCCATAAAGTATCGAGCATGGCGTCGCTGGAGGTGAAGTGCCCGGCGTCATCCGCCCCATATTGGGTGCGGCGGTAACCGACTTTCTTTAAGGTGACCCCGACGGGGAGATCGAGGATCAGCTGGTAGCCGGACCTCCAATAAAGCTGCTGGTAGGCGTTAGGACCCTTTTTGGTGACATAGTCATCCATGAGGGAGACGATCCCCTGGGTGCGGTAGGTGTTGGTATAGAAACTGATGCGCTTGCCTTCTTCTTCCGCCTCAAGCTCGAAATAAGGAAGGAACTGCATGTTCTCGGGTAAGGCGAAATGCGCGGTGGTAGGGGAAGTGATCTTCTTGTTGAGCACTTCGTCGAGGTCGACGCAATCCAGAAGCTCTTCATAGGTGAAGCCGGGGATATCGCCAAGATAAAGCGCGCCAAAGGGATTGCAATCGGGCAAAGCGATTTCGCTCGCATTAGCCCAGGAGGAATCATCATAGGAGACCGATGCGTATTGCTCCTGCAGCCTCGCGTCATAATAGATTTCGGTTTCGTTTAAGAAGGTGGAACGTTCGCGCTCAGGATATTCTCCCGTTTGGCTTAAGACGCGGATGTTGCGGTATTCTTGGAGGCGTTTGACTTTGGTGGTAGTGCCGCTAGAGAAGACTTTCCCATCGGCTTCGAGGTCATAGATGAGTCCGCCCTTTTGAGGGTTGATCGCGGCGTTGCCGCTTTTGCCCCAATAATGAACGAGGATGACCAGGAGGTTATCGCCTTGTTTCAAATATTTGGCGACGTCGATATCTTGATAGAAGCCGTCGACGGGGGTTGGGCCGCGCTTCAAGGTGACGTCAATGGCGATGACTTCACCATTGATCCAAACGGTCGCTTTGGATTCGCAAGAGATGTGTAACGTCGCATTGGCGGGAGCTTTCGCTAGATCGATGTGGCGACGGAAGGCGACGTGGGTGTCGGCGATGTCGCGGCTCTCCCAGATCCACCTTCCTTGGAAGGCGTGCTTTTTGAGACTGTCGAGGTTTTTGACGTAAGGAAGGCCATCATGGCTCGGCTTTGTCGTGTCGAATTCGGGCTCTTCCTCACTACTGATGGTCGGCAGGGGTGAGGATTCAAGGCTCGATGCGCTTGGCGTAGCGGGGGAAGAAGAGCAGGAGGCCAAAAGGAAAAGCGAAGAGAGAAGCAGAGGGATTTTGCGGACGTTCATGGGTGTACTACCTTTCGCGCCCATTCTAGGGGCGTCCTACCTCGGCTAAGCGGCGACTGCATAAACTGAGTCCCGCGAGGCAAAATCTGTAAACGCGCCCGCGCCGCGCATAGGTATAATGTGGTGGAGGAGTTTCCCCGATGAGAAAATACGCGATTGCCATGGTTGAAGACGAGCAGTCCCATGCGGATACGCTTTCGTCCTTTTTGTTCCGCTTTGGCAAGGAAGAAGGGATCGAGTTCACTTTGGAACATTATTCTTCCTCCGTCGAAGCCGCCGAGACCTTTAAAGGGCAATACGACGTCCTCTTCCTCGACATCATGATGGCGGGGATGACGGGAATGGAGCTCGCCAAGGAGATCCGCGCCGCAGATTCGCGCGTCATGATCATCTTCGTGACCTCCCTCGCCCAGTTCGCCCTTGAAGGCTATGAGGTCGAGGCGACCGATTATTTGCTTAAGCCCCTAAGCTATCCCGAATTCGCGCTCAAGATGCACCGCGCCTTTGGAAAGCTACCCAAAGAAGGCGGGGCAACGCTGCGGTTCAGCACTTCGAGCGGATTCCTCGTCGTGCCAGTGGAAGCGGTGCAATACTGCGAAACCTCCGGACATTCCGTCATCTACCACGCATCCTCGGGCGAATACCGCAAGCACCAGCCGATGAAGGAGGCGGAGAAGGAGTTGCTTCCCCATGGCTTCCTCCGCATCAATTCCTGCTACCTCGTCGCCATTAAGGAGATCGTCGGCGTCGAAAACCATTTCGTGGTCCTTAGCAATGGCGAGCGGTTGCTCATCTCGCGACCCCGCATGAGCGCCGTGCTCTCTGCCCTTAAAGATAAAGCGCGCCCATGATCATTCCCTATTGGCTCATCGTCGAGCACATTTTCCCTAATTATTTCACCCCTCTTTATATCGGGCTCGTCTTTGAGATTTGGGCGAGTTCGCTTTTCCTTCTCGCCGCCTTCCGCAGGCGGAGACTATGGGGAGTGCGCATCGCTAGTGGCTCCATTTTGATGCTTCTTCTCGCGGTAGGCTTAGGGTTCTTACGTAACCTCGCCCCAGACTCCATCAATATGAAGGTGGTATGTAACTTATCGATTTACGTTAGTACCATCGGGCTTATGTTTTTCTTTTTTGAAGAAAAACCCATCGATATATTGCTCTGCTGGACCTCCATCATCGCCATACGTGAGGCGGCGGATGGATTGGATACCATGGTCAAGATTTTCGCGGGCGTTCCCTTGACGATCCTTGGCTATAACGCGGAACTCCATTATGTGGTTAACGGCCTCATCTTCGACCTCATCCACCTCGCGGTGCAGCTGCCTCTAGGCTTCCTCTTCGCCCGTTACAAAAGCTCCACTAAGGACCGGGCCATCATCCTCCGCACCGTAGTGCTTTCCTTCACGATGGCGTTCGTCACCATCGTGGTCAAATCCTTCATGGTCACCTACGCCGCCGAATCCAAAGGACTCTATGGGTCGGCGGTGCTGCTAACGATTCTGCTTTCCCTGCTGATTTTGCTCATGCGCACCGACGTCCTCATCGGCAGCCAGAAATCGCGCGAAATCGAGATCATGAACGCGGTTTTGGATACCCAGCAAAAACAATTCGAGGACTCCAAGCAATCCATCGCCCTCATCAACGCCAAAGTCCACGACATCAAGCACCGCATCGACGATTTCGGCGACAAAGTGGCCGCGGATACCCTCAACGAACTCAAGTCCTCCGTCGAGATCTACGACCGCCCCTTCCATACCGGCTCGCAGGTCTTAGATACCATCCTCTATACCAAATCGCTTGAATGCGACGCTTTGGGTATAAGGCTGAGCGCCATCGGCGACGCGAAGAAACTCCATTTCATCCCCTCAAGCAAACGCTTCTACCTATTCTCCAACATCATCGACAACGCCATCGAAGCGGCGCGGGAAGTGGAAGACAAGGATAAGCGCGTCATCGGCATTTCCCTGGGTGAAGATCGTGGCGTCTTCCGCATCGAGGAATATAACTACTTCCAGGGCGCCCGCACCCTCCATGGCGGCACCCTCTTCACGACCAAAAAGGACGCCCGAAACCATGGCCTAGGGCTCCGTTCCATCCATTCCTTCGCCGAAGAGTGGGGCGGGAAGGTCGAAATCGAAATCAAGGAAGACATGTTCTTCCTCACCGTCTCGATTCCCCTGACGGGGCTACGCCGTTAAAAAAGGGCTGTTAAGAAACCTAAAATTAATGTGGACCCTTTAGTTCTATGCCTCATTAATATAGAGGTATATGTTTCCGTTATTCTTGTATAGCATTGAAAAAACGGTTGTCACAAAAGGTGGGTTTACCGTGTCTAGTGAAATAGGAGGGAATGATGTCGGTTGAATCGAGACTCCGTTCCGCGCTAGCGCATGGTGACCTTGCAAAGCGGAACAAAGTTTATGAAGAAATCTATGATGCGTATCGTGGGTTACTTTATTTCGTCGCCGCCAAATTTGACCTCCCCCTGTCCTTGCGCGATGATGCTGTCGCGGATAGTTTCCTCGCTTTCTTCTCTTATGCAAAGCAAGAGAATGTTGCCTCCATCAAGTCCTTCCTGGTGAAGACGATGGAACGGAAGTGCCTCGATGTCTTGATGCAGCGGAAGACCGAGGAGCTCGAAGAGGACCCTATGGGGGAGGATGAGATGGGTGCCTTCATCACCGACCTTAAGTCCCTTCTAAGCGAAGCCGACTTTGACTTGCTTTATGACTATGTGGTCTACGGCTATTCCAGCGAAGAAATCGCTAGAAGCAAGGGGCTAAAGCCCGATGCCGTCCGTCAGCGCGTCAAGCGCATCAAAGCCAAAGTTCGCAGCATCATGGAGGTATGAATCATGTTCCGTCGCCAGTTTGAGGAAAAGCTCAACCAGAAATCGCCATCCAAATTTGATTCCATCAAGGATAGAATCCCTAATTCTAATGCCCGGTCAGTAACCTCGAAGAAGCCTTGGATCATCGGCTTATCGGCGATTGGCTCAGTGGCGGTGGCGGGTATTGCCGTCGCGGTTACTCTCGCCAGCGTTTCTTCCAAGAACCCGCTTCTCCCAGAGCCTCCCATCGCCAAGCAACTTAACGCCCCAAGCAAACCTTTGAATAGCCCGAAGCAAAAGCCGAATGCCCAATACCTACAGGGCCTAAAAGACTTCGCCGTCAATTTCGCCACCTACACGGATAAAGAAGAGGAGAATAATGTCTTCTCCCCCTTGTCCATCGCCACGGCCTTCTCCATGGCGTATGAAGGGGCCAGGGCAGAGACAAAAGAGGAACTTGGGAAAATGCTTGGCTATGATGGCTCTTTTGATGTTAAAACATGCGTCGCCGAGATGCTCAAGGCCACTCATTTCACCGCGGAAGATAAAGAAGGAAAGAAAGCTTATTGCGATGTCGCTGACGCGATCTTCATCGACCAGGAATTTTCGCCGTTTTTATCAGAAAACTACCTTAAAACCCTGACGGATTATTATTATGCCGAAGTATTTGGCGGTGTTTTGAAGTCGGATGAAATGCATGAGATGCTGGCTTCTTGGATCAATTCAAAAACCAATGAGCTCTTTCATCTAAACGCGGACTCGTTCAAAGAATTTGCCGGTATCCTATGGCTCTGCAACACCGTCTACCTTAAGGCCAATTGGGTTTGTGACGTATTCGAAGAGACAGGGAGTTTCTATCCCAGACAGGGAGCGGCCCAGGAAACCACTTTCCTCCATGGCTATGCGCAGACTAGTGGCTATGCTTCAGATTCTATCTACGTTTGCGATATCCCTCTTTATGGTGGATTAAGGTTCCGCGTGGCGGTAGAAAAACCTTCTTGTGAGCCTTTGTTTCTCCCACCTACCACTTACGCGGAGCAGGAACAATATTGGTTCCACAGCATCCTCAACCCAGAGCAACTTAGCGAAGTCAAAGCTATCGATTTGCAATTCATCATGCCCACATTCAAGAGCCATCAGAAATACGATTTAAAAGAAGTGCTTCAGGATGCGGGGGAGGTTCGTAACGCCTTTACGCCCAAAGTGGCAGATTTCCATGATATGGTCAATTCCGTTGAGCACGATCCGTTCATTAGCAAAGCGATCCACGAAGCTCTTGTCGACGTGAACAAAGATGGTATCGAAGCCGCTGCGTATACGGTCATTGAAATGGACGAGGAGTCTGCGAATGTGGGCCCAGTCCTCGAAAAATGGGTGATCAAGTTAGACCGTCCGTTCCATTATGGCATCGTGGATCCGCTAGGATACCCGTTATTCTTAGGGACGGTGAATACCGCCGAGTAGGGGTGTAACCACATCAAAATAGGTGCGGGCACCGCGCGTATCCAAGCCGTTTTGTTCTTAAGTGCCTCTACCTTTGCGTTTCGCGTATTCGCGGCGGTGCAACTCGTTAATGTGTTTTCGCTTATTCTCCCTTTCTTCGTTTTGCATAATTTCTTCAAGTCTATTGTTTGCCCATGCCACAATTGCGTCAGCAAAAATCATACACATTTCGCGGTAAATCCACGGTGGAGTGGGAAGCGCATCCTCGCAGAAGCGAACGACCGCCCGCAAAGGTAGACTTTTACTTTTCGGCATCTTTCAGAAGCCTCCGTTGATCAATGGCTTTTTGGATTTCCTTCTTCAAGCGCTTATCGAAGATCAGCTTCGTGATCTGCTCATCGAAGTCGACGGTCAACTCAGGGATCATTAGCAGGTATCTCTTCAGATCATCGAGCGTCCCGAATTCCGTTTGGCCAACGGACTTCCGGGTACTGGTTAATGTATTACTTGATTAGGTTTTCGCGGTAATACTTCGCGGAAATTTTCGCCGAGGCCACCGCGTCGGAGGCGAAGTAGTTCCGATGCTGTTCCAAGATGATCGCGTCGACTTCTAGTTCCAGCGCCTTCTTCACATATTGGGGAAGGTTCATGGAACCAAGGCCTAATTCCACCGCGTCGGTCTTGATGATCGGGGTGAGGTAGGGGCCCTTATTTCTATTGCCGCGGTCGCAGATGTGGTAGAGCTTCATGCGTTTCCCGAGCAATTCCATGTAATGGAGGGGGTCGGCGCCGGCTTCATTGGCCCAATAGGAATCGAACTCGAAGTTGACCCATTCGGGATTGAGCCCATTGATGAGGATCTCATAGGCTTTGACGCTTCCTTCGACGGTCTGGAATTCGGCGGAGTGGTTATGGTAAAGCAGCATCACGCTGAGCTTTTTCAGCTCTCTTCCCACGCGGTTGAGGCGGACGATGAGTTTGCCAAGTTCCTCCTCATCGTCATAGCCGAAGCGGTACATCCCGGTGACGACGATGTATTTGGGACTATAGGCAAGGATTTCCTCCTCGATGAGGTCGAAATGGTTCTCTAGGGTATCGAGGTCCTCGTGGATGGAAAGCACCTGCAGTTTGGATTGCTTCACCAACTCGCGCCAAGGCAATTTCTGGCTCCGTTTGATACCCATGCCCGAAAGAGATAGCAGCGCCCTAGCGAATAACGGCGTCTTGCGGATCATGAAGCCATTAAGCTCGATGACTTCAAACCCTGCTTCGCTTAAGGAGAGCAGATCCACCGAAAGGGACCGCTTAGAGGTGCAGCGCGGGCCAAGCTGAAGTTGTTGGATGCCAAAGCGCGTGTTCATGCCTTTATGCTAGTAAGGGAAGAAACAAAATCGGGGAGGGAGGCAAAAACTTCATCGTCCCCGTCAAATTCTGCATGGGAAGTGCTATTATTCCCTTATGCCGGAAATCCGCAAAGAGAAAAAGAAAGACGAAGCGAAGCGCCCTCTTTCTAAAGACGATGGACGCAAGGTCGTCTCCGCCTATGACGAAGCGGGTAAAGCGCGCATCGAGAAGACCAAAAAGCGCGACCGCCTCTATACTTTCGCCGCGATTGGTTTGCTCGTGCTCATCATCGCCGCCATCACCGTCTGGATCATCTTGGGTAAATAAACGATCATTCCGTTCACTTTTTTTCGCCTCAAGGGCGATTTTTTGTCTATAGGTGTAGTGGAGGTATCGATATGAATGAAGAATCTTCTTCCCCCGCGTCGCTCTCGAAGACCATGAAATGGGTGCCGATGGTCCTCGGCATCGTGTCGCTGCTACTTGGCGCAGTGGCATTACTTGTGAAAATGGAGGACGCGACGACCAAATCCAACATGCTTCTATTCGCGGCGTTTGGGCTATTTGGCATCGTCACCATCGTCTTTGGCTTAGGCCTCTCTTACGCCTTCGCCTCGCTTTCGCGCATCGAATAAAAAACGTCCTCGCTCGAAGAGGAGGACGATTTGCGTAACGTGGGCTAGTCTTTCTTGTCCTTACGCGGCATCTTGGAGCCAAAGCGCTTGGTTGGCTTGCCTTTGCTGGCGAAAGGACGCGTTTTGCCTTGGAAGGAGAAGCCGGGCTTGCGCTTTAAATGAGGACGCTCGCCTTCTTTTTCGCCTTCTTTGCCTTCGTGGTACTTATGGGGACACGAATCATCTTTGTTAATGCGCGGTTTCCCTTCGCCTCGATCATAACGGGGTTTCTCTTCTTTCTTGGGTTCGTCCGCTTTGGCAAGGTTTTCGGCGGTTTTGGCGTCTTTGATGGCCTCTTGGCGCTTCAATTCCTCCAGCATCTTCAGCCCTTCTTCCTCGTTATAGACGGTCACGCCCATGCGGCGTAACGCAGCCACGGTGACGCCTTCGCCCTCGACCAAGCGGTTACGGAAATAACCATCATGGACATGGTGGACGCCACAGGAAGGGGAATTTTCCTTCATGATGGCGATGCGGATGCCGAGATATGAGGCGATCGCGGTGGCCTTATAGGCGCCAAGGTGGAATTCCTTGGTCACATCGACGTTATCTTCGCGCATCACCGAGCTACCGCGCTTCTCCGCGGGTAGCCTTGGCGTAGGCAAACCACCCTCGACTTCGGGGCAAAAAGGGATGAGATCGAAGTAGCGGTTGAGCTCCTCGATGTAGCCCTGGCGGTTATCTCCGCCTTTATAGGTGCATTTTTCGCCCAACAAGCAGGCGGCAATCAAAATCTTTTCCATCGCGCTAATCATACGGGATTGCGCGCGTGAATCAAGGAGGAGAATCCGGCCCAATGGGGAGATGGTTAAAGTATGGATGAAAGGAAGGAAATTCTTTCCGGCGCGGCGCGAATTGAGGCAACATCCTTTTTCCTAATTACGCGCCCGCGTATAATAGAGCCCGCATGAGACATACGACCTCCAAGACCATCGAACGCAACTATCTCTATAACGGAGTCACCTATCCGGCGAAGATTTCCTTCAAGCGGATGAAGAACCTCACCCTCCGTTACGACGCGGAAAAGAATGAGCTCCGCGTCTCTTGCCCAAACCATACCTACCTCCGCGACATCGACGCCTTCGTCACCAAATATTTGCCGCGGTTACTGCGCAAAAGAAAAGCCAAGACGCCCGTATATGATGGCAACGTCCTCTATCTTTTTGGCCTCCCCATGGAAGTAGGGGAAGTCACCCCTGAGGAAATCGCCGCCTATTACAAGAAGATGGGCCTTCCTTACGTTAAGCAGCGCGTCGCTGATTACTGCTCCCTCATGGACATCAAGGACGAGTATAAGGTCCGCCTCCGCGACATGAAGCGCACCTTTGGCTCCAATTCGCGCCGCACCCATACTCTAACGTTTCAAACCCGCATGATGGCATTCCCTAAGGAAACCATCGATTCGGTCATCGTCCACGAGCTCGCCCACCATTACGAGTTCAACCACTCCAAGGCCTTCTACGCTATCGTCTACCGCTATTGCCCGGAGTATGATAAATACCGAAAGCAGCTGATCCATGACCAATTCGCCCTTTAAAATCACCTCGACCGCGAACCCCCGCATCAAGGAGCTCGCCAAAGAAAAGACCCACCCGAGCAAGGATTTTTTCCTTGTCGAAGGCAAGCATCTCGTCGACGAAGCCTTTCGCCATGGCTGCCTGAAGGAAGTCTATAGCCTTGAAGAGGCGGATTACCCTGGCGTCAAGGTTACCCTCGTCTCCGAAGAAGTGCTCGAAAGGCTCGCCTTCTCCAAAACCCCAAGTGGCATCGTTGGCGTCGCCTACAAGAAGGACCTCGACCTCCCTGAAGGGAAGACGCTTTTCCTCGACGCCGTGCAAGACCCGGGGAACGTCGGAACGCTGCTACGCACCGCCCTAGCCTTTGGCTATCATCGCGTTGTCCTTACCCGCGATAGCGCTTCTCCCTTCTCCTCCAAAGTCATCGCCGCGAGCCAAGGCGCCATCTTCGCCCTGCAAATCGAGGTGGTGGAGGACCCCCTAAAAGCCATCGAATCCTTAAAACAGCGGGGACATGTGATCGTTTCTGGCGCTTTATATCACGCGCTACCCCTGCGCGAACTGCCGAAACTTCGCGAGCCCTTTACCCTCGTCGTGGGTAATGAAGGGCAGGGGATCCGACAATAAATCCTTGAAGCATCCACTTATGTGGCCAAAATAGAAATGGAGGGCATCGAGTCGCTTAACGTCGGCGTAGCCGGGGCGATCTTGATGTACGAATTATGAAGAAGTCCCTGGTCTTATTTGCCTTAGCAACCATCTCCTTGGCGTCTTGCTCTTCCTCTGGGGGAACTCAAGGCGGAAGCCAAGCCGCTAGCTCCGATGAAAGCGCCAAGGCCAAACAGGCATTTTCCGCGCTTCGCCTTGCCTCGGAAGAGGGGCTGAAAAGCGATTCCTTTGGCATGGTCTTAAGCAAGGGCAAGGCCAACGCCGCCTTTGCTGCCGGCGAAGGGGAGGAGAAAAAGGAATATGGCCTCCGCGTCGAACCCTGCGCTTTCGACCTCCGCATGGCTGGCCTTAACGCCACCTCCTTCAACGAGATGAAAGTATCGCTGCTTGGCAAGACTTCTTCCGCCAAGCAAGGTAGCCGCGCCTACCTTAGCGGCGATGAGCTTTTCACTGGCGCGATCGCCAAAGACGGCCTGCCTTTAACCGCTGACGCCTACCTCCAAGATAGCGTCTTCTATTTGAATCTCTACGACATGGCGGTGCTGCGCCGCGGCGTCAACGAAATCATCAAGAGCGAAATCGACCCCGATTTCGAGGGCTTCCCCGCCCGTGGGCATTACGCTTTTTCCGCCGAGCAGATCGAGGAAGCGGAGAAAGAGCTTCCTCTAGGAACTTCCTTACGCGAAGCGCCCCAAAAGATCGAGAAAGAGTTACTTAGCGCCTACGCCTCCTCATCGGAAAGCTTCAGCTTCGCTTCCGATGCACAAGGTAGCCGCATCACCTTCTCGACCACCTCTTGGGATAGCTTAGAGACGATCGTCAACGCCTTCGATCTCCCCGCCGATCTCGGCAAAGAGGACATCGATAGCCTCTTCGCCGATGCAAAGAAAAACGCGACGCTTACTCGCTGCGTCTTCGACTTCGAATATAGCGCTTCCCACTGGGACGCCTTAAGCTACGACCTCTGCCTCACCTTCAAAGACGGGGCGGGGAATGATACCTTCACGCCGATTGGGGAATGGACGGCAGTAGGGCGGCTCGACTTCAGCTATGGTGCGGACGCGATGCCCGTCTCGCTCTCAGAAAAGGACATCACCCGTTACCAAAACGAGCTCGCGTGGCCGAACTTCAACGCTTCCGAAGAAGCGGGAGAATGAATGTTAACCGCGGATCATTTCCGCGGTTTTCTCTAGAAATCCACAGCAAAACAGATTGATTTTCTCTTTGTTGACGGCTTCAATATAGCCATAGATACCTAGTATCTTACCGACGCCCGAGGTATTCTCATGAAACGAAATTTCCCCCTATTTGCCCTCGTACCGTTGCTTCTTTCTTGCGGTGGCCCATCTCCTTCTTCCCCGGATGCATCAAGCGTGGTGCCAAGCGAGAGCGACCCCGCTATGCCAAGCACATCCGTCGAGCCAAGCTTCACCAGCAAGGAAATCAACGTCTTTTACGTCGATTCCTCGCTCAACCAGAAAGCCACGTTACGCTTCTATGAAAATAGCGCGGACGTGCCCTATATCTCGATCGCGGACTTTTACGCCTTGCTCTTAAAGGGCAGGAGTGCGGACGAAAGCCGCGCCAAACTCATGGTCTCCCATAATGGCGGCGTCTATACCGTCGCTGCCCGTGACGGAAGCGCATCTTTTAACGTCGACGATAACACCTTCTCCTGCGATAACCTCAGCTTCTTCATTTCGACGAAGACTTACGAGGAAGGCTATAAGGCCCTGATGGGAACCGATGGCATGCCCTGGATGAAGGTCGATACAATCGACGCTTCCGGCGAAGCGAAGAAAACCTTCGTCGACTTCGATGATTACCATATCGACATCCATGGCGATGGCGACGCCTTATATCTCCCTCTGCCCACCCTTCAGGACCTTTTCAGCGACACGAGCCTCCTCACCTCGCTTTATAACCGCAAGGACCTCTACGTTTATAATGTGGCGTTTGAAGACACCCGCTCCTTTGGCTTAGATGTCTATGAACCCTGTCTGAAGACGGATTTAGGCACCTCTTACGCGAAGTACCTCTATAACGAGATGTGCTTCGATTACGACGTCCTTTTGGGCCGTCCGACCCGCAGCAGCTTGGAACGTTACTACGACCTCTCCAAAGGGCTCGACGCCGCTTTGGATTCCCGTCCCTATGGCAAACTCGCCAAGCAATACCTCACCGATGGCACCGCTTTAGGCTATGCGACGGGACTACAGATGATGGGCTACCTCTTCCTCGATGGCGGCCATAGCAACGTCACCCCGTTCCGCGGCTATAACTACGACCCCGAGCGGAAAATCAACGTGCGCCCCTCGTGGTATAACTCGATCTATAGCAAAGTCTTTGAGGTCATCGATAGTTTCAAGGACAAAGGCTATGAGGAATACGACAACCGTTGCCAGACCTATTCCCACCATGGCGAAATCAACGCTAACCGCCGAGAGAAGCTCGGCCTTTCCGTTACTCATGGCGGCAACCTCCGCGGCGAAGAGACCTACAAGAAAATCAACGACACCGCCTTCATCTTCATCGATGACTACATGGGCGATTTCCTTAACGCCGAAGAATGGAAGAAGTACTACGCGGGAACCGGCGACCTCCCTTATGGCGAACATAAAGGCGGCGCGGTGGTTTCCATCTTTAAAGGCCTCACCAAAGCCCATGATGATCCCAGCGTCAAAAACATCGTCGTCGACCTCTCGGGCAACACCGGTGGCTCGGTGGATGAGATGATGTATCTCGTCTCCCTTCTCACCGCGAATAAGTCGGGCGAAGCCACGATCGACATCAACAACCGCGTCACCGGACAAAACCTGAAGGCCCACCTCAAGATCGACCGTAACCTCGACAAGGTCTTCGATGAGCGCGACGCCGAGATGAACCTCGTCGAAGGCAAGCGCCTCGCCGTCCTCATGTCCCAAAACGGCTTCTCTTGCGGCGGCATCTCGCCCATCTTGCTCCATGACCGCGGCCTCTTCACCATGGGCGATGATTCGGGCGGAGGCTGCTGTTCCGTCTTCTATCAGCATACGGGCGTGGGGTTACCCACCGTCCGTAGCTCTGGCGATGCGATCATCGACAAAAACGGCAAGAAGATCGACCTCGCCCGCGAAGGTTCCTGTGACCACAAATTCCCGATCAAGCCGGGAAGCGGGGAGGATGAGCTCGATTTCAGCGCCTTCTTCGACATCGATAGCATCGAGGAAGCCATCGCCGCCCATTACGCCGCTTAAGCAATTGCCCCGAGCCCATCGTCGAATTGGATAAGGCTCGGGGTTTTCCTTCCTCTTCCCCCTATGTTTTATCGCGCAACGGATATACAATATCCGCGTTCAGCGACGAGAAGTAGTAACGGACCACCGCGCGCTCGACAGGGACGGATGAAACAGTGAGACCATCCGAGAGGCGCGCCGCGAATTCACCTCCGAGAACGGTAGGGCGACCTACCCGTAGCCGTCGTTACCGGCATTAAGCGCGGATATCACGATGTCCGAACTGGGATGGCACCGCGGTCACTAGACCGTTCCCGGCCGTCTTTTTTCTTGTAAAGGAGGGTTCTATGCCCAATCTGATCGAAGGCGCCGAAGCGCTGCGCCGCTCCGCCCTAGAGGCGTTAAACCAAGTCACCGACGAGAAGGGACTCGAGGAATTCTACGTCACCTACCTCGCCAAAAAAGGCTCCATCCCGGGACTGATGACCCACATGAAGGAAGCCGAAGATAAAGCCGCCTTTGGCGCGGCGGTCAACAAAGCCCGCACCGAAGTCACCGCGGCCTACGAAGAAAAGAAATCCGCCTTAGGCAAACTCACGCTAGAAAAGAAACTTGCCGCCGAGCGCATCGACTTGACTCTTCCTCCCGAGCCGATGGGAGTAGGGCACGTCAATCCCTACCGCCTCATCATCGACGAGGTCACCGACATCTTCCTCGAAATGGGATATGAGGTGTGCGAAGGGCGCGACGTGGAGACCGACAAGTTCAACTTCGAGCTCCTTAACGTCCCCAAGGACCATCCTTCCCGCGACATGCAGGACACCTTCTATTTCGGCGATGACTTTCTTCTCCGCACCCAGACCTCGGCCGCCCAAGCCCACAAGATGCTCGAGATGGAGGAGAAGCGCCCCATCCGCATGATCGCCCCCGGCAAAGCCTATCGCCGCGACGACGACGACATGACCCATAGCCACCAGTTCGCCCAGATCGAGGGACTCGTGGTCGATAAGAACATCTCCATCGCCCACCTCAAGGCCACCTTGGAGCTCTTCGCGAAGAAGATGTTCGGCCAAAAGCGCGAAATCCGCCTCCGTTCCTCCTATTTCCCCTTCACCGAACCCTCGGTGGAAGTCGACGTCTCTTGCTTCAATTGCGGCGGCAAAGGCTGCGCGATGTGCAAGGGCACCGGCTGGATCGAGATCCTTGGCGCGGGCATGGTCAACCCCCGCGTCCTGCAAGCTTGCGGCTATGACCCGGAAGTCTATAGCGGCTTCGCCTTTGGGGTAGGGGTGGAACGCGTCGCGATGCTCCGTTATGGCATCGACGACATCCGCCGTTTCTACCAGAATGATTTCCGCTTCCTCAAGGATTTCCCCTTAAAGTAAAGGAGAGCAACGATGAACGTTTCCTATAAATGGCTTTCTCAGCACGTCGACCTCGAAGGGCTCACCCCCGAAATGGTCGCGGATAAACTCACTTTCTCTGGCGCCGAGGTCGAAGGCCTGACGCGCCTCGCCTCAGGCACCAACCTTGTCATCGGCGAGATCCTCAATTGCATCGCCCACCCTGATTCCGACCACCTTCACGTCTTAAAAGTCGACGAGGGCTCCTTTGGGATCCACCAGATCGTCTGCGGCGCGCCCAATGCCCGCAAAGGCCTCAAGGTCATCGTCGCCAGGGTCGGCGCGAAGCTGCCCGCGGTCGAGATCAAA
>JAFVCC010000091.1 GCA_017479485.1 Bacilli bacterium
ATTTCTTGACGGAAATAGCCCTTAGTCAAACAATAATGTCGCAAAGCCACTTGGTAAGGAAAGTCCCAAACCTTATTAAGACGACGATGCGATGAAAACCTATCATCCGTTCAAGTAAGAGATTATTTGAATGATTTTGTCGTTTTAATAAGGAGAAACTATATGAAAAAATCAAAGGTTCTTATTCCCGCGATGGCTTTATTGCTCTTCTCGACTGCTGCATCTATCACTGGCACCGTTGCCTGGTTCACATCCACACGTGTATACACTATGAGTGCTGGCGACTTTGCTGTGGTCAATACCAAAGATAATCTGAACGCTACCTTGGCTCCTGGCATCGGTACGATTCTCGATCCAAACAATGAAAAAGCTATTATTGTTGGCGAGTCTACGCTTGCCGGCACGTTTGCCAATGATAGCGCCCGAACCACCGCCGAAGCTGAGTTGCTCGAGGATGATGTTGGTAAGATTTATCGACAGGAAGACTCAAAAAAGTACTATGTTTGCGTCGGAGTTGGAACGCTGTCGGAAGCGCTGGATCGCCCCTATTCTTTAACGGACGCGTCTTTCGA
Organism: Bacilli bacterium; assembly: GCA_017479485.1. Classification (GTDB taxonomy): domain Bacteria; phylum Bacillota_I; class Bacilli_A; order RFN20; family CAG-826; genus Alloenteromonas. The sequence goes on from JAFVCC010000091.1 coordinate 573, forward strand.
CCATAATATTGCCGCGCAAAACCTTGTGGTACCTGATAACGAAGGGTCCAAAATCGGTTCTTTCGTCAGCATGCCAACTGCCAATATCAATACGGCTGGCATTATTCGTGATCCTGCCAACAGCAAAGCTGGTGTCGTTCTTTCTGCGATGACCTGGGACATTACTTTCACCGTTACGTTCTCGGATTCTGCTTCGAAAGACACCGGACTTTTCCTCGATGCCACTGCGCTAAAGAGTTATGTCAAACTAGCGACTGACGCCGCTGTCACAGATACCGGTTATGCGTTTAAGATCGCTATCATGCCCAAGACCATTCCGACAGGTTCCCTTGGTTTAACCAAGGTTTGGGCCGATAATCGTCCCAAAACTGGCGATCCGCATTCTCAGTACATTGGCGGAGGAGCCATAGATGACGCGCTTTCCACTCGCACAGCGGATTATGGAGCCGTTACTGCCCAGCTCATTAACGGTACTTGGACAAAAGACATCGCCTCGCCTGCTCTTATCGATTCCGCAGATGTAAGCGCAGTTCCTACCGAAAACACCAAAACCAAAGCCCAAGCATTAGCTATGAGCAACTATCTTGGCTATTTCAAGTGCAATGCTGGTCATGATGTTTCTTTAACGTTTACGTGCGTTGCCTTCTTTGAAGGAAGCGATCCGACGATCGAGACTGCTGAGTCGACGACATATGAAACAGTCAAGGCTCAGATGACCTTCGGCGTTTCCAATCTTACGGACTAAGCGTCTAAATACGTCATCAAAAGCGTCGATCCCCTGTCATATGGATGGGGGATTTTGCATATCATAAAATTGTGCACCGTGCACATAGTTTTGATCTAAAACGGTTTTCTACGGTCAAATAGGGCCCTGATTTGCTTCAGCTTGACCGCTCAAGCCTTCTTTTATTCTGGAATTTGCCTCAAAAATGAAGCCATTTTGGAAAAAATCTCTAAAAATGGAAAAAATGTGTAAAAAATGGAATTTTTGCAATAAAATGGAATTGCGGTTAAAAGGAGAAGCAAAATGGAAGGAAAAAGAGTCTCTCTTGGCATCGAAGATTTCAAAGAAATCAAGAAAGAATGCTATTACGTCGATAAGACGCTGTTTCTTAAGGACATCATCGATAGCCCTGTCTCCTCGTTCTTTCTCATTACCCGTCCCCGACGCTTTGGAAAGTCTGTTGCCGCTTCGATGGTACAGACGTTCTTCGAACGCGATGATACGGATGAGACGGATTATTTTTCCGATTGCCTCATTGCAAAAGAGGACCCGAAATACCGCGACTATCAAAGAAACTTCCCCGTCGTGTCCTTAAGTTTTAAGAACCTTCCCAGCGGTTCCTACGAAGATATTCGCCAGGCCATCCGCGACATCTTCTTTGAAGAATATGCCCGGCATTATCCGATCAGCAGGGAAGAATTTGATCTCCTTAAGGACATGGACCTTATCTATGATCTTACGAAGCGTTTATCTTTAGATAACAATAAGAAAACCATCGTCATCATCGACGAATATGACGCGCCGATCCAAAGCGTCAAAGAGGGTGATTATGACTCCATTATCTCGTTCCTCAAAGGCATGTATGGAAAGGCGTTTAAGGGCAATCCCTACCTGCAATACGCCGTGGTCTTTGGCATCTTAAAACTTGGCAAGGAAAGCCTCTTTTCGGGGCTAAACAACGCGCTTATCGATACGATAACCGCTCCCTTATTCGCCAAAGAGCATTTCGCCTTAACAAAACAAGAAGTAGGGAAGATGCTGGACTATTTTGGCATGGCGGACCAACTTCCTACCGTTGAGGAATATTACGGTGGCTATCGCTTTGACGAAGGCAGTTGCTTTAACCCGTGGTCCACCTTTTCTTTCATCCGCCGCTTCGGCAGGGTGGATGCCTATTGGTCCAACACGACCAACGTATCTTTGATACGGAAAGCGGCCATCGATGCCTTTTCTTCCGATGCCAGCGCCCTTCTTTCGGGGCAGAAGATCTCCATTAAAATCAGCAATGCCTCGAGCTATGACAACGTGATGTCCAACAAGAATTTCTTCTTCGAATTCTTGCTTTATGCCGGCTATTTGACCATCTCGAGTGACCTTGGGATGTCTTCCTATGCCGTATGCATCCCAAACAAGGAAATCGCCAGCATCTTCAGCGGAGAAATCCTCGATGTCATCGGCAGTTCCTTAGATACCATCCTTGTCCGCGACGCCTTCTTAACGGGCGATGCAGAAGCGGTGGAGGACTATCTCAAACGCGTGGTATCAACGAGCTTCTCTTACTTCGAATTCTCCGATTGGCGGAACTACCAGATCCTCCTTCTCTCCCTCACCGCGGTCCTATTTAACGATTACCTCGTCAAAAGCGAGGAAAACGCCTCGCTAGGCCGGGCGGACATCATTCTTTACCCCAAGAAAGAAGGCGCGCCAGGATTGCTCATCGAGGTGAAATCCCACGACGCGGACCTCTCCAAGTCCAAACTCCAAAATAGCGCGAAAGCTGCCTTGAGGCAGATCATAAAGCAAGATTACGCGAGTCGCTTAAATGAACGCGGCGTCACTTCGATCCTTGCCTACGGCATTTCTTTCTTCAAAAATAAAGTTTACGTAGTAAACGAAATGCTTTAATCTATTGCATTGAGGCATGCTCGCTAAAAACGCCAATTAGAACCTCCTGTTTTCAGCTTCTGAAACTACGATTTAGCACCCATTACCTACAGGTAAACGAAAAAAAGGTGTTGCAATCGAAGCTCAACAGAGGTAATTTATGGGCGAGAAAATAGCAAACCCCTAGTGATAGAGGGACGCAAAACTATAGGGTCTAGCAATAGATAGCCAGTTGCCTCCGGGGAAAACCCGCTCCAGTGAATGGATGATAGGCACTGGCGTTTGTTTTATCCCCATTGGGACATTCGACATCCGCTCCACCGCACGAAAGGAGCATTTCAGCATCTATGTACGAAAGAAGATACGTGAGTAAACGGATCAGGAGACTGTCCATCGCCATCGGCGCTGGTGTTTCCGCTACAGATGTCCGCTTATTCTCGATCGAGGCCTTCCTGGGCCGATTCGTTGGGACATTCACGGTCTCGCTCGATAACGCGAACGTTGCATTAGCTCTCAGCGAGAAATCCACCTTTGAAACGTCGACCTCGTTCTTGCACGTCGCTACCCTCCCGCCATATGGGGAAACGACATTCACGGATTTGCCTGAGGATTCCGTCCTCGACAATGAAGAGACTCCGATTCTCCATGGTGCGACCTACAGCCCCGTCGATGATTCCATCGAACGAATCCGGTACTTCAAGTACACCTTCTACGTGAAGAACGTGGGAGACATCGCCGCCTCATATGACTTCTCGATCCGAATCATCGAGAACCAAATGACCGACGAAGCTCAACCGCGTGACCTCACCGACACTCTCCGCGTCATGCTATATTCCACATATTTGGAAACAGACGAAACGGAAAAGGCAGTGTATGGAAAGGAACGAAAGTCACCGAAACTCGTCGATGGCGAAATCATCGAGCAGGAGCCAATATCGCTTCCAGAGGACAGCCGTCAAGGACTCGTAGACTTCCAAGGTGGCTACTGCATCCCGTTCACGGATATGAGGCAAAACATCATTGCCAAGAATACCATCGAGAACTTCGTAGTAAATGCCGTAAATCGGTACACGCTCGTGATGTGGTTAGAAGGCGAAGACGCCGACTCATCACAGTTCCTCGAGCCGCCTACCAGTGCACAACTAAAAATAGGAGTTGAAATAAACGCTTATGAAAATCAATAAAGCAAAACTATTAGTCGGTACGTTAGCAATCGCTGCCGTCGCCGCTACTGTCGGTTCCATCTCTGGTACCGTCGCTTGGTTCCAATACAGCACCCGTGTCACCGCCGCTTACCATGGCGCCGCTGCTCACTGCACCGAGAACCTTGAGATCCGTATTCGCAGCAGCGATAATGAGATCGGAAAATGGCAGCATGACCTCACCACCGCCCAAATTGCTGCCTACCTCGAAGCCGCTGCTGGCGCCGGTGGTGCGGGCCGCACTGTTGCAACCAACACGCTTCGTCCAGTTACTTCTGGCGAGTTGGCTGCTGACTCTGTTGCCTCCACACTCTACAAGAACCCGATTTATCAGTACCCCACAATGTCGGACTGGGGCACTGCTAGCGCGACTGAAGATTATATTCTTCTTCCGCTCGAGCTTCGAGTTGCTGATGTCGACGGTGATAATACGGCGGACTATCTCGAGAAAAAGATTTGGGTTTCTGATGTTACTATTCAGGCTCAAGCGACTAAATCCCCTTACGACGCTTCCGCGCATACCGATTTAAGCTCTGCCATTCGCGTTGGTGTCTCCGCAGGACAAAATGAGGCGGCCAAAACCGCTTATACCACATTCTCTTCAAATGGTTCCGAAGTTGTCGTTGCCGGTGCTTTAGACCTAAACGGCGATACAGTGGATGACAAAAAGCCCGGTTATGACTTCGAAAGCGCAAAGGATACCATCCAGTATGGTTACGAAAGCGGTGAGGCTGATTCCCACAAAGCATTATCTACATCAGCTGCAGCCAAAGCCACTACAGGCAAAAAAGGCGTTGCAGATGACAGCAACCCACATACTATTGTCGCCACCGAAATTGGAAGCACCACGGCCACTAAAAACCTCGAAGTTGATGTTCTTATCTACCTTGAAGGATGGACGCAAATCTCCGACTCTGCAATTTGGGATATCACCAAAGCAGATGGCGCTCAGTTCAACGTCGGTATTCGATTCTCCGCTGAAACCCATAATAAAGTTTCTGAGTGATTGGTCTAACCAACGAATTGACACAGGTAGCCAATGAAGACAAGAGGGATTAATGCAATCATTGTTTCCCTCGTTGGACTTACCGTTCTGTCTTTGGCAGGTTCTTCTTTGGGTACGCTCGCCTGGTACGCTTATAGCACGCGTGCCACGGCGGCGTACTCAGGTACTGCCGTTCGTAAGACCGAGCAATTACAAATCGGGTTGTTATGGGATTACCCATCTACTTCCGATGCTACGGCGACGAAATATAAGACCGACTTCGGTGTGACCTACGAGAGCGTAAACGAGAAGACCTACTGCTTTATGCCAGCAGGCCAGGGCTTTTCCTCATCTGCGATCATGGCTTACCTGAACATGCATGGGCATGCAACGAATGAACTGCCGCCGCTGACGTCGAATACATACGCTGACGGAAGCGCATTAAGTCTCTACGAAGCACCCACGGCCGGGTATAAGAACGTAAATACTCCGGCAGATTCGTCCCACTATGTGGAGCTACCCTTTGCATTCCGCATCCATACGACCATCAATAGCGTGGACACGCTGGTGCGCAATCGCGACATCTGGCTCACTGATGCTACCGCAGTAGCTCACGATGCCGAAAAAGATGTCAGCGAGGCCATCCGCATCCACGTCGCTACTGATGCGACCACTTTTGAAGATGGATCAACCCTTCCGGTCGACCATCGGAAATACATCCTTAACCCCACGGCGGGGGCTTCGGGCAACACCGTTGTTGCTGGATTGCTCGATCTCAATGCTGATGGGTACTACGATTACGTCGATAGCAACGGCGATCAAGAAGAGATCGTCTATGGTGTTTACACCGGTGATCCTACCACTGTTAAGTCCGTTGCGGATTCTGACTACGTCGATATTAACGGCACCGGAAGAAGCGATGACAACCGCACGACCTTCTATGCGAGGCACCGCGAGGATGTCTATGTGGTGAATAACTACACCGGCTTAACGATGTCTACGGCTCATTACCTTTGCTTTGACGATGTCAAACCAGTGGAACATAACGGCATCTTCTCGGGCGGCTATCCGATCGCCCACACCAGCGATGATGCAAACTCCATCGCTACGACCACCTTAAAGGTCTACCTTGAAGGGTGGGACCACTGCGTAATCGACGACGTGATCAACGCCGGCTTTAACTTAGGCCTACAATTCGAAATCAACCGAGTATAAGTATGAAACGCAACCGAATTCTCATCGCGCTGCTGAGCATGAGCGCGGCTTTGAGCGCCTCGTCGGTTTCTTTTTCTATCGCGTGGTACGCGTCTGCAACGCGCCTACGCGTAGAGATGCTCCGCATCGAAGCGGATCCCAACCGCTCTCTTTTGATCTCCAATGCGGAAGAGGGCGAATACAAAGAGCATCTCAGCAAGGCGGACCTTCATGAGATCGGTTTTTTGACTCCAGTAACGAGTTGCTTTCAATCTTCTTGGCTTGGCATTGAGGATATGCCCCATTTTTATGACATGTCCTACGTTGCCGGCAACAACAAAATCCCCATGCGCCACGACGCCAAAACGGATGGCTATTTTAGCCAAGAGCTCTGGCTCAAGTGCGACACCGATGCGATCATCGGCATCGATATGCAGTCCACCAGCATCACTTCCGACGAAGCGAAAAACGCCGAATATGCTCATTACCTTGAAACCGAATACCCGGAATTCACTTATGAAGAACACCTGGAACGTTTGAACAAGGCCAAAGATTGCGGCAGGGTTTCCGTGCTTGCCGATGAGCAATATGGCATCTTCGACCCCAACTACAACGAAGACGGGGTTTATTAC
>JAFVCC010000092.1 GCA_017479485.1 Bacilli bacterium
AAAATATCCGACATAAATGCCTCAATTTTGCGCGCGGGTATATTATAAAAATACAATGAGAAAAACTTGGGTGATCGTTGCGAACGTCTTCATCATGCTTGGAATACTCTCTTTTGTCGCGGTTTATTCGAACATTGAGGACCAAGCCGTTACCAAGCGACAGATTGAACACTTTGAAAATACAACCATCACCATGGAGCACGTCACCGAGAACTACCTCGAGGGCGAGCAACGCATCTGCGACGTGTGGGCTAACTACATCAACGACGAAGACCTGACGCTTGAAGAGGCGATTTCTTTCGTCCGCGTTTCCCACGTCCTATCTTTTGCCTCAGCACATATCGTTTACCGGGACAATCTAACCGGACTTTCCACTAGAGCCAGGATTAATGCCGATCCCGGAAAAGAATACGAGGTTCGATACAATCGGGACACCTATGACTTCTTAAAGGACCTAAGTTGGATTGAAGACATTGGCAAATCCATCAATATTTCCCGTTCCTTTACCAATCCGGTCAACGGAGAAGAGTCCATCGCGTTTTGCAATTTTGTCTCCGTTCGTGATTCCGTTAGCAGCGAACCTAAAGAGGCGATCTTGCTGCGTGTATTGCCGGTTGTTGATATGACCAAAACATGGGTTTTCCCTCAGGAAGAGTTCCAGGATGCGGAGCTCTCCATCATCGACGAGAATGGCAACTACATTATCAAAGGACACTCCTACAAGAACTCGAGTTTCTTTGATTTTTACCGTTCCTATAACGATCCCTCTTCTTCTACGACGCAGGAACTTTTCAAGCGCATTACCTCGGAAACGGGCTCCTTCACCATGATCAATTCGCATAAAGAGAAGTGCATCGTCGCCTACACGCCCTTTAATGCGGCGGGTGATTGGACGCTTCTTAATATGCTGCCGGTGCGCCTGCTCAATAGCACCACACAGAACTGGTTGCTCATCGGTGTCGTTTCGGCGGGGCTTGTGATACTCTTCGTCTTCGACATGATCTTCATGCTCTATTTCAACAAGAAGCTTCAGCTCACCGCGAAAGATGCCGAGTCCGCGAACAAAGCGAAGACGGATTTCTTGTCGACGATGTCCCATGATATCCGCACCCCGATGAACGCGATCATTGGTTTGACGACGATCGCGGAGAAGAACATCGATGACAAGAAGTCAGTGAAGGAGTGTCTCCGCAAGGTCGCCTTAGCGAGCAACCACCTCCTTACCCTAATCAATGACATTTTGGATATTTCCAAGGTCGAAAGCGGGAAGTTAAACCTCTCCCCGGCTACTTTCTCCATCGTGGAAACGGCCGATAACCTCGTGAATCTCTCCCAGCCGATGGTCAAAGAGAAGAACATCGTATTCAGCTTCCGTACTAGGGGCATCGACAAGGAATACCTCGTCGCGGACCAGCTTCGCATCAACCAGATTTATATCAATTTGCTCTCCAACGCGATCAAATATACCGAGCCAGGCGGCTCCGTCAGCGTGGATTTGAAAGAGGAAGAAAGCCAGAAACCTGGATGTGTCAAGTTGACCTACATCGTCGCGGATACGGGCATGGGCATGTCGGCAGAATTCATGGCCAACATGTATCAGCCTTTCTCTCGTCAAACCGATAGCCGCGTCAATAGCATCCAGGGAACGGGCTTAGGCCTCACCATTACCAAGAAGATGGTCGACCTCATGGGCGGCACGATCGATTGCCAGAGCGAGCTTGGCAAAGGAACGACGTTCACGGTCGTACTCGATATCCCTGTCGCAAGCCAGCAGATGGCCGACATGAAGCTGGACGCTATCGACGTATTGATTGCGGATGATGACGAAGTGCTCCTAGAGACTGCGGTCGATACCTTAGCCTCTTTAGGACTAAATGCGGATCAGGCCCATAGTGGCGCTGAAGCCATAGACAAAGTGAAGCGCCGCCACGAAGAAGGAAAGGATTATGGCGTGGTCATCGTCGACATGAAGATGCCCGACATCGATGGCATTGAGACGATCCGCCGCATCCATCAGAACGTTAGTTCGAACATTCCCGTCCTCTTAATCTCGGCTTACGATTGGTCCGATATTGAACGAAAAGCCAAAGAAGTAGGGGTTAATGGCTTCCTGAGCAAACCATTATTCCGCTCCACGCTTTACGATAAATTAAATGAGGTGCTTGGGACGCAGACTAAGTCCATGGAAATCGAAAACGATTATTCTGACTTAGAAGGACTAAATATCCTCATCGCGGAAGATAACGACATCAACTGGGAGATTATCTCGGCCTTATTGGAGTCGTTTGGAATCACCGCGGAACGAGCCGAGAATGGCCGCATCTGCGTGGAGAAGATGAAGACGGCGCCGAAAGGCAGCTACCTGTTAATATTTATGGACATCCAGATGCCCGAGATGAACGGCCTCGATGCGACCCGTGCCATCCGCGCCTTGGACGATCCGTGGGCATCGACCATCCCCATCGTGGCCATGACCGCAGATGCGTTCTCCGAGAACATCACCGAATGCATGAACGCCGGCATGAATGGCCATATCGCCAAACCGATTGACATCAAACTAGTCATAAAAGAGATTCGAAGAATTAAGGAGGAATCAAAACGATGAAAAAATTAGTTTGCACCGTTTTAGCTGCTTTCGTGGCAACCCTTCTGCCCTCTTGCGGGAACGCTACCCCAGCGGAAGAGGAATTCAAACCCGCCCTCGACGTTACGACCCAATGCGAAATCAAAGTCGTCGGCGATTACAAGAACTTCGAGGCGTTAGAAGCGGAATTCGACCGCTTTAATGAGTTTTATCCCGATGTGGAACTGACGTACAAGTATGTCGATGATTACAACAATTTGTTGGGCACGGTCCTTGATGGAACCAATAACCCTAATATCTTTTTCTCCTACACGTGGATGAACGAGAACGAAAAATACGCCCCGGTGGTCAGCCACATGGAAGAACTTTCCGACCCTGCTTTGAAGTTCAACTTGGATTGCATCCGCCCAGGTCTCATCAACCACGATGCCCAAAATAAGGTCTTTATGGTGCCAGTTTTTGCCCGTACGTATGGCACGTTGGTGAATACGAACCTATTCCAGAAAGAGGGCATCAAAATCCCAGGTACCTGGAGCGAGCTGCTCACCGCTTCCAAGGCTTTTGTCGATAAAGGCTATAAGAGCCCGATGATGGGATTTAGCAAAAACTCCTCGAGCTGCCTGATGAATACGGTAGCTTATCCGATGTTCGTCGCGGAACTCGCGAAAACCCCAGGGGCTATAAAACTAGCGAACGACCTAGATCCTTCGGCGGGACAATATATGCGCAGTGCATTAACCGCAGTGGATCAGATGGTGAAAGGCGACTGCATCGACTTGACGGAATGCGAAAAGATCGAGAACAACTATAATGCGGTCATCATGCGTTTCTTTGAGGGCGATGTGCCAATGATGATTTGCCCGGGCGACACAGTTTCTGGCACGGGAAAGCGCGAAAAAGAATCCGAGGCCTTTACTAAGTCCCCGTTCAAATATTCGTATTGCCCCATCCCTGTAACCGACCAAGGCGGTTACTTCATCGATAGCCCTTCCGTGGAATTCTCCGTGAATAAGACCTGCAACAATTTGGAGATGACCAATGAGTTTATGAGGTTCCTGATCAGCAACAAGGAATTAAACCAAATGGCTTCGGTGAAGCGTTTGGTTACCCCGACGAAATCGATGACCTCCGATCCAGTTTATGCGCCCTTTAGCAATGTACCCTCGGAACGTAGCTTCTTGCCCGAGGCGCTTGACGTCAAAGACCCGTTATCGGTTCAAATCCGTAATGCTTCATTCAAAGTTGGCAAAGGCGAAATTACCATCGATGAAGCCATTGCAAACTACGGCAAACTCTAATCAATCTGTTATGCGCCGCCTCTAGCCTTAGGACGGCGCCTTTCCATGAAGAAAGGCTCATACATGATTCATCGCGCTGCATATCAAAACGAGAACTATCAGCAAGTCTGTGATTTTCTCATCGCCTTAAACGAAGAGAACCCGCTCCATGCGAACTGGAATTGGGCTCGTTTTGAGTGGATGTATGAGCATCCATTTACCAAAAAAGAGTTATTGGGCAGTATGGGCCTATGGTTTGACGATGACCGCATTGTCGGTGCCGTTTTGTTCGACATGTATTTCGGCGAGGCATTTGTCGGAGCATTAAGCAAATACCAACACCTCTACCCAGAAATGTTGGACTATGCTTTCGCTTACTTAAAAGACGATCAGGGACTAGGGGTAACCATTAACGATAAAAACTCTGCGGAAATAGCGGAAGCAGTAAGGCAAGGCTTTTTTAAGACGGACGCATCCGAATCGGTGTGTGAAATCCTTTTGGAAGAAGAATTGCCAATCTCTCTACCCGAAGGCTTTTCGCTCGAGGGTTTCGATGCGCAAGAGCATCCCGAAGAGATGGGGTGGCTCACGTATCAGGGCTTTGACAATGGGGAAGACAAAGAAGAATTCCTACAAAAATTCGAAAAACCAACGCAAAAACGCCCTCATTTTAATCCTGAGCTTTGCATCGTCGCGCGAAATGCGAAAGGCGAAGCCATCGCGACCGCATCGACTTGGTATGACCTTCGAGTGGACTATGCGTATCTTGAGCCGGTGTGCGTGACGCCTAAATATCGCCGCAAAGGGCTTGGCAAAGCCGTGGTCTATGAGGCAATCAACCGTGCCCGAAGGCTCGGGGCAAAAAGGGCAATCGTGATTTCCGACCAAGAATTTTATCAACGTCTTGGGTTTCGCTTGACGCAGCGTTTCTCTTTCTATTGGAAAAAGCAGGAGCGCGTCATTCACGGCGTTACCTATCGGCTCGAACGCCTTTTGGGCAAGGGGAAAGGTGGCTATTCCTATCTCGCAACAGCGCAGGGAAAAGAGGTTGTCTTAAAGCAAATTCATCACGAGCCGTGCGACTATTACCAATTTGGCAACAAAATCGAAGCGGAAAAGAACGATTATCAACGGCTGCTTGATGCGGGCATCCGCGTGCCAAGGATGATCGATATCGATATGGAGCAAGAAATCGTCATCAAGGAGTACATCTGCGGCGAGGTTATTTCCAACATGATCGAGCAGGGCAGGTCCGTCGATGATTATTTCCCTCAGGTCCAAGAGATGGCGAACCTCGCGAAGCGGAAGGGCCTCAACATCGATTATTACCCGACGAACTTTGTGGTCCAAGACGGAACGCTTTATTACATTGACTACGAGTGCAACCCATTTATGGAGGAGTGGAGTCTGGAACGCTGGGGATTCCGATATTGGGGCAGGGGATAAACGTCCGGACTTAGAGCAAGAAAAATCTAAAAAACTTCGCAAATTCTCGTCCATTTTGATTTTTTTCTCAATCTAAGCGGATATAGTCTATAGACTGAAACTCGGCAAAAAATCTGAACAAACCCGAAAAACGGGGTCCAAATGACAGTCTATCATATAGACTATTGGTATGTGGCCGGGCCTTTACCTTGTGACGTTGTTGTGCCTTTTTGCTCTATTTATCGCGGTGTTCTTTTTGATGCGGTTCATGGTCAAGAAAACCTTGTTTGACATTATCTTCGTCATTATCGTTTTTGTTTCCTATTCCTTGCTGGTCATTGCCGCTTACCAAAAGAACGGAGCCGATAACTGGAATTTTCGTAACACGTTGCCGCAAGCGAACATCAGCCCCTTCATGTTCTTCTTCACCCCTTTATTTTTCGTTCTTCCTAGAGGGATTCGAAAATACTTCGGAACGCTTATCGCTTTGCTGTGCCTTGGCATGATCTTATCTCCGTCGATAAGTTGCATTCATTACTTCTCTATTGGCTATGCGTTCCATCCCGAGTTTGTTTTTGACTATATCGCTCACTTTGCCTTAGCGTTATTTGGCGTCTATTTGGTCCAGTCCAAACAAGTCGAACTTCGCCCTAAAGATTGCCTTATCGGCGGCTCGATTATCGTTGCCGTGGCGGTGACCATGCTCATCGTTAACGCGATCTTCGATACGTCGTTCTTTGGGCTTTCGTTACGCGGGAAGCACAATATTTATAATCGTGTGCTCGTGGATCATTCCTTTGCCTCTGCCTGCATCTACTTCGCGGGATTATTCGCGGCTTTAGGAGGCGGGTTTGGGCTACAAAAGCTGCTTTGCCTCTTACGAAAACGAATCGATCGGAACTCGGAGGAGGCTTCTTCATAAGAAACAGTATCTTCTCATTCAAAATCCCGCATTGCGGGACAAAAAGGAATAATAAAATCTTATGTGGCATATCCGTTGCAGGTAATGCTGTATAACATTATTAAGCAAATCAATAGGGAGGACCTTATATGCCAGAATACAAACCCCTTACTCAAGAAGAAAAGCAAGAGATCATTAACCGTCATCATTTCCTCGTCGATAAGATGAATGATGTCCTTGGCGGCGCCCTCCAATACGAGGACGAAGCGATCTTGCGGAAACTGGAAGATCCGAAAGAAGTCGCCGTTTACCGCATGTATCAAGAAAACATTGCCCGAGAAGCGCAGCGTCGAGCCATCCTCGAATCCTTAGAATCGAAATATGGTCCAAACACCATCCAGAACAACCCACTCTCCCGTACGTTCAAGTTCTACCTCAAGCTTTCAAACGATCCCAAGGATATTGAATATAACGAAAAGCTCTATCAGGAGTACATCACTAATCCCGATAAGATTCTTTACCGCGAATATTCGAAGCTTCTAGACATGAATCCCCAAACGTTCATCGACATGGGCGATGATAAGCAAGCCATGGCGGAATTCTATATGGAAAATACGCTTTTGGTCGAAGCCGCGTATTCCATTAGTTCTGCTACTGGAGGCGACGCGGCCAAGGCCAATGGCGCGTTCAAGCAGGCCTTGGCATCCATGAAAAAGCCCATCGAAAACTTGAATGAACTAGGTAACGTCGTCAAGCGCGGCGGTATCGACTCATTAGCCATGCCCACCCTTACCATCGAACAGGCTCCCATGGCGCTTATGGCCCGTGAACTCTTCCAAGGCAATCCCTATCCGGAACTCACGGAGGTCATGAACGGGAAAATGGCCGAGTTGACCGGCACGGTGGACACCCCTTATGGCTACTTCAAGAAATTCCAGGATTACGGCCTTAACGTTAACGATCCGGATTTCCTCGTCAAATACAAAGCGATTAAGACCGATCCAGAGACTGGCGAACGTACCGAAGTTAGCTTCGACGATCTCTTTAAGAAAGATGATCCGAACGTCCGCATCGAAAAAAGGACTAAAGACGAAATGTTCCAGATCCGCGCTGTCACCACGGTCTTTCAGGAAAAATATGCGGAGAGGTTCCAATCTCGCGTCGCGTCGAGGCTTAACCAAGCGATCTTCGACGCGAACCAGATCGAAAAGGACCACCAAGGCGGTTGGCTTGAACGCAACATCTTCTTCAGCACCTCTCCCGAATGGACTGCGTTCATGGATGCGTTTAAAAACTTCAACGATCCTAATCACCCGGATTACCTTAGGAAAGACGTCCTTAAGCCCAAAGCCCAGGCCTATCGCGACCACCAGACCGCGAAAGGTTATCGGTCTCTTGCCGAGATGAAGGGCACCTCGTTAAAGCGTGGCACCCTTGCTCAAACGGTCATCGACGTCTGCGACGACCTCGACCGTCAGGAAGCCCAAATCAAAGAAGATATCGATATCGAGATCAACACAGGTCTCAATGGCAAGGTTGGCTTCATCATCAACGCTAAAGAAGTGGACATCTTCGACGACTACATGGACAACGTCCCCGACGAAGAACCGGTCAAAGAGCAAGCCATCGAAAAGGACAACGACCTCATCGTGGATAACGGCGACCCAACCATCTAAGCCGCTTTGGTTAAAAACGCACAAAGTATCGACGCCCCAAAAGGATCTCCAATTGGGGCGTTTACTTTTATCTTTGAAATGCGATAAAAAACTGAAAAAACGGCGCAATTCCCCATTCTTTGATCGAAAAATCTATATTTCGACCCATTAAACATCGGCCAACGTGGACTAAAATTCCGCGCAAGTTTACGTCGCCTATTGCTCATCTAACGTGATTGAAACGATACGTTTCAGTGGCTTTGGACTATACTATTCGCTGGTTGGGGGAATAACTCAACTATTTGACCATGGACTACTTTGCAAACTATTTGATTCAAAACTGGGCGATGATTTTGGTCTTGCTTGCTTTTGCCATCGTGCTGCGAGTCACCGTGTTTTTGAATAAAAGAACGGTGATGCGTATGTACATCTTGATGGTCGCGGTTTTTCTGCTCTCCATCATTGTGTTTGCCGAATTTGAACTATCTGGGCATGGGGAATACCGGCAATTGCGTAACGTGCTGACGGCCATACGTTATAGCGCGACGCCATTCATCATTGCTTATATTCTCTTTACCCTCGTCAAGAAAGCCCATTGGTACATCTTTATTCCTGCCATTGCCCTGGCGGTGATTAATATCATCTCAATCTTCACGGGCATCGTCTTCGGCGTTGATGATTCGGGCTACTTGGTCCGTGGCGTTTTGGGATATCTCCCTTATATCGGCGTCGGCGTTTATAGTTTCTTCCTCGTGTTCGTCTTAGTGTGGCAAAGCAATAAACAGATCACGGAAATCATCCCCATTTGCTTCATGGCCTTCTCCTTTGCTTCGGGTATTGTGCTTCCTTTCTTCGTTGGGAAAGAGTATTCCCGCATCTTCTGTACGACCATCGCGATTGCCTTGTTTGTCTATTTCGTCTTCTCCATCCTCCAATTAACGAAGAAGGATGCGTTGACGGGCCTATTGAACCGCCAAGCCTATTACGCGACGCTTCGCGAAGGCTATAAAGACATCACCGCGATTGTCTCGATCGACATGAACGGCCTAAAGAAGATTAATGATACCTATGGACACGCGGCGGGCGACGAGGCGATTACGGCGCTTGCGACCTGCTTCTCAAAGTGCGCCAATCCGTCTCAGTTGGTCTACCGTATCGGCGGCGACGAATTTATCTTCATCTGCCGTAAGACGAACGAGGAGCAATTGAAGTCCCTCATCCAGCGCATCCGTGAAACCGTCAGCGAAACCAAGTACAGCTGCTCCATCGGCTATTGCTACGCGCCAAATAACACCATGAGCTATGACGACATGATCAAAAAGTCGGATAACATGATGTACGCGGATAAAGCGGAACATTATTCCAAAGAAGGCCATAACCGCCGCGCTAGCGACAAATAAAACACTTGATCAAGCTGCCGTTATCGGCGGCTTTAATCTTAGAAACCCGCCTTATCACCAAAGCCCAAAGAGGCGCGCATGATCAAAACCAGGCGAAATATAATGAACAAGAAATGGCAAGCTCACAGGAATACCTTCTTTACGTATTAGACTTACTCCGCCTTGTTCCCGGAATCACCTATAAGAAGATGATGGGAGAGTACCTCCTATACAAGGACGGGGTTCTTTTTGGCGGCGTCTATGATGATCGCTTCTTGGTTAAGAAAAAGGAATCCATCGCTTCGTATGGCTTTGCGGAGGTAATCCCTTATCCAAGCGCCAAGCCGATGTACCTTGTCGACCTTGAAAATCCTTCGTCAATCGCGGAAGCGCTGGAGAAGATGTTCATAGATTAAATCGCAGAATTCAAAGACGATTATCGGCGATTTGCAGAGATTTAATGATTTATTGCTTGGTTTTTCATATGAAATATAGCGCGGAACGAAAACCCGCCTTGCTTTCTTTTCTATCCGTGCGCTAGCGGGGGAATAGGCGATGCTGATACAATGACGCCACCTCAAAGGAGGTTATTCATGAGGAAACATTTGCCTAAGATCGCACTTCTATGCGCTGCTCCATTTACCTTGATGGGATGCAACGAAACGAAGGAAGAGCCCATTACCAACAAAGACGAGTCCACCATCATCAAAAATGCGAAAAGCACCGACGAGTATTTGAAGAACAAGGACTATAAGTCCATCGCTTACGCCTATATCTACAACATCAAAGATGGCGTTAAATCCTACGAATCGGTGACCAATGGCACCGTCAAAGCCAAAGTCCTCTTCTTCGATTACGACATCAAATACAACACCATAATCAATAAATTCGGTGACACGTTCTATTCCAAAGAAGTTTCTACGTCCACCTTATTCAATCTGACCAACGAGTTTTATTCGGTGGATCGCGAGAAGATCTTGGTTAGCCGGGAACCCGACAAATATAACGTCTATACCATGGAGGACTATCGCAAGACTTCCTACGCGCCGAACCAATACACGATTCAAGGCTATGTCTTTAATGACGACTCTATTTTGAAGTCCGAAGTCATCTCGGATAAAGGCGATATCGTCACCATTAAATACACCCTCGATAACGAAAAGGCGACGAACCTCGTAAAAGTGGACCTCAAGATGAATGGCGATCTTTCTTCCTATCCTTCGTTTAAGACGGTTGAGATCACCCTTTCCATGAAACGCGATTTCACCCCGGTTTCCTATGCGTTACGTTCGGTCTACGATGCGTCGAAACCTGTCGTTGGATCGTCGGAAGTGACGCAGGAGGGGGAATGTGTTTTCTCCAATATCAATGGCACGGTAACTATTCCAAACGAAACCTTCTTAGCCCAGCAACTTGGCAAAACGCCGACCGTTCCAGATCTCGATGGCGGTGAGCGCGAGATTAAGGATGGGCTATGGGCCGCTTTGGAGAAACTTGACCTGAAGAAGGGCGTGAGCATCTCGGGCGATCTCAAGATTAGCTTATTCGGATCGGAGATTGCGGTGAACCTTGGCGGGAACATGAAGCTTGATCTCTCCCGCATCTCTAGCGACAAGATATTCGATATATTGAGACTTTATGCGAAGGTCGAAGGCGACGAAACCTTCAACTCCATCGCCAGCTTGGTGAAATCTTTTGCCGGCGATAAGCTTGGCGAATACGCAGATATCCTCGAGCGCTTCAAGAGCCTCGAAGTGGTGTATGACGGTAATGGTGCTCTCTACTTGGTCCCAACCAACCAAGATAAAGCTCATGTCACTGCAGTGAAACTGAAACTCTCGGACATCCTCGACGCGATTCTCCGCGAGGTGAATATCGTTGGCTTGATCACGGAAGCGAACAAAGACCTCGTTTCGTTCAAAAAGATCGAGGGCGCGGATAAGGATAACTATCAGGTGGAAATCATGCTCAATGAGAAGTCCAACCAAACGATTTCCGACAAACTCGATGAGCTCTTTAAGAACGAATCACTGGCGATACTGAAAACGGGATTAGGCTACAAAGCCTTTGACTCGATTGGCATCAAGGTGGGTGTGACTGCAGGCATGATTAAAGACCTCGACGTCTCCTTCAACTATTTGAAGCAGGGCAGTGGAGAAGAAAAAGCCACGGTCGTAACCTTAGCGAAGCTTCATCTCGAGGCCAAGAGTGAGGAGTTCGACTTCGAAAGCAAAATCTCTGCAGCAAAAGAAATTTATGATGCTTTTGCAGGGATTTCCGCGCTTAAATCGCGCATCGATGAGCTCCTTAAGAATGTCTACCTTAGCCGCGGATATCTCGCGAATGTGGAAAAAGCGATCGCCGAATTTGAAGCGTTAACGGATCTACAAAAAGGCTTCTTTAAGTCCAATACCTTGGCTGAACTCCAGCGTATTAAATCGAACATCTCTGGGCTTTTGAAGTTCCTCGACGTCTACCATAAGTACGACCTCTCGAAAGTTACGAACGAGGATCTTCTCGTCCTCATCAAGGCATATAAAGATAATGTTCTTGATCCTTCTGCCTTAGAGGTTGAGATTGGCGAGGAAGCATATAGTAAAGTGTGCGACCTCTCGAGTCTCATCGACTATAGTTTGTTTACTTCGGCATTACCGAAAATCCAAGGCGAGGATGAGACCGCCTGGGGCTTCACCGAAGCGGAAATCCGTGGCATCAAGCTTCTGTTTGATCTCAGCGCGATTGATGACTCGGTTACGAACTACATCATGATCCAGCTCCTTTTTAATGGTGCCGGCGACATCGACACCTTTAAGGTCAAGGTCATGAATCTTTATAATGCGCTGAACTAGCGTCGTGAACCGTACGAAGAAAGGCCGCCAACTGGACGGCCTTTTGTCTTAATTCGGGGCTATTTGGAAAAACACCGTTATTCTTTCTAGCCTTGCGTAGAAATTGACATTTCATATTTATGGCGTCACTTGCCGACGGCCTTTAAAATTTTCTTATCAAGCACAGTGCTTGAAAGGAGAAAAATATGTCCAACAGATTCATGCTGAACGAAACCTCTTACCATGGACACGGAGCGATTTTGAACATCGTCCCCGAAATCCAGAACAGAGGCTTCAAAAACGTTTTGGTTTGCACCGACGAATCCCTCGTGAAATTCGGCGTTTCCAAGAAGGTTACCGACTTGCTCGATGCGGCGAAGATCCATTATGCGATGTTCACCGAAATCAAGCCTAACCCCACCATTGAGAACGTTCTTGCCGGCGTTAAGGCCGCGAAGGAATTTAAGGCGGACAGCATCGTCGCCATCGGCGGCGGATCCTCCATGGATACCGCTAAAGCCATCGGCATCATCATCAACAACCCCGAATTCGGGGACGTTCGTAGCCTCGAAGGTGTCGCCCCGACGAAGAAGCCTTGCCTTCCCATCATCGCCGTTGCTACGACCGCTGGCACCGCGGCTGAAGTTACCATCAACTACGTCATCACCGACGTGCAGAAGAAGCGTAAATTCGTCTGCGTCGACCCGCATGACATGCCCATCATCGCCGTCGTCGACCCCGATATGATGGCCTCGATGCCGAAGTCCCTCAAAGCGTTTACCGGTATGGATGCCTTAACCCACGCGATTGAAGGCTATACCACCCGCGGGGCATGGGAGATGTCGGACATGTTCCATATCAAAGCCATTGAGCTCATCGCCAAGAACCTCCGCGCTTCCGTCGCGGGCGAAGACAAAGGCGGCGAGAATATGGCGCTTGCCCAGTACATCGCCGGCATGGGCTTCTCCAACGTCGGCCTTGGCATCGACCACGCGATGGCTCATACCCTCTCCGCTTATTATGATGTTCCCCATGGCAAAGCCTGCGCGATGCTTTTACCGATTTCCATGGAGTTTAACCGCGACTTCACAGGAGAAAAATATCGGGAAATTGCAAGGGTTTTTGGCGTAAAAGACGTGGATTCCCTCTCGCAAGAAGAATATCGCGATGCCGCCATTGCCGCCGTCAAACAGCTCTCTGTCGACGTTGGTATCCCGACCGTCTGCGAAGCGATTAAGGAAGAGGATCTCGATTCTCTTGCCAAGGACGCCCTCGCTGATGCCTGCTACCCGGGCAACCCCAGGGAAGCCACCCACGAGCAAGTCGTGGAAATGTTCCGCAAGCTCATGTAATTTGAGTAAAGGCCTAGCGACGATTTGCCGCTAGGCCTTATCGTACGCCTTATTAGTTTTGGAGTAGCGCACGGTCTGAGAGCACGCTTGCGTAGGAAGAAAGCAGTTGTTCCCTCGTCAGCGCCTCTTTTTCTTTTCCACGTACATCAAAGACGACATTGCCTTGATTTAATACGATGAGGCGATTGCCGTAGGCTAAAGCAAAATCGAGATTGTGGGTTACCATCAAAGCGGGAACGCCCTTAGACGTGACGATGTCTTGGGTGATCTGCATTACTTTTTCGGCAGTGGACGGGTCTAATGCGGCAGTATGCTCATCGAGCAAAAGCAGTTCGGCGTCGAAACTCGTGGCCATGTAGAGGGTGACGACTTGCCTCATGCCGCCGCTAAGGTTATTGCAGGGCAACTTAAAGGAGTTTTCGATGCCGAGCCCGAGCTTAGCGAGTTCTTCTTTGGCCTTGAGAAGAAAAGCCTTCGTATCCGCGCGGCGCGCAATTCCCTTGGTTCTCATGGAAAGGAGTAGGTTCTCTTCTACAGTTAGGTTGGGCGCCGTTCCTTTTAATGGATCTTGATAGACGATTCCAATATGGCGCGTTCTTTTATGCTGTGGCCACTTGTCGATTGCCACACCATTAAGGGCGATGGAGCCCGAGTAGGGGACTTGCCCTAAGATCGCGTTGAGCAATGTGGATTTGCCCGCGCCGTTAGAACCTAAAACGCAGACGAAGTCATGGGCGTCCAAAGTTAAGTTAAGGCCACGGATGACGTGCTTCTCGTTGATGCTGCCGACGTTGAAGTCGACATTAAGGTTATGAATGTCTAAGGGCATGAGCGGCCTCCTTTTTCTTCATCTTGCGAAGTCGGCTCAGCAAGATGAAGAGGATGATGGATAAAGCGGAGATGAGTTTCATGTATTGGGGCTGGTTGGTCCAATATAAAACGCCCATATAGAGGAAGCGGTAAATAATGGAACCTAGGGTGATGCCGAGCAGCATGATCGCGGTGTAGTGGCGGCGAGAAGAGAAAACTTCTCCGATGATGATCGTGACGACACCGACCACCATCATTCCCGTTCCAAAACTCGCATCATAATAACGTTCGTATTGCATGAATAAGGCTCCGGAAATGGCGATAACTGCGTTCGACAAAGCAAGGCCAATGATTTTGTAACGGTCTGTATCCATGCCCAAGCTTTGCACCATATTCTCGTTGTCACCGGTCGCGCGGACGGTGAGACCGACCTTTGTCCGGAAGAAAAGCACCAGCGCCGCAGCAACAAGCAATGCGAAACCAATCGCGATGACCAAAGAGACGTAGGGGTTATCACGGGGGAAGACGGCTCGAGCATCACGAGACAAGTTTAGGTTTGGGCGGAAATTGGTGATGAGCAGGTTGATGGTATAGAACCCGGTCAGGGTCAAAATGCCTGAAAGTACCTTCTCGATATGGAGTTTTGTGTGGAGCAAAGCAGTGATGGTACCAGCAAGCGCTCCACCTATTGCGGCAAGCAAGAGAGATAAAAAGGGGAGACCCATGGATGCGAAAACGACGGAAATGGCCGCTCCACAAGTGAAGCTTGCCTCGGCGGTTAGATCGGTGAAATTGAGCACCTTGAAGGAAAGGAAGATGCCAAAGCCAAGGAGGGCAAAAATGAAACCGAGTGTAATAGCATTAAGAACCATGGTTACGCCTTATCCCTGAGTGTGATGAGCAGGGGATCGTTTAAGATGGAGTCGGGGATGGTGATGCCGATCTCTTCCACATAGTCGAGATTAAGATATCCATTTAGGTCTTCATCGAAGACTTTGACGGGAATGTCTCCAGCCGATTTTCCCTTTGCGATATCAAGGACCATCTCACCCGTCTTTTTGCCAAGCTCGGTGTAATTGATTCCCAAGCAGAACATGCCACCGTCTTTGACCATAGAGTCCGCGCCGGTATAGGTCGGAATCTTGGCTTTCCTTGCCGCGGCGGAAAGCGGGGCCATCGCGGAAGCGACGGTGTTGTCATCGGTAACGAAGATGGCATCGACTTTATTGCAAAGCACGTTAGCCACCTCGCTCATTTCACCGGAGTTTGAGATGGTCGCTGATTCCACGGTAATGCCGTTGCCCGCGCAGTAGGCCTCGATCTTTGCTTTGTTGGTGACCGAGTTAGCTTCGGTCGGATTATAAATGAATCCCAAAGTGTCGAGGTCCGGATCGACCTCGCGGGCTTTGTCGAGAATGGTATCGACCTGGATGGCGTCGCTTGTGCCCGTAACATTGCCACCAGGCTTTTCCAGATTGCTTACCAGGCCTGCCCCGATGGGGTCGGAGCAGGCCGCAAAGACAATCGGCTTTTGCTCTGAGAGCTTGTTGTATGCCGATTGGGCTACCGGAGTAGTAATGGCGACGACGATATCCGCGCTTTGGTTTAATTGGGCCATCGTCTGGGAAAGAAGAGTCGAATCTCCCTCGGGGTTATATTGGGCAATTTTGTAGCCTTGTAGCTTCGCGTCGTCGATCGTCTTTGTGATTGCCGTGTTAATTTCATTCAATGACGTATGCGTCATGAGCTGGACAATCGCGATGGTTTTTTCTTGGGCAGAACAAGAGGCGGCAAAGAGGGATAGCGTAGCGGCGGAGAGGAGGAAGAGAGAGTTTTTTGCTTTCATTTGAGCACCTTTCTTAAGCAAAGAAAGCACCCATCCTGACGAAAGAACGCTTCCTTCGTTAGGACAGGTGCTTATGCCTGCGGTGCCACCTAACTTGCCTAAATATAGGCCACTCACGGGATACCAACATATCCCTGCCCGATAACGGAGGCTGCCGTCTTGAACTACTCCCTCTCGGTTTTGCCCAAGCCCTTAGGGGCCCACTTCCCGATCCGCTGCTTACCGCGATCACACCATCCGCGGCTCTCTCGTAAGTCGTTATCGGGCTAACTTCCCCTTCAACGGTTATGCAATGAATTTATGCTCATTACAAATCTTGTCAACATGAGAAATGCTGTTTTTGCCATGTTGAGTTCGCCAACTGCTGTTCGTGCGTATAGAGCGTTGTTTCTAAGGAGCCGTTGGCCTTTTGTTGGCGAATTCTTTTACTCAGTCTTGGCCAAACTAAACACGGTGTCTCATGTGGTCGACATAGAAAACCGCGCCGATGGGAGACGCGGTAGTTGCTACTCTGCTTCGATTTCCTTGATGAGCAATTCGTTCCCTTGTTTTAGGACCGTATGCTCGCTATGGCACTTGGGGCAGATTTTTGCGTATTGGATGGTGTCGTAGACCTCGCCACAATCCAAGCAAGTGGTGTAGGCGTGGATTGGCTCGATCTTCAATGTGGAACCCTGGAAGAGTTCGTCCTTCTTCGTGAACCAGTCCCAAGCGTCGGTGAGGTAGTGGGGGACGACCCCAGACACCGTCCCGACGCTTAAGGTGACCGAATGGACTTTCTTTACGGGATGTTCTTTGAAGAATTCATTGAGCGTATCGACGACATTAGAGATGATCGATAACTCGTGCATGAACTAATTTTTCGCCGCAGATTTGGCTTCTTTTTTCAATTGACGGTTATGTTTCTTGATGGCGAAGATGCGCTTGACCATGTAGGGAAGGACCTTCTTCATCGTCTTCTCGCACGGGACGAGATCCGAGGCTTCAGGGATATCGCGGGAGAGGTGGATGGCGTCGAAGGCGCACTTGGTGGTGCAGACGCCGCAGCCGATGCACTTGTTGGGGTCGACAACGGAGGCGCCGCAGCTCAAGCAGCGGGCGGTCTCGATCTTGACCTGCTCTTCGGTGAGGGTCTTGCGGGCGTCACGGAAGCTCTTCTTGTGGTCGATGGACTCATCCCAAGCTTCTTCTTGGCGCGGGGAGTTGTCATATTGCTCGACATAGATGTCATCCTTGTCGAGGCTAATGAATTCCATCTTGTTCATGCCTTCGCTGCGATCGGTGCCCGGGTGAGCGATGCGGTGGAGGGAATCCGCCGCCATCTTACCCGCGGCAATCGCATCGATGACGAAGCGTGGACCAGTGTAGACGTCGCCGCCGACCACGATGAGCGGGTCTTCGGTGCGGTAGGTGTATTGTTCGGCTAAAGGCGCGCCGTTGGGGCGGGTCTTGACGAGGGTGCCTTCGAGGAGGTTGCCCCAGACGATGGCTTGGCCGATGGCGAAGATAACCTTGTTCGCGGGCACTTCGATGGTCTCATTTTCATCGTATTCGGGGGAGAACTTCTTGGTTTCAGGATCGATGGTGCGGGTGCAGCGCTTGAAGACAACGGCGCAGACGTTGCCCTTCTCGTCGACTTTGAGCTCCTTGGGTCCCCAAGAGGGGTTGATGGTGACGCCTTCTTCTTCGGCTTCGGATTGTTCGAGCTTAGAAGCGGGCATGGTGTCACGGGTCTCAAGGCAATACATGGACACGCTCTTGGCGCCAAAGCGAGAGGCGACGCGGGCGCAGTCGATCGCGACGTTGCCACCGCCGACGACAACGACGTCGCCAGAGAGTTTCTGGTTCTGGTTGTCGGTGGCTTCGCGGAGGAAGTCCACGGCGATTTCGGTGCCCGGAGCGGTGTCGTTGGCGACGCCAGGACGACGGCCACCTTGGCAGCCGATGGCGAGATAGAAGGCGCAGTAGCCTTGTTTCTTGAGTTCTTCGATGGTGATGTCTTTGCCGACTTCACAGTTGCACTTGATTTCGACGCCAAGTTCCTTCATGACTTCGATTTCGGCATCGATGACGGCCTTCTCGAGCTTATAGGAAGGAATGCCATAGCGGAGCATGCCGCCAGGGAGCGGATTCTTTTCAAAGACGGTCGGGCGATAGCCTTTGATGGCGAGGTAGTAGGCCGCGCTTAAGCCCGCGGGGCCGGCGCCGATGATGGCGATCTTTTGTGGGAATTCGAATCCGACCGGTGCCGCGGGGATCTCTTTCTCCGGGATATAACGGGTCTTAGGATCAAGGTCGCGCTCGGCGAGGAATTTCTTGACCGCGTCGATGGCGATGGCCTTATCGATGGTTCCGCGGGTGCAGGCGTCTTCGCAGCGTTTGTTGCAGACACGTCCGCAGACGGCGGGGAAGGGGTTGTTCTTCTTAATTAAGGCAAGGGCCTCTTCATAACGGCCTTGGGCGGCGAGCTTGAGATAGCCTTGGATGGCGATGTGGGCCGGGCAGGCCGTTTTGCATGGAGCAGTGCCGGTAGGATAGCAATTCACGCGGTTGGCGTCATTGTAATTCTCAGTCCATTTTTCGCGACCCCACTTGGTGTTCGCGGGGTTCTCCATACGGGGATAGACGACCTCGGATTTGTCTTTCTTGCAAAGCTTTTGGCCGAGGCGAACCGCGCCGGCGGGGCAATATTCCACGCAGCGGCCGCAGGCGACGCACTTTTGTTTCTCAACGTGAGCAACGAAGGAGGAACGGGAAAGATTGGGAGTATTGAAGAGTTGCGAGGTACGGAGGGCGTGGCAAACCTTTGGGTCGCAGTTGCAGATGGCGATGATTTTTTCTTTGCCATCGTTGTTGGTGATCTGGTGGACGTAGCCGTTTTCTTCCGCTTTCTTTAAGATGCGGAGGGCTTCTTCCTTATCGATGTAGTGCGCTTTCTTAGTCTCGACGCAGTAGTCGGCCATGTCACCGACTGCAAGACACCAGTCCGCAGCGTCGCGGGCTCCGCCGACGCCGAGCACTTCTTCGCACATCGTGCAAGAGCAAGCCGAAGCGGCGATATGGCCTTCATATTTGTCGAGCCAGTAGCTGATGTGCTCGATATCGATCGAGGTGGATTCGTGCTCGATGGCTTTTTCGACAGGAATGACGTGCATACCGATGCCGGCACCGCCAGGAGGAATCATCTCGGTGAGACCATTGAGGGGGTCAAAGGTCATACGCTCGAAGAAACGCGCGATTTCCGGATGCTCTTCGATCTGATCGCGGCGCATGTTGGAGAATTCGGCGCTGCCCATGACGAAGCGCGGCAACACGTACATCCTCGTGCGGCTTCCATCAGGATTATTGTGGTAATGCCACTCGATGATGCCGGTATAGCCCATGTGGTAGAGGATGTCTTCGAGCTCTTTTTGGCTGAGGCCCATCTTCTTGGTCTTCTCCATCATCTCTTCGATGGGGTATTCCTTGCGGATGTCCATCGTTAAGGCAATCTCCGCTTCTTGGTCCGAAACGAAGGCGGCTAAGCCGTAGTATTCGGGGTCGTCATAGTTGATCTTACGGAATTTGCGGTCCGTGATCTTTTGGCCCAATTTCAAAATGATGGGGCGCTTTTCGCGCTTCTTAATCTCGTCAAAATTGGGGGGCAAAACGTGTACAACGTCTTCAAAAATCATGTGTTGTGTCCTCTTGTTGTGCCTTATTGTTTCACAACTGTGAAAAACATACTAGGAAAGTCGGACGAGATTGTACATTTTTCGACGGATGTATTAGCAGCGGATGCTCTATTGGTTTGCAATCTCTGCTCATTTCATGGGGAAAGCGCTTCACTTTGCGGGATTTTCGTTCGACAACGGCGCGTTTGGCATTATGATATCTCGTCGAGGCAAGACCAATGAAATTTGACGTTATCTTTGTAGGGGCTGGTCCCGCGGGCTATTTCGCGGCCTATGAGCTCAATAAGCTCCACCCCAATCTTTCTATCGCGTTGATTGATGGGGGAAATAGCATCGAAAAAAGACGCTGCCCTGTTTTGGAACACAAGCTGCAGAAGTGCCCCCTCAATACGAAGGGCTATAGCGAATGCTATCCTGCTTGTTCCATTACGAATGGCTTTGGTGGGGCGGGCGCCTATTCCGATGGCAAGTTCAACATTACGACCGAATTCGGTGGCTGGCTCACCGACTATATCGATGAGGATGAATTGCTGGATGTGATCAACTACATCGATAAGATCAATCTCGATTTCGGCGCGACCGAAGTCATCACCGATCCGAATACCGATACCGTGAAGCAGATTGAGCGCCGCGCGATGGCGGCCGGATTAAAGCTTCTTCGCAGCAAAGTGCGTCATTTGGGAACCGAGGAAAATCTCAAGATCCTCACCCGCATTTCCAATTACCTCAAAGAACGTATCACCATGTATTTCGGCGTCAAAGTCAAAGATATCGTGGTTGAGGATGGTGCGGTGCGTGGCGTCATCATGGAAGATGGCCGTACCTTTGAGGCGGACTATGTCTCTTTAAGCGTCGGACGTGAAGGCAGTAAATGGCTTGCCGAAATCTTAGAGAAGCGCGGCGTGATCATGTCGCAAAACCAGGTCGACATCGGCGTCCGCGTCGAATGCCCTGACCTCGTCATGGAGGAGATCAACACGAACCTCTATGAAGGGAAATTCCTCTATCAGACCACAAACGGCAACATCGTTCGTACCTTCTGCTCGAATCCGGGCGGACACGTTGTTGTGGAGAACTATGAAGGGGTGGTGAACGTCAACGGCCATTCCTATAGCGACTCCAAGCTTTGCTCCCATAACACCAATTTTGCGTTGCTGGTCTCGCATCATTTCTCCGAGCCTTTCAAAGCTCCGAATGAATATGCGAAAAAGGTTTCTTCCCTCGCCAATCAACTCGCTTGCGGCGGCGTTATCGTCCAACGCTTTGGCGATATTAAACTCGGTCGCCGCTCGACACCCAAGCGTATCAAGGAAGGCTTCGTTCGCCCAACATTGACTGAAGCGGTTCCGGGCGACCTTACCCTCTGCATGCCCCAAAAGACGATGGAGGCCATCATTGAGATGATCCAAGTCCTCGATAAAGTCACCCCAGGCATCGCGACGGAACACACCCTCCTCTATGGCGTGGAAGCCAAATACTATTCCGCCCATCCGGACATCAACAACAATCTAGAACTCAAAAACATCCGCAACCTCTATGTTGGCGGCGATGGGGCAGGGATCACCCGTGGCCTTGCTCAAGCAGGTGCCTCTGGCGTGCTCATTGCTCGGGATATTGCCAATAAACTTTCTAAGTAAACAAAACCGCGGTCTTCACGCTCGTTACGTCCAACCGCGGTTTTTCCTTATTTATTTCAGCGAGATGAGTTTTTCGCCTAGCGCAGTAAGCAGCGGCTCGAATTTGACGCCATAGCCATGAGCGGGGTCGTCGATGGTGTTTTTGATGGCGTCGCAGACGAAGTCCGCTGCCAAGGTTCCAGAGGCGATGGGGGAGAGTCCTTGGAGATATCCGCCGACGAAGACCGAAGCGAATACGTCGCCGGTGCCATGGAAGTCACGCGGCAATTTCGGGTGGGAATAATATTGGATTTCGCCATTATGGCTCACGGCGATTCCCGTGGAGGTTTCGTTGTTTCCGATCCCTTTTAAAACAATCGTTTTTACGCCAAGAAGATGGAGTTTTGCAAAGATTTCTTGAATTTCTTCCTTGCTTGGACGCTCCACGTAAGGGATGCCTAATAAAGCGCAGGCCTCGGTAAGATTGGGAAGTAAAACATCCGCTTCACGGACCAGGTTGGCCATGGACTCAACGTAGGCTTTGTCGAATCCGGGATAAAGTTTTCCATGGTCTCCAAAAGCGGGATCCACGATGAGCGGCCCTCGGTTCAATTTGCCCTTGGCGATGGAGAGAGCAACCTGAACATCGTCGGTGTTGCCGAGGTACCCCGTGTAGACGGCGTCAAAGCGGATGCCCTCCTGGTTCCAATGGGCTTCGATTTTGGGCAGCTCGTGCTGCAGATCGAGGAAGGTATAACCTTTAAATCCTGCGGTGTGGGTAGAAAGAATCGCGGTAGGCAAAATCGCGGTTTCTACGCCAAGGGAAGAAAGGATGGGCAACGCGACGGTCAAAGAGCACTGGCCATAGCAGGAGATATCTTGAATTGAGAGTATGCGCATGGGTGTTCCTCCAATTAATCGAGGTGTTAACGGATTGGTCAACGGACGTATTTTCGTACCATTTCCATGGTTTTCAACATTAATGATTCGGTGCTCGGCAGAAAAATCACATTATCGCGTTTTTTACCATGCAGATGGGTTGACTTTCCTTTGCGGGCGATTATGATTTCGCCATCGGCAACGAAAGGGAAGAGTACGTTTGACCCTGGCCTAAGAGAGAGTCCCCCATTGGCTGGAAGGGGATAGGCAAAGACAGACCGAACATGGCCCTGGAGCCGTCTAGGCGATAGGTAGTCTAGGCCGGGGGCGCCCGTTATTGCGCAGGGGTATTTCCAGAAGGCGTACCCAATAAGGCTTTCACGGTGACGTGAAGGTGAAACAAGGTGGTAACACGGGAACATGCGTCTCGTCCTTGAACTAGCAAGGAGAGACGTTTCTTTATTCTCCTTGCAGAAAGGAGGAACATGGCCGAAATTGAAATCCGACACCTCAGCAAGTCGTTCGGAGAGAAAAAAGTGCTCGACGATGTTTCATTAAGTGTGGAGAAAGGCGACGTCTTTGGCGTGCTTGGTCTTTCCGGCGCGGGCAAGTCGACGTTAGTGCGTTGCATCAATGGCTTGGCGCGGCCCGATGAAGGCGAAATCTACTACCAAGGTGAACTACTTTGCTCCGCGAAAAAACCGATTGAAAAGCAAAAGCGTGCGCGAATTGCGATGATTTTCCAGCAATTTAACCTACTAGAGCAGCGTGATGCCCTCGGTAATGTGGAACTCGCTTTAGAGCTAAACAAAGTCAAAGGAAAGAAGGTGCGGAAGGAAAAGGCGCTCGCTTGTTTGAAGCGCGTGGGACTCGAAGAACAAGCCCATCAATATCCTTCGCAGCTTTCGGGTGGACAAAAGCAACGCGTCGCCATCGCCCGCGCCCTCGCTTTGGAGCCTGAAGTGATCCTCAGCGACGAAGCCACCAGCGCCCTCGACCCCGAGACAACACAGTCTATCTTGGCTTTGCTGAAATCATTAAATAAGGAATATGGCATCACCATTGTCATGATCTCCCACCAGCTTGGTGTGATTGAGTCCATTTGTAATAAAGTCGCGATTTTGGACCATGCACATCTGGTGGAACAAGGCGGTCTATCCGACGTCTTCTTAAATCCCAAGACGGAGATTGCCCGTTCGCTGATCTACGCGAATAACGTTCATACGGAACTCAACGAGCATCATTTCATCCGCCTGCTCTTTGATGGCAACGCGGACGAACCCTTGATTGCCAATATCGTGCAGCAGTGCTCCATCTTGATCTCGTTGGTTTACGCTTCCACAAAAGTTATTGACGGCAAAGTCTATGGCCAAACCGTCATCAAGCGGCCCAAAGACCCGGCAGAGCGCGAAAAGCTCGCGAAATACCTCACGCTGCATAACGTGAAATTCGAGGAGGTGAAGTCCCTTGGAATGGAATGAATTCTTCCTCGCCCTCGGCCAGACGGTCGCGATGACCCTCATTGCCGCGGTGCTTGCATATTTGGTGGGGTTACCTCTAGGCGTCTTGCTGTATACGACCGGCAAGAAAGGGCTGCACCCCAACCGCGTCGTCAATTTCATCGTGGGGCTACTCGTCAACATCCTCCGCTCCATACCTTGCCTTTTGCTCATCATCATTTTGATTCCGTTAAACCGCGGCGTCTTTGGAAGGGCAACGGGTGAATGGTATACGATGATCATCCCGCTCTTCTTCGCTTCCTTCGCCTATGTTGGCCGCGTCGTCGAAACCTCGTTAAACGAAGTAGACCAAGGCGTCGTGGAGGCGGCGAGATCGATGGGCGCCTCCTCAATGCAAATCATCGTTAAGGTGCTTTTAACGGAAGCGCGACCATCTTTGCTTCTTGGCGTTGCCTTATCGACGATCTCCATCCTTGGCTATACCGCCTTCGCCTATGACTTCGGCGCCGGCGGACTTATCGCCCGAGCCTATAGCATCTATAGCTCCCACCCCATCAATTACCTGTCCCGCCCCGACATCTGGGTCATCCTTGCACTGATTGTTGTGGTGGTGCAAGTCATCCAAGAAGTGGGCCTATTGCTTTCTAAGAAAACCGATAAAAGGAGAATTGCCAAATGAAAAAATCTGTTTTGTTTCTTCCCTTATTGCTTGCTACCGCAGCCCTTGCATCTTGCGCTAGCGGTAACAACGAAAACACCATCACCATCTGCGCTTCCGAATTGCCTCATGCCAAGATCCTAAAGGAAGCCATCGCTCCCGTCCTTAAGGAAAAAGGATACTCGCTCGACGTCCGCGTCTTGGATTGGACGCAGCAAAACGCTGCTGTTGCCGCAGGCGAATACGATGCGAATTACTTCCAGCATCAGCCGTACCTTGATACCTACAACCTAGATGCGGGAAACGACGGCAAATTGCAGATGGTCGTCAAAGCACACTTTGAAAAGCTCTGCCTCTATGCTGCTAATGCCAACGACAAGGTGTTGGACGATGGCGAGACGATTGAGATCGTCAATGATGTCTCCAACATCGAACGTGCCCTACTTTTACTGAAAGACCATGGCATCCTCGAATCCATCTCCAGCGACTGCTATGACGCGGAAGGCAACTTTGTATCTTTCGATGTGAATAACCCAGGTTCCCAAGTTACTTTTGCTGAAGGTTATACCCATTGCACCATCACGTGCATCAAGGAGTCCAACCTGGCCAAGAGCCTTCCCGACTATAACTTCGGGGTCATTCCAGGCAACGCGGCCTTAACGGGCTTAGGGGAGGACTATGCAGCCCGCATCGTCTTCGGCGAGAACGTGACGGAAGAGATCCTGTCCTTACGCGCCAACGGCGTTGCGGTGAAGCCGTCAAACGCCAAATCCCCCAAAACGTTGGCCCTCGTGGAAGCCTTCGCGAAGACCGAGGTGAAAAACTACATTCAAAGCACTTTCGGCGAATCCGTCGTCTATCATTACGAGAATCTCCTCGAGAAATAAATGCGAAAAAAAGATAAATAGTCCCAGCAAATCGGGGCTATTTTTCTATATAAAAGACAATTTTCCACTTTATTTTGTAAGAAAGAACGTTTCCTCGAAATCTATTCGCCCCGCAGGCGATAAAGAATACGCTACTTTTCGCCTGCGCCCGTTCACAAAGCGCGCCCATGCAGGTAAACTTATCCTAACGTTATTTCCAAGGAGAGCCGACATGGAAAAAAACATGGTGCTTATTTCGCCAGAAGAACTTGGCATTTATCTTTCCTGCCTTCAGCCGACCCTAGCCTACAATTTGCCCCTTTTATTGTCGCTAGGTAAGAAAGCAGATTTCCAAAAGGCTAAAGCAGCAGTTGACGCGATCTTAACTCGCCACCCGTATCTCAATATGCGCCTAACGCAGGGAAAAGACGGCGACATCTACAAATATATTGCTGAAGAGCCTTTTGAACTCGTCGAAGAAAAAGTCGCCAAGCTCGATAAAGCGGCCTTGGTGGAGCACTTTGATCTTCTCGATTCGAGGCTATTTCGCATCCGTTATTTGGTGGCGGAAGATGGCGCCTATCTCTTCAGCGATTTCCATCACGTGCTGATGGACGGCTTCTCGTTAAAGAAATACCTCGATGAATTTGCCTTCCTTTACGAAGGCGGCAAACCGGGCAAGCCCGAAGAGTTTGATGCCTTGATGGACGCGAAACGCAAAGCAGAGCACCGCGCGGATGAAGCGAAATTCGCTGCAGATCGCGACTATTTTAAAGAAGTTTTCGGGCCCATCGACGTGGATTCTTCTTTGATTGAAGACAAGAAAGAGGAAGCGGTGCGTTATGGCCGCTTTGAAATGAATTTGGCGAAGCTTAACGATAATGACGTCGCCAAAGCTCTGAAAAAATATGGTGTCCGTCGTTCTTCCTTCTTCCTCGCTGCCTATTCCCTTGCGCTAGCCCAAGCGACCTTCCTCGACGAAACGTTGTTCCTCACCGTCAATAACGGTAGGACGCCAGAAGTCAAAGACAGTTTTGGCATGTTCGTGAAGACACTCCCATTTTATGTCGGTGGCTTAAATCAAGGCCCAGTCGCGGATTTGCTCTCCCGTGTGGATCAAGAGCAAGCCACTTCCATCGCTCACTCGGCCTATTCTTACTCCGATGTCGTCTCCGAACTGAAGCTCACTGCCGAAAATCTCTTCGCATACCAAGGCGATTACTATTACCACCTGACCCTTAACGGAACCGACGTTCCGGTCGAGGTAATTGAGACTGCTGACGGCAAAGAAAAGCTCGCCATCGAGTTATTCCGCCGTGGCGAGAATTTCCTTGTCCATGCGGAATATCGCGCCGACTTATATGACGAAGATAGCGTTCGCGCTTTGGTGCGTCGCGTCGAGCATTTTGCTTTGGAATTGCTCCAAAAGGATAACCTCGAGGACCTAGATCCGTGCGATGAGGAAGATCTCCGCATCGTCGGTTCCTTCAACGAAGATAAGATGGAAGGATACGATATCGAGCATGATATCGCGGATAACATCCGTCTCCACATAAAGCAACGCCCCAACGAAGTGGCAATGGTTTCTGGTGAAAAGAAGTTGACCTACGCGGAACTCGATGACGTCTCGGGACGTATCGCGGATTACATCATGAAGCAAGGTCTCAAGCCCAATGAGGTCGTTTCCTTGCTCATTAAGCGCACGTTAGATATGCCCTTATCGATGGTCGGTGCGGTGTTCGCCGGCGTTGGATATCAGCCCTTAGACCCGAGTTATCCGGACGAGCGTCTCAACTTCATGATTACCGATGCGGACGCAAAGTTACTCATCGCCGACCGTGACCTTATCGGCCGCATCACCGATTACCATGGACCCGTCCTATTCACCGACGAGATCCCATCCCTGCCCAAGCTCGATTTGCCTCGCCCCAAATATCAAGGCGACGATCTCTTCATCATGCTTTATACCTCGGGTTCCACGGGCAAACCCAAAGGCGTACAGCTCATCCGCCGCAACATCTCGACCTTCATGCAGTTCAGTAGGAAGCGCTTTGAGCTCGAGCCTGGGAGCCGTTATTTCGCTTATGCCTCCTTTGGTTTCGACGCGTCGATGTTTGATGTCTATAACGCCCTTTCCTCCGGTTCGACTCTCTACGTTATCGACGAGGAAATGCGTCTCGACCTCAAGCGCTGCGCGGATTACTTTGAAGAAAACAAGATTACCCACGGCTTCATGACGACGCAGGTCGCCCGCCAATTCGCGGAAGATTATGACTGCCCGAGCCTTCGTTACCTCATCACTGGTGGTGAGAAACTCGTTCCGGTCGACCCGCCGCGGTTTACTTTGTGCAACGCTTATGGCCCAACGGAATGCACCATCTGCGTCACCGTCCAAGACGTGGATAAATCCTATCACCGTGTGCCTATCGGTCCGGGATTCCCCATCAATAAACTCTATGTCTTAGACAAGAAGATGCGCCCGCTTCCTTATGGCGTGCCTGGCTTCCTCTATGTAGCTGGTCCTCAGGTCGCCCGCGGCTACAAAAACCGTCCGGAAGAGAATGCGAAAGCCTTCATGGATAACCCCTTCGAAGGCGGTATGTGGCAGAAGATGTATTACACCGGCGACGTAGTTCGCTTCCTTAGGAACGGCGTCGTGGATTTCGTCGGCAGAAAAGATGGCCAGGTGAAAATCCGTGGCTTCCGCATCGAAATGAGCGAAGTCGAGCGCGTAATCCGCGACTTCCCCGGCGTGAAAAACGCGACCGTCAACGCCTATCCCGCTCCGAGCGGAGGCTCCTTCCTCGCCGCTTATGTCGTCGGCGATGAGCAACTCGACCTCGAAGCAATCAAAGCCTTCGTCTTGGAACGCAAGCCTCCCTATATGGTTCCTGAGGCCATGATGCAGCTCGATGACATCCCCTTGAACCAAAACGGGAAAGTCAACCGCCGCGCCTTGCCCGTTCCTTCTTTTGACTCGCTTCAAGAACATGTCGCGCCGGAGAACGAGAAGGAGCAGAGCCTCTTTGAGGTGGCCAAAAAGATTCTTGGCTATGACGTCAGCGTGACTGCCGATCTCTATCAAGCCGGCCTTACTTCCATTTCCTCCATCAAGTTCCTAACCCTTGCTGCCGAGACGCTGGGCGTTGATCTCACCCTTGCGACCCTACGCGAAAACCCCACGATTCGCGCTTTAGCGGCATTATCCGCGGATGAAGACGTGACGTTTGATGAAAACCTTGCGGACTATCCGTTAACGATGACCCAAGAAGGCATCTATGTGGAATGCTTCTCTCACCCCGATTCCACGATCTACAACATCCCGTTGTTATATAAACTCGATCAAAACGTGGATCTCGACCGCCTACAAAAAGCGATTGAGACGGCCATCGATGCCCACCCGTATCTCAAGGGCTATCTTAAGGTCAACGAAGCCGGCAACCCGCGCATGGTGCCGTGCTTAAAGAACAAAGTAGATGTCAAACGCATCAAGGAAGACCCCACGATGCCATTTGCCTTGACTCCATATGACCTCCTAAAAGGCCCCTTCTATCAGGCTCGAATCTATGAAGGCAAGGAACGTTACCTCTTCCTCGACACCCACCATATCGCGAGCGATGGCTTCTCCTTAAGTGTGCTTCTTGAGGATATTGAGAAAGCCTACCGCGGCGAGCAGATCGAAGCGGAGAAGCGCGATGGCTTCGCCCTCGCTTTAAAGGAAGAGCATGACG
>JAFVCC010000093.1 GCA_017479485.1 Bacilli bacterium
CATTCCTTGAAGGCAATGAGCCGACCCACTCTCCCGGGTCCGTCTTGAAACGGATGGATGTATTCAAACTCGGCATGGAAGGCGACGATGTCTTCTATGGCGACGCTTTTTTTCTTGGAATACTCCTCAATGAGCTTTCTCATCACGTGGGGTACATCGCTAGGCTTGCAGGTCTCTCTTCCCCCAACGACGTTCGCGCGCTTTTTGTAATCGCCCACAGCAAAATAATCTAAGAAGGAATCCTTGGTTCCCTGTTTCAGAAGGAGATGGAAGTGTTTCACGATTTCTTCGCTTAATGGCTCCAAGGCGACATCGAGGGCATAATCGATGCAGCGGAAGTGATTGCTGGTTTCGATGACATCGTCAACGGGAATCGCTTCGCCGGAAGAAAGAATGGTTCTGGTCTCGAAAATCAGGCGGGTGTCCTCCTCGGATAGTTTGCTGCCTTCGATGTGGTTGGAGTTATATGTCATGCGAACCTGAGTCTCGTGATAAAGGCCGCCTTTGACCTTCGCGTTCTTCTCTTCCCGAAGAATTTGAAGGATATGGTTGTCGAGGACTTCAATGTAGAGTTCGTCGGGTTCGCAGTGAAGAAATGCGGCGATTTTTAAAAGTACATGAGTCGCGACTTTTTCTCCTTTGGATATCTTGGCAATAGTCCTGGACGAGATGCCAAGCTTCGACGATAGATCGGATTTTCTTAATCCGACGGCATGGAGCCGAGCTTCTAATGGTTGATAAGAATACATAGCAGTGCGTCCTCAATGAATCTTTACTTATTAGGCCATAAACAGTTCAAAAAGTAAAGGTAATCGGGTAGAAAAGTAAAGGTAAATCATATTTGCCCAACTCTGCCAATGGCTAATATTTCTTCCCCCCATTAACACATAGGTAGAAGAATCAATGAGTACCTGTAAGGGCACATGTAGTATGAATTGCCCTGACGTCTCTTATCGCTGCACAAAACTTGCAAAAATAAGCTTTGTTCATCACGACTACGGATATCGTAAGCCAAGGCTAAACAGTCTTCCTCGCTATTTCGACATCTTCTTTCTTGAGCCGATAGGTGCCGAGATCGTTTTCAATCGCGTCAAGTAGTTCATCTTTCCTTTCCGGCATTATGATTCCTTGCCTTCGAAGCAAGACGATGATCCATAGAAGACCATGGACTTCGATTCCTTCCGTCTTCCCGGCCTTCCGAAGCCGTCCGTCCCCAGTGAGCAGAGGGATACTGCGCTTTACCGCTATGGCGAGCGCGAACAAATCGTAAGTAGATAATGCCGGGTACTTGGATTGACGCGTCAGGACAAAGAGGAGTTCCTCTTCCGATAACTGCACCTCTTCTAGTCCGAGTTTTCTTACCTCTGCGAGCAAGTGTTCGGGAGAGAGTATTTCATCTCTTGCCGCACTTTGTTCCATCAAATAACGCAAATCCAAGCGAAAAGCCTCTTGGAGAGCTCCAAGCTTGCAGAGGGAAATCCAAATATTGGTATCCGAGCTCACCGGTCGTTTCATCGTTGCGTCACCCAATTGCCTTGGTATTATTCTCTACTTCCTGGTAACTAAGGCGGAGAAGCTCCGCTCCACGCTGAATCGAGATTTCATCATTGTTAACGGCTCGATACACCAATTGTTCGAATAGAGTGGTGGTTTCTTTTTCGCACCGAGACGGTTCGTTTCGTTTCCACCCCTTTTTGCCCGCTTCAATATAGAAACTTTTGGCTAGAGAAGAGGAAACGATGCTGTAGCGGTTCGCGCTATAGATCAGCGAATACATGGAGATGCCATATTCTTTGGCCAATTCCACCATCCAATATGCGATTCCTTTGACCTTGGGCCCTAATTCTCGCAAGGCATCTTCGCGGGAGAAGAGAATTTCGCCGGCGATTTCATTGACAGCGTTTTCGTCCTCGATACCAAAATACAAATGGACCAATTCGTGGATTAAAGTAAAGCGGATGCGCTCGGAGCTCTCGTCTGCATTAAATGCGATATAGGGGCGATTCAATACGAATCCATTAAGGCCCGAAAACCCGGAAATTGCGGTTACGGGGCAAAGTAAGAACCCTTTGTTTTCTAGTAGGTTCGTTAAATTAGGCAACGGACCGGAGGAAGGCAAATCGAGCCATTTTCGAAACCGCTTTGCCGCGTCGGTCGCGTCATCAAATGGTTTATTGCTCTGATGAGGGGTGAATGGCGATGGCGAGAGTGTATCCTCAGGAAAAAAAGAAAGCACGGTATAGAAACGAGCAAAATAGTCTTCGACGAAAGAGCGGACCTTCTCTTGCCCGGCCTTGTTTAGGGAAGAGCTCTTTCGAAACGCCCCATGGGAAAAGGCGATATTGGGTCTATTTTGCAGAAGTTGCGCGGGAGAAATAGATAAAGCGGTAGCCAAAGATTTTACGCTTTGAATTGTTGGCTGCCTTTCCCCGGATTCGTAATAAGTGATCAGCGCGGCAGATACGCCTGCCTTGGCCGCTAAATCTTTTTTCGTTAAATTTTCCTTTAGCCTAAAATATCGAAGGTTTCTGCCGAACATTAGGATATCTCCTGTTAATTTTATACCAATATTTTATAAAAAATTAACAATATAGTCAATTATGGCAGACGCCCTGATTAAGGAACCCTATGAACATCGCGGCTTTGACCTCTCCTACTAAACAGCTTTACGCATTTGAGCTAAAGCGTTTAGTATGACTGAACAATTTGCATGGTTGTCGTAAAAGTGTTTAGCAAGACAGATTTGGCTTTCGGATTTCATTTTGCGCGCAGTCTACAGCCCTGCTTAGACCCGCCCGTGGTGGCACCTTCAGATAGCTGCAAAGATCCCGCAAAAACCAAGAAATCGCGCCGAAAAGTAACAAATTTTTAGTTTATAACCATGAAACGTGTTTATACCCTTAAAAAATCCTTCATTTATGGACCAATATCCGATTGGCGGTCAAAGATGCTTAAACCGCTATAACGGCAACGAGAAGTCATCTTGTTTACATACGTTGCTTATAAATTCCTCTTGGAGATTTCGCGATCTACTTCGGAACCTAGTGGCTCGTTGAAGCACGTGCGGACAGCGTATATAATACATTTGTTCAAAAAACTTGAACCAATGGATAACTCACATGGCTGTATTGCGTTTGGATTTAGATAACATTCTCTGCTTTAACGGGTTTTCGACCGATTTCTCGTACCCCAAGAAGCTCGTTAACACTTCACTGGAAGGCGAGTATTTCGTACGTTTCCCGAAGATACGCTACCGCAAGGTGAATGTCATCGTCGGCTCTAATGCTTCAGGCAAAACTTCTTTAGGCCGAGCATTATTGGGCATCTTCCGCTTTTTAAATGAAAAAGAAGCCAACAACATCTATAGCCTAATCAGCTCGGAGGAAAAGCGTTGCTCTATTCTTATGGACTGCGCTTTTAGCAATGGCCTCTTCTTCCGCGTTGAAA
The DNA here is from genome assembly GCA_017479485.1 of Bacilli bacterium. Classification (GTDB taxonomy): domain Bacteria; phylum Bacillota_I; class Bacilli_A; order RFN20; family CAG-826; genus Alloenteromonas. The sequence goes on from JAFVCC010000093.1 coordinate 3,448, forward strand.
TCAAAAAAGAAGCTCGTAACGAGGAACTTCTCGTAAGGCTCAGGTCTCTCCAGGCAGAAGCAAGCGATACCTACGAATCGCTGGTAGCAAAACTCGACGACAACAAGCCGTTTGAAAACTATGTGAAAGCGTTAGACCAATTTGAATTCGGTGGCTCCAAATTCTCTTTCCCTTCCATTGAAGATGGCTTTGATCTCATCAGCTGCAAATATGATGAGAAAGATAAGAAACAGTTCTGTGACATTTATCGGGAGGTTCTCACTACGATGGACTCCTCGATTAAAGATGTCTACCCCTCTGCGGAAATCCCCGATTCTTATGTCATCGTGTTTCGCGATAAAGACGCCGTCGCGGTTACGCACAAGTCCAAACTGAGTTCGATTCGAAGGCTTTCTTCTGGCACGAAATACGCCGTGAATATTGCTGGGGTAATATATTCCATCAAGAAACACAAGAACGGCTTCTATTTTGTGGACGAACAATTCTCCTATGTCAATTCCGATATCGAGATCGCATGCCTTACGAAAATGATTTCCCTGCTCGACGATGGCGAACAGCTTTTCTTCACCACGCACAACACCGAACTATTATCTTTGCCCTTACCAAACCATGCGTTTAATTTCATCCGCAAGACGCAGGAAGGCGGCGATGACATCATTACATGGACCAACGCAGCGGCGATAGAAAAACGCAACAACGTGAACATCAAAAACCTTTACGACAATGATTTCTTTGGTGTTAGCCCTGACGTCAATAAAATCCTTAACATCGCGGAGGATTAGCGGTGGACCACAGTATTTACCAATATTACGTGGAAGGTGGGTGTGAATATAACTTCCTGCATTCCTATATGCACGCGAAAAAGCGGGACTTTTTGGCAGTTATTCGCATTTTGAAACCAGTCCCCAAAAAGTGAAACTGGTCCAAGTAGGCAATGAAACCAGCAAATACCATGGATCGTTTCTTTAGGGGACAGGCCGGGTTTTTAATGAGCTATTGTTGAAGGAAGCTAAATGTGCTTCAACTCAAATTGCCGCAGAAAGCTTTTCACCAATTGGGTCTTCGAGCCGAAAAAGCCAATCTCCCACTTCGTCAGCTTTCCTTTTACGGCCTTCCATCTCAAGGTCTCCAAAGTCACGCAAAGATCTGCGGTCTGGAACAACGCGTAATCCGAGGGAATGACCTTCTTTAGCTCAAAAGGTATCGACAGGTCTATGGAAAAGGTCGTGAGCAGGATGTTCCTTAGAATCATTTGGCCGGAGTCATAGTAAACGTGCACGTCATCAAACGACGAAAAGAAATCCCGATGCGAAGTCAGGAAGGAGTGAATCTCAACGGATAGTCTCCTCACCAAAGATTCCTGATCGGGGCAGTCTTTCCTTTCCACGACCACGGAGCCAAACCCAATATCGGCGTTTAAGGAGAATAAATAGAGGGCACGGAAGAGTTTATACCGGACCTCCGAGAGCTCTTCGGCATATTCGGCCTCACGTCGGATAAGCGGATAACTATGCACCGCATGTCCTGGGTAACCGCATTTGGCGACGAGTTCGGAAAGATAGTCAATCTTGGTTTTGAGATCCACGGATTGGTCATGGAACACGAAAGCGACGACGTATAGGGGAGAATGGGGATCGGCCGGCCCAAAATCCCCGCCTTCGTCGACGAAGATGCTCAATGTTCTCTTCTCTTTCGATGCCATAGGAATGAAAATTAGATAATCGCCGTCAAGCATTGAAAAATAGTATTACGAAAACATGCTCGCTTTGAGCCGTGTTTCGAATTATTGGTTATAATCTATTTCGCTTCGAAGCAGGCGCCCGTCCTAAGCATCCCGAATATGCAACACGCGAGCTTGCGAGACGCGGCGACGACGGCTCCTTTGTGACTGAGGGAGCCGTTTCTTTTCGCTTTGTAGAACGAGGTGATTTGGTTCTCGTACCCGAGGCGAAGCATGATCGTCACGGTAAGATAGAGGGACGAACGGAGGTTCGAATTCCCCTTCCTCGTGATGGAGTAATGCTCGCCGTCGTTCCGGCCCGACTGCAATATGGTCGGGTCGAGGCCGCAGTACGCGACGAGCTGCTTCGCGGTCGTGAAACGGCTCGCGTCCCCAAGTTCGGCCGCGATGAGGATTGAGGGGTTTTCCCCGCAGCCGGGTATCGACTTGATCAACGGATAGACGGGGCCTTTGGACAGCAGTCTGGCCAAGGATCCGTTCACCGAATCGAGTTCGGCTTCGAGGCGGGATATCCTGCTGACCGCTGCCCTCAGGGTTGAGACGTACTCGGACCTTTCTGGGACGCCTGAGACGCATTCGGAGGCGTATTCCTTAAGGCGGTCGGCGATCCTGAGGGCGGTTTTGTGTGGGGTTCCGCGCCTGTGTTCCAGGACGTCGGCGATCTGCTTGG
>JAFVCC010000094.1 GCA_017479485.1 Bacilli bacterium
GCTCAGGGGCAGGGTCTGGCTCGACGAGACGTTCGTCTCCGTCGACAAAAAGGACCGCGTGACCAAGGGCGGCAAGGCGCTCCGCGGCATATCCCGCAACAAGATAGCGATCGGCGCCGCGACCGACGGCCATTCCACGATCATCCTGCCGGAATGTGTCTCAAAGCCTTCAAAGAAGAGCACCTGGGAGCTGTTCGGCGGGCACATCGCGCCGGGCTCTACCCTCGTCCACGACGGCGACAATTCCCATTCCGTGCTCGTATCCAGGCTAGGGTTGAAGAGCGAAGTCCATCCTACCGCGCAGACCAAAGGCCTGCCCGATGACAAAAACCCGTTGGGCAAAGTGAACCGCGTCCATTCGTTCTTCAAAGACTTCCTCAGGAAACACGGTGGGTTCGCGAGGGCCGAACTCGGCCGCTGGTGTGACCTCTTTTGGTTCCTTTGGAGCGACCCGCCCAACCGCGTGGAGAAGGTCGCGAGGTTCATTGAAATGGCCATTTCGACGAACAAAAGGATCAAATACAGGGACGTCTTCTCGAAAAAGAGCGACAAATAGGCTCTTTCTATCAGTCATGTGCAAGTAAGGACTTTTATCAAAAAGATGAACTCCATCGACGATGGCTTTCATATTGCCTTGGTGGGAGAACAGGAAGAATTGCATCAGGAGGACTACCGTGGCGTTAGAATACATGTCGTTATATCCGATTCCTCTCGCTCGAAACTTCGCCTTAAATTGGATATCGGCGTACACACGTATACCGCAATCGATCAAGAGAAACTTACCTTTCATTTCGATTCTGAAGGCGATGGCATAATGTTAAAGGTGAATCCTCCAGAACAAATCTGTGCAGAAAAGCTATTATCCCTTGCTCGGCTAGGTGTCTTATCTACAAGGCACAAAGATCTCTATGACATTTATTACCTCATTCAAGAATGTGGCGTCTCGGCCCGAAAAACATCAGATATTCTTAACTTATTCTTTGATAATTCTCAGAGAAGACCCCGTGACATGTTTGAATTACAAGCCTCAATCGACGATGCGTTGAACAATGACCTCTTTTTGGCCGAAGCCGCTCGTCCGACGGCTAGATGGATAGACATTGATATCAATGATTTAAAGCGCGTAATCTTAACCTTTGTAAACGCTTTATGACGATTGCATAATTATCAGTCTTGATTAATGCTGCGATGCCATCGATATTATTTCGACTAAGGAAGGTGTTCTTCTGTTGTTAGCGTTGGTCCACCATTGAACGCATACCCCGAGTCTCAACGGCTTGGGGGTTTTCTTTGGCTAGTTGTTGCGTACATAAAAATGTACATACATAATAAGCGCGGAGGTTGGAAATATGTCTATTACAAACGCTACCGCGCTGAGAAAAAACTTATTTGGAACCATTGAGAATGTTGTCGCCTACAACGAGCCTGTGACTGTGACTTCGAAATCCGGCAACGTCGTTATGATTTCTGAATCCGATTATAACGCCTTGATGGAGACAGTTTATTTGATGTCCATCCCCGCCTTTATGAAAGGCTACAAAGAAGCAAAGAAACAGGATCGCTCCACCTACGAAAAATTAAATTTGGACGAGGAGTGGTAAACGATGTACGAGGTTCTTTTCTCCAAAAGGGCCATCAAGGACCGGGAGCTTTTGAAATCCGCCGGCCTTTCCGAAAAGGCGAGGGCTCTTTGCAAAATTCTTGCAGAGGATCCATTCCGCAATCCGCCACCCTATGAAAGGCTTGTCGGAGACCTAAGTGGATCCTATTCTCGCAGAATTAACGTCCAACGCCGTCTCGTGTACGAGGTCGACAAAGAAAAACACATCGTCTATGTCTTGAGGATGTGGTCTCATTGCGAATGAGGGCATGAGCGGGCTTTAGACCATTACGGTCAGATGCAAAATGTAAGCAATTATTCTTCACAAGAAGGAATCGTTATCCCATTAGAGGGTTTTCTATCCGGCATCAACGATCGGACATCCGGCAAAGGGATAAAGCAAATCGATTTTTATCTTCAAAACAATCCTCATTATCACAGTTGCTCAATTGGTCGCTATATCGATAAGTTCAATATCAACGGCGAAACAAGGCGCAACAATAAATACCCGTTTCCACAATGAACCGAATTTCCGCTTGGTCTTTTTAGTAAGACGGCCTTTCCAAAATCTAGGCAACCAGCAAACCGGACGCGGATACCGTCCAGTACGGGGCGCTACACCACCAGTACCCGTATCCCAAACCTTAATTGGTCTGGGATTTTTTTGTATTTTTCAGTCGGTTTTGAAATCGAAATATATGCAAAAACAAGCGATAGGGATTACGAAATCACGGGTTTTTGACTTTTTGCTTTGATGCAATAGTGTTCGGAAGGTGATTAAAACTGTTTGCATATATGTGTGTCGCAAATGTGATACAATAGTTGCGAGGTAATGATTATGGCAAAAACGCAAACGGTTCATACTAGAGTGACTGAAGATATCAAAACACAAGCCGACAGGATCTTTTCTTCTTTAGGGCTAACCACCAGCCAGGCGATAATGCTTTTCCTGACGGCAGCGGTAAACCATAACGGGATGCCCTTCGAATTGTCCCTTCCCAAAAAGGAGGATCAAGACCTTTCATTTGCCATTTCGGTGGCGACTGTCGATGGTGTCAAGCCTTCCGATGACGCTCAGAGGATCATGCGTCTCTACTCCCGCGGAGAGATCGATTATGAGACGGCTCAGTTCGCGATTGGGAGGTTATACCAACAATGAATAAAGATCCTTATGTTTACGAAGGAACGAATGTCCTTATCAATAAACTGAATATTCAAGATCCCGACAAGCTTGACCAAGCGGAATCGGATTTTGCCTCCCTCGCCATAAGCCGTTTGAGGAACAGCGATTTCGAAGTCCATTCGATTTATGATTTCCTGGAAATCCATAAAAGGCTTTTCTCCGCGCTTTACGATTGGGCCGGCAAACCAAGAACCATCGACATCTACAAAGCCGAGCCTTTGCTGGGAGGCAAATCCGTCGATTATGTCTTCGCATCTTATATCGATACCGCCCTCTTGGAGCTTCAAAAGGAATTCAAAGCCATCGATTGGGACGCCTTTGATCCTTCTGCGAAAATAGAGAAGGTCTGCTATTTCGTTTCCGAGTTCTGGCACATCCACCCATTCCGGGAGGGGAACACCAGGACCTCCGCGATGGTGCTTTACTTTCTCATCAAGAAGGCGGGGCTACACGTGAACATCGATTTCCTCTCCAGAAACGGCAAGTTCTTTAGGAACGCCTTGGTTCTCTCTTGCCTCTACAGCGCCTCGAAAACCGAGTACCTCCTCGGCATCGTATCGGATTCGGTGACGCTCAAGAACGAGAATTCCAGGAAATACGAGACGATTGAGGGAACCGAAGTGAAGAAGTACTCATATAACCACCACACGACCGATCGGCTCGAGACGATCAAGAAACCAGCAGATTGGAAACGGTAATTCCCCTTGCGTTTTCTAAAGAAAAGAGTCCTCTAGTACGGCGATTTAAACTGCTCCGGGCCATTTTCATTGCCTTTGATAAATCCAGAAGGGCGCGAGTTTATTTGATTCGTTTGGCTTTGATGGCCACTTTGTTTTTCATAAACGCGAACCCATAGGCGTAAATGGGGTCGGCAGAATGGATTTGGAGTTCGTCGACGTATTCCTTTCGCTCGATTTGCTTCAAGGCGTTTTCGGCGCTAGAGAGTAACCTCGCGCTGGAAATGGGCTTGGCGTGGTATTTGATCTCGATGACTGCGCCGAAATGCCCCTGCTGACGATTATAGACCATGATGTCGCACCTACCGGTCCCGGCGATAACCTCAAACTTAGTCCGGCAATCTCCGCAGGCGAGGGCAAGCATCGTCCCCACCATGATCTGGTAATTCTTCTCGTCGGAGAAATCGTAATAGCTTAGCGCGGATAGTAACGTGTCCTTGATGGTTGAGGACAAGGCGCTCGCATCGCCTCGAAGCAATGAAGAGCGGATGGCGCTAATTTGGGAAAGGCCCTCTTGGTCCTTGTATTTCTTCTTGATTTCCTCAAGGAAGGCGTAACGCGTCTCGAGGTTTGGGGCGAATACGCGGTATTCGGAGAACCCGCATTTCTCTACGGAGAAATACCCGGCCATGGCCAAATAGAGGATGCCGCTAGGCTGGCTTGCGTAGATGGTGTCGTAGGAGGAAGAAGGATCGAGGTGGGTGGTTCGTCCGTCTTGAAGCAAACCGAGCAAGAAGTCGATGGGGAAGATATCTGATTTGTTCAGGACTTTGGCGAAGGTCGAATTGGATCCTGAGTTGACCCAATAGGTCGCGTAATCGAACGAAGAAACGTAATTGAGGATGGACCAGGGGTTATAGACTTCCTGTTTGGGGAAACGGTAGCCGCCATAGTATTCCTTCAAGGTCGGTAGCTCGCCTTCGTCGATATGGAAGTCCTTGCAGATCCGCTTCATGTCCTCTTCGTCAAAGCCGAAGTAGTTCTTGCGGAAGACGCTGGTGATGACGTTGTCGGAGGGGATGTTGTTGAGCCCGCTGCCGAGGGTCCCCTTAGCGATGCCGAAAACGCCGGTAAGCAAAGCGAAGCTAAAGCTCGTGACGTCCTTAAATGCGGCGATGAATAGGCTTTTTAAGAAGGAGACCGTCTCCTCATAGTAGGGCGAATCGAAGACGCGCTCGATGGGCGCGTCGTACTCGTCGATGAGGACGATCGGCTTCCTTCCTTTGACCTGCTCGATGTAGCGGCATAGGCATAGCAGCGAAGAGGAATAATCACTTTCGTCGGCTTTCATGGAGAGGATGGCCTCATAATACTTCCGCTCCTTGGACTCAAGGGAGGGGAATAAGTCATCTTGGAACTCGCCATAGATGGAAGCGATAGCTTTCTTTAGCTCGGGGACGACGGTGCTTTGTTTTCCACTTGCGGCGTCTTTGAAGGACAAAAGAATCACGGGGTAGGCGTTAATATGGCACATAGCGGGGGAAGAAGAGACGGAAAGGCCATCGAAAAGGTTCCTGCTATCGCGCTTTTCGTTGAAGAAATAATCAATCATGGAAAGCATGAGCGATTTGCCAAACCTCCTCGGCCGGTTGATGATGACGCCGGTGGAGGAGTCGATCCTCTCCACCAACTCGTCGATGATCTCCGTCTTGTCGACGTAATAGCCCTTTTCCCGTTGGGCTTTGAAGTCCGATAACCCGATCAGCATAATCTGACCCTCCTTCGTTCTATCTACATTATACCCAGTCCGTTCCAAACGTTCCAATTCATTCCAATCGTTCCAATTCATTCCAAACGTTCCAATCGTTCCAATACATTCCAAAAATCCTTCGGTATCTTCCTGCTCGAGTCGAAGGAATTCTCTTTGCCTGTCGCAGTGGCTGAGACTAAACGCCTCTTTCATTTATTACTCTATTACTCAATGAATTACGCGATTGATTACGTTAAGGGCTTCGGCATTTTGCCTTGCACTTACCAAAGTAAAATTTGTCCAAGAAAAGAAGCTCGTTAAAAGGGCCCTAAATCCCTTTTGAATACGATTCGTCCCTGATTCATAAGAAGAGAAAGCAGGTGGTCAATCATAGACCTCCCAGCGGTGCCCGATCTTGACGACGACGATCACGATCCTCTCGTCTTTGATGTCGCATATCATGCGGTAATCCCCAATGCGGTACCTCCAGTAGCCTGCCAGATTTGCTTTTAACGGCTTACCGGTGGCCCTTGGGTCATCGGCGTCAAGCAAATGCTTGACCATCCACCCGCGGATCATCTTCTGGGTGTAACGGTCGAGCTTTTTGAATTCCTTGGCCGAATCGGGCGTAAACTCAATCGTCCACTTCATCGACGTCCAAATCCTTCATGACCTGCTCCCAAGGGATCGTCACGGGGTTCTCCTCGTATTTCCTTATCGCTTCCTCGGCCTCCGCGAGGTCGAATTCGTCCTCGATGGCCTCGAGGAGGGTTCGCTTGAAGGCCTCGGAAACGGAAATCCCGTGGAGGGTGCAATAGCTTTTGACGAGCCTTTCCTCTTCGGCGTTGAGCCTTATCGAATATGGCATGGCGGTTTCCTCCGTGCGGATACATTGTATCTAAACAGTTCGGAAAAGAAAAACCCTGATTTCAAGGGGTGCCTCGCGGCCGACGACTTTGCAAGTCGCTTAAACGCTAGATCGGTGCCCGCGGATTAACACCGCGCCGAAATCGGCGAGAAGATCCTCCAATTCTTTGTCTCGGATTCTAGGCAAGTAGTTCTTCGTTCGTTCCGTTTTCAGCTGAAATTGATAAGCTGATTGCGCTGCGAAATCCATGTATCTCCGAGAGCTTTGTGGATTTTAAACCGAGAATATTGTGTTATTCGCTCCGAGAGATTCGAAGAAAAAAGCAACGTGCATTTTTTGCACATTGCAAATTCCGACAAGCCCGTTCCTTTCTATAGTCTCGATGTGGTGATTTCCGTCGGATACCGCGTCAAATCGCCTGCGGCGGCACGACCTGCTCCTTGGCCGCCCGCTTCTTAGGAACGGAA
>JAFVCC010000095.1 GCA_017479485.1 Bacilli bacterium
CTCCTCTTCCAACATCGTCAACAAGCGCTTCAAAATGTTCTTGATCTCGACGATATTCATGTTCACTTTCGATATTGTCACCGCCATTACCGTCGACCTCGGGGACCGCATTCCGCCCATCGTAAATACCATCCTCTTTACTTTGTATTTCCTCTCCGCGACGATGGTCGCCGTGTTCTTTCTCTATTATTCCGTCTCACTCGCATTCGCCGATGCAAAGAAAGAAACGCGAAAGCTCTTCTACCGCATCAACATCAGCGTCCTCACTCTGTATTTGATCTCGCTGTTAGTGAATATCTTTGTTGGGTTCTTCTTCTCCTTTGATGGATCAGGCAAATACGTCCATGGACCAGCTTATCTTGGCGTCAATACGATTAGCATCGGCTTTATCGTCGAATCTGTGGTCATCTTTATCGTCAAGCATCGCCGTTTCAACAAGAGGCAGCTCATCTCGACCGTTCTTTTTTACTCCGTCTTTTTCGCCTCTTTCCTTTTGCAACTATTCGTGTTTCCCGACATGCTCCTTTCTTCTTTTGGGGCCGCGATTGGATCGCTCGTCGTTTTCTTCTCCATCGAAACGCCGGACTACATCAAGCTCATGGCTACCTTGGATGAGCTTAACGAGCTAAAAGCGTCTTTGGAAATCCAGGTGCGGACTAGGACTCATGAGTTGGACGAAGAAAAACATTCCTATGAAGAACTAACTCTTGAAACCCTTTCTTCCCTCGCTTCGGTCATCGACGCCAAGGACCACTACACCCAAGGCCACTCCTTCCGCGTTGCTGCCTACGCGAAAGCCCTCGCCGAGGAAGTTGGATTAAATGCACAGGAATGCAAGCAGACTTATTTCGCAGGGCTCGTCCATGACGTGGACAAAATCGGCATCAGCGAGGCAATTTTAAGCAAGCCCGGCAAACTCACTCCCGAGGAATATGAGAAGATAAAAGCCCACTCCGCTCTCGGCGGCGACATCCTTCGTGGCATCAAGCAGTTCCATATCTTTGAACAAGTCGCGCGAAGCCATCATGAACGTTATGACGGCGCTGGATATCCCGACAAACTTCAGCGAGAACAGATCCCCTACCCTGCCCGCATCGTCGCCGTATGTGACACCTTCGATGCGATGACGAGCGACCGCAGCTACCGCAAAGCGTTGCCGGATGCGAAGGCCTTTTCTGAATTAAAAGAGGGACGAGGAACGCAATTCGATCCGAACCTCGTTGATGCTTTCTTACGCCTTTGCGCCCGCTTCCCCGATTCCATCCGCAACCACATCGATGAACTCGTCATTTCCCAAAATCAGTCCGCTTCGATCACTACGAATTTGCAGTAAACCTATCGCAAAACCCAGCTCATTTTGTTTTAGATCATAGAAAAAGCTGCCTCGGCATATTTCGCTAAAGCAGCTTTTTTTGTTTGAGACGATATTATCGATTGGCTTTCTTGCGGAGATGGATGACAAGAGCGGCAATCTCATGGATGACGAGCGGCATGAACGCAAGCCCGAACACCCACGCCCAGTCGACGCCTTCGGGAGGATAAACTTTGAACAAGGTATTCACACCCGGGGTGAAGATGACGAAGAACTGTAATCCTATGCCGAGGATGAAGGAAAGCCAAAGCAACAAGTTCTTGTCTTTGAACACGAAGACGAAGCTCTTCTTCACGTTCACCATGCCGAGCATATGGAAGAGCTCGGAGAAAGAGAGGACGCAGAAGGCCATCGCTTGCGAGGTCTCAAGACGCATCTTGCCCAAAGTCAACGTGCTACCTGCAACCTTACTCGTATCGCTGAAGAAGGCCGTGATGTCCGCGGGAGCGAATTTCCCCGCCTGCCAAGCGTTGACCAAGAACGCGAATAAGGTGACGAGGCCGATCAATAAGCCATAGCCGAAGGTAAGGAGATATCCGCCATGGGCGAAGAGACTTTCCTTAGAGTCGCGAGGCTTGTCCGACATGATGTCGTCGGGCTTTTTATCCGCGCCAAGGGCGACGGCGGGAAGCGAGTCGGTAATGAGGTTGACCCAGAGCAAATGGATGGCGATAAGAGGAGAAGGCAAGCCGATGCAAGCGGCAACGAACATGCACACCACCTCGCCGATGTTGGACGAGAGGAGGAACAAGATCGTCTTCTTGATGTTCGCGTAGATTCCCCTACCCTCTTCAACCGCTTTTTCAATCGAAGCGAAATTATCGTCGGTAAGGACCATATCGGCGGCGCCTTTGGCGACGTCGGTGCCAGTGATGCCCATGGCGATGCCGATATCCGCGGCTTTAAGCGAAGGCGCGTCATTGACGCCATCGCCCGTCATCGCGGCGATGAGGCCATTAGCTTTAATCGCTTTGACGATGCTGACTTTGTTGGAGGGGGAAACGCGAGCGAACACGCGCACGGTCTTTACTTTTTCGCGGAGTTCTTCTTCGCTGCAAGCATCAATCTGGTCACCCGACATGACCTGAGCACGATCGGAAGCGATGCCAAGTTCACGTGCGATGGCAAAGGCGGTGTCCTTATGGTCGCCGGTGATCATGATGGTCGTAATGCCCGCTTTCTTTAACGTGGCAACAGCTGGCTTCGCCGCTTCGCGTGGCGGATCCACCATGCCCACGAGACCGACGAAGATAAGTTCTTCTTCAATCGTCTCGGTCTTTTCTGCATAAGCGAGGGCGAGGACACGGAGGGCATCTTCAGCCATCGTCGCAGAAGCGCGCTGAATGGCTTCAATATCGGCAGATTCAATCTTGCGGACTTTGCCTTCGAAAAGGATGCGGTCGCAGTGTTTGAGGATTTGGTCCATCGCGCCTTTGGTGAATAGGATTTCGCCTTTTTCACCTTTGTGGCGGGTCGACATCATCTTGCGGACGGAGTCAAAGGGTAATTCGTCAATACGGGGCAAATCCCTTTCGAGCTCGCTTTTTGGCATGCCAAAAGAGGAGGCAAATTCAACCAGCGCAACTTCGGTCGGGTCGCCATAAACACCGCCTTCGATTCGCGCATCCGAGCAAAGGGCCATGCCTTTGGCAAGAAGGGAAAGCTTCTCTTTATTGAATTGTTCCTTTTTCTCAATCGTTCCGTCGATGTAGGTGCGGACGACGGTCATCTTGTTTTGGGTTAAGGTGCCCGTTTTATCCGAGCAGATCACGCTGACGGCGCCAAGAGTTTCCACCGAAGCGAGACGGCGGACGATGGTATTAACCTTGACCATCTTGGTCATACCCATCGCAAGGACGATGGTGACGACAGCGGTCAAACCTTCCGGAATCGCCGCGACGGCAAGGGCGACGGAATCCAGTAACGCCTGAGACCATTGGGTCGCAATGTTGTTTTGAACGAGGGCCCAAATGATCTTCACCGCGAGCATCAACACAACAATGATGACGGTAAGAATACCAAGGAATTTCGATAGACCCGCGAGTTTCTTTTGAAGCGGAGTTTGTTCTTCGCCTTCGCCCGAGAGCATGTCGGCGATTTTGCCGATTTCGGTGTTCATGCCTGTAGCGATGACCACGCCTTCGCCACGGCCGTAGACGACTGGGGTGGACATATAGACACAGTTGACGCGGTCGCCAACGCCCACCTCTTCGCTAAGCACCATCTCCGCGTTCTTTTCTTCGGGCACCGATTCGCCAGTGAGGGAAGCTTCGTCGGCCTTCAAAGAGAAAGAAGTGATGAGGCGGAGGTCCGCAGGGACGGTCCTACCTTCTTCAAGGATGACGATATCGCCAGGAACGAGTTCCTCGGCTTTGATTTCCACAATTTTGCCTTCGCGGCGAACCGTCGCCGTCGGGGCGGACATGTTCTTTAAGGCCTCTAAGGCTTTTTCGGCTCTCATCTCTTGGATGGTACCGATGATGGCGTTAAGCAAAACAACGCCGAAGATGATGAAGACGTCGGCGAGGGCTTCAGGCCCTTCGTGAGCAGGATCATCGACCGGCTTGTTCATGGCGATGATGGCTAAGACGAGGGAAATAATGGCCGCGATCGCCAAGATGCCCGTCATGGGGTCTTTGATGTTGCCCCAGAAGATCTTGTACCAGGGGTCGCGTCCTTTCTCCGCCAGTTTGTTGGGTCCGTACTTTTGCCGACGGGATTCGACTTCGGCAAGGCTCAAGCCCTCTTGTTGGGCGACGGAAAACGAGTCTAAGGTTTCTTTGACGTTCTTGTTTTCGTACATACTATGCTCCTTTTGGATTCCCAAAAGGTCTCGCGAGGCTAATGCAGTCCATTCCCGGTGGGGTTACCACGTGGTGACGAGATATGGGCTTAACGCTACTCCCCTTTTATGGCGGTATTCTAGCAGGGTGGCACGCGCGATTCAATCGCGCAGGCACGCATAATCCAATCCATCAACGCACGGAAAATTTCCAAGCGCGAGTCGAAAAAAGAGGATTCGCAGCGATGAGGAATCCCCTAAGTTTCTAAATTGGTTGGGTTTTTGCGGTTGATTTTCTTACTTTATCTCGCAGATGACCATGCAGGCATCGTCGCTTTGCGGGGCGTCGCCAACAAACTCCTGCACTTTGGACCAAAGCGTTTTTAATAATCCATCGCCACGTTCCGAAGCGCATTCGTTTAACGGGGCATCGATGCCCATGCGGCCAAATAGTGCACCTTTGGAATCCGTTGCTTCGGACAATCCGTCTGTGTACAGGAATAATGCATCGCCAGCAGATAAGGTGGTCTCTTGCTGCACAAAGGGGAAGGTATCGTCAAGGCCAAGAGGCATATTGGGGTCTTGATCCAGCGGGGTGAATTTCCCATCGTGGCGGAGGTAGGCTTGCTCATGGCCGCAGTTGACGTAATGGAGGGTCCGCTTTTTGGTGTCAAACAAAGCGAAGAACGCCGTGACAAAGAGCAACTCTCCATTTTCCTGACATAGGGTTTTGTTAATGCGGTCGATGTCATGGGAACCGAGTAAGAGCTTGGCGACCGTGTGGGCGCGGGCCATGAATAATGCCGCGGGGACGCCTTTTCCGGAAACGTCGCCAATCACGATACCAATATGGTTCTCGTCCACAGGGAAGAAATCGTAGAAGTCGCCCCCCACTTCTTTCGCCGGGACCATGAAGCCAAAGCATTCCACGGACGGAGTAACTAAAGGTGCAGAGGGAACCATGCCCGATTGGATGCGCTCGGCAAGGCTTAGCTCGGTCGCGATTTGCTGCTCCTTTTTCGCCGCTTCCGCAACTTGGTTCGTATAGTCCCCGATGGCGCCTTGCATGTAGAAAAGGGAGTCGTTCAGGGTACCGATTTCGGTTTCGACGGGCGATTTGTTTTGCTCAAAGGCGTCGACGATTTTGCCGTCATGGAGGCCATCGACGTATTTGTCTGAGGATTTCGATAGTTTCTTAATGGGCCGCAAAACGATGAAGAAAATCACGATGAAATTGGTTAATGCGACGCCGACGAAGGTCACGGAAATCAGCAAGAGATAGTTATCACGAAACTTAGAGGACGCGCGATAGATGGTCGCCTCGTTGGTCTGGCGTAACACCCAAAACATGGGCTTGCCATCCTCATTTTTCTTCATGCTCGCTATGCCCGAGGTAAAGTACTTCGTTCCGCGAACAGAGTCATAAAATGACGCGCCATAGAAGGTATTGGATTCTTGGAACACCGCGACATCAACATCGAAGAAATAACCCGCGAGGTAAGGCATTCGGAGACTGGGATCGCCCTTAGCTAAAAGCACGACAAATCGTGCGCGCTCCTCATCGAGAAAACCAATGAGGTTATAGTCCAAGATTTCAGTGGCAATCTTGGAAGGAAAGGCAGCGTTAAGCTCGGAATATTCCTCGAATTCATAAATATCCCGGAACTGCCCATAATAAGCATTGGCTTCGGCTTGATCGGTAGGGAAAGAATCTCTCGGATTTGCTTGGTAGAGTTCCCGAAGCTTGGGGACAAGCGTTTCGGGTTCGTGCCCCGCGGAGACCGTTAGAGAAAACATGCTTTTCTCATCGTTGGATACGGCGACATTGTAATCCGCCTGTTTGGCTTGCGAATAGCCGATGAAAAAACTACCGATGCCAAGTCCTGCCGCGATGAAAAGAATCGGAAGCAGCGTAATAACGATGAGCGAGATTCGATGACGTTTCACGTCAACATTATCCACGGGGCAAAGGCGAAATAAAATCTCTTTCTCTGAAAGATAAGGAAAAGGCCACCGCTATTGCGATGGCCAAGAGGAAATTGATATCGAGGGTTATTCTTTATCCGCGGGAGTTTCCTCTACGGGCGCGTTTAAGGAGTCTGCTTTCTTTTTGTTGCCGATGTTGACCACGATATTGACGAGGATGCCGAGGATCAACGCGCAGGCGACGGAGGTCAAGGTGACCTTACGGATGGTGAGTTGGAGACCGCCGATGCCCGCGATGAGGATGACCGAAACCACGAAGAGGTTGCGGTTGTCGCCAAGATCGGTGGACTGGATCATCTTCAAGCCGCTGACGGCAATGAAGCCATAGAGGGCGATGCACACGCCGCCCATGACGCAGGCGGGAATGGTGGCAAGGAACGTGGAGAAGGGGCCGATGAAGCTGAGCACCATGGCCATAATCGCCGTGACCAGGATGGTGCGGATGGAAGCGTTGCCGGAAATAGCAACCGTGCCGACGGATTCGCCATAGGTCGTATTGGGGCAGCCACCGAAGAAGGCGCCCGCCATGGAGCCAACGCCATCGCCAAGAAGGGTGCGATGGAGGCCCGGTTCGGTAAGAAGGTCATGCCCGATGACGGAGCTGAGGTTCTTATGGTCGGCGATGTGTTCGGCGAAGACGACGAACGCGACGGGGACATAGGCGACCGCGATGGAGCCGACATAGCCAAAGAACGTGCCGGCATCGCTGATGTCCTTAAAGGAAGTGAACGCTTCGATGAAAGTGAAGCGCGGGAGCCATTCGATGTTCTGGAATTTGGTGAAGTCGATGACCTTAAGCGCATCGTTGCCGGCAGCATATCCGATGCCGGTGAAAATCGCGGCAGTGATATAGCCAGCCAAGATGCCGAAGATGAACGGGATCATCTTTAGTCTCTTGCCGCCATAGATGGAAACACAGATCGTGGTGAAGAGCGTGACGAGGCCGCAAAGGAGGCCAAGCCAGAGGTTGTTTTCGATGACGGGAACGCCATCGACGAGGACTTCATACTTCGGGCTGGTGGTCAAATCACCGATGGCATTGGCCGCGAGGGAAAGGCCGATGATCGCGACCGTAGGCCCAATAACAACGGCTGGCATGAAGCGCGTAATCCAACCCGTTCCGACAAAGCGAACGATGAAGGAAAGAACAACATAAACGAGCCCGGCGAAGATGGCGCCGATGATCAAGCCAAGGTAGCCAAGGGACATGGAAGCCGCACCGGCAAAGGCGGCGAGCATGGAGCCGATGAAGGCGAAGGAAGAGCCCAAGAAGACCGGGCTTTTGAATTTGGTGAAGAGCAAGTAGACGAGCGTACCGGCGCCTGCACCAAAGAGTGCGGCGGAAGCGCTCATGTTCGTGCCCACGCCATTGTTGATGATCGCAGGAACGGCGATGGTGGCTGCCAAGATAGCCAAGAGTTGTTGGAAGGCGAAGATGATCGTCTTTCCCCAACTCGGCTTGTCTTCGACATTGTAGACTAAGTTCGTTTTTGGCATAAATTCTCCTCTCGAAAAAAGACTCGACTATCCCGTCGAGCAGTGATAGACGGGTATCACTCAAAATGTAGGCAAGCAGACATGTTCCCCAAACGCCTCATTCGGGAAATGAAGTGGTTTTTGCGGTAATTTTTCCTCGATTTCCTCCTTTCTAACTACTTAGCGATCCTCGCGGAAATAGGACACGCCTAGATTCGCTGGGGGCTGCAGTTTCTTATCCACGATCGACACGATGATCAGCACGACGATCGTCGCGATATAGGGAGCCATCTTTAATAGATAGGTCACATATGTCGCCCCGCCGAGGTATGACGAGAAGAACGTCGGCGAGATGGATAAGCAAGCAAAGAGGAACGAGGCGCCGATAGCGACGACCGGTTTCCACATGGAGAAGATGACGATGCATAGAGCAAGCCAGCCAAAGGCATCGATGCCGTCGGCCACGTTGAACGCTCCGCGCGCGTTATCTAATTCATAGAAGGCACCGCCGATGCCCGCGATCGCGCCACCGATGATGGTGGCGATGTAGCGATAACCGTTAACGTTAACGCCCGCACTATCCGCTGCGGAAGCATTTTCGCCCACGGCACGGAGATTGAGGCCAACGCGAGTGTACTTAAGCACCACCGCTGCCGCGATAGCAACGGCAATGCCTAAGTAAGTGAACCAGCTTTGCGAAAGGAAGATATCCCCGAACCAACCTAAGTTATCATACCCCGGGAACGCGTGCTGCATGAGTGCGCCCGCTTCGGTCATGCGAGTCGTATTCATGGTGCCGATGAAGAAGCAGGCAACACCGACACCAAGGGTCGTCAAGGTTAAGCCGGTAACGTTTTGGTTGCAGTGCAAAGTAACCGTGAAGAAGGAGAAGATCGTACCGCCAATCGCCCCGAAGAGGATGGCGAAGAGAACAGGGAACAGAACTACGAGGAACGGGTTTAGCGCCGCATCCGGACCAATGATGTCCATATAGATGCGCTCGCCCAAGATGCCGCCCAAGGCGCCAAGATACATGATGCCTGGAGTACCCATGTTCAAGTGGCCGGATTTTTGGTTGATGATTTCCCCGGTCGCCCCGAAGAGGAAAACGGTGGAGAATTTGATGGCGAGAGAGAAGAAGGAAACGACAGGGCTCATGCTTTCGTGACCTCCTTTTTCTTGGAATGATGGAGACGTACACGGTATTTCGTGAAGAATTCACAAGAAATAATGATAAAGAAGAACATGCCGGTGCAAATCGCCGAGAACTGCGTCGAAGAGATGCCTACCGCGCTAGCGGCAGTCGTTGTGCCTTGGTGCATCACCGCGGAAAGGAAGGAGAAGAGCAAAATCTCTAAAGGATCAAAATGGCCAAGCCATGCGATTAAGACGCCCGTGAAGCCATTGCCTCCAACGATATTCGCGTTGAAGGATTGGTGGACGCCACAGACAATGAAGAATCCGATGACGCCGAATATCGAGCCGCACATCGCGATGGTACGAATCATTGACGCCTTAACATTGATACCGAGGTAGCGGGCGGTATCTACGGATTCGCCGATGACGGTGATTTCGTAACCCGCCATTCCAAAGTTGATGAAGACAAACATACCCACGAAAATGACAACGGAGAATACAACCACAAGGGTGCCTGAA
>JAFVCC010000017.1 GCA_017479485.1 Bacilli bacterium
CAAAAAAAGCAAATTCACAAAGAAAATGATTTTGGGGCCAATTTCGGGCCAACTTTTTGGAGCAATCCTCTTACGCTCCATAATAAAGATAAACGCGACGCAGGCCTCTTGCGTCGCGCTTTCGATTATATGGTGCCGCATCCCCCCATCATCGGGAACATGGGCCTCGACGTAGCCGCAGCGTTTGCATACGTGCTTTTTGAATTCGTGCTCATGGCCATCGGGGCAGCATACCCAGAAACTGTCGTAGGTCACGTCAAAGAAGAAGCATTGGTCGTTAGAGCCACACCAGGAGCTAGGTTCGCAGGTGGCCGCGCAGCCGTCTTTCTTCCAAACGCGGTCCGCCCCACCATTTACCGTGTCAAGCTCTTCGAAGTCGAGTTTCTCGCTATTCTCGGAACGATGATTTTGAATCTAGTTCCGAACGTGCTCAGCGTCGCATTCGGGATAGTCGATGAGTATCTGCTTGGTTTCCTCGAGGCTAGAGGCGTCGAGGAGCTTGTCTTTTACTGCTTTTCGAACATGGTCTTCTTCTCCTTATATTGGATATTGGTATGGCTTCTATTGATTATGGGAAATCTCTAGAGGGTTTAAAGCGGAGCGGCTTCCTTTTTCTATAAGGCGCTACCAAGGATTTCTTCTAGTGGGTTTTGTCTCTCATTGGTGGTTGCTGCGTAACAGGGTCGTTTTCCGTTGTGCTTTGGGGAAATCGGGGGAATGTGGGGCATGGGAGTGATCTCGCAGATTAATGGGGAGTAGGCGGTAATGCGCTGGGAAATCCGATAGGAAAATAGAAGATTTCGTATGTAAAACCCCGTTATTTTTTGGATGAAATGAGGTTCCGTGTTTCGTCATATCATCGCCTCGGTGAGGAAAAAGCGCCCGTTCTTTCGAACAGACGCTTAGTGTGGTTTGAATTCGGAGACTAGTTCTCTTTCCTTCTGCGGAGGAGCAAGAGGCCGCCGAGAGACACAACTCCGCCTGCCGCGATTAATGCGATGACTTGAGCACTCGCGTTTTCATTGTTCTGTTCGCCGAAGAAAATGTTCAAGGCAGCAGGATTAATTGGCGTCACAACGGTAGTATTTCCATCAAATGGAGCTGCATCATTGTTCGCCTTCGCCCAATCTTTATATCTCTTACCAATAGAATTGGAATTATCCGCTTCTAATGCGGAGCGCAGAGAAGACCAGTCTCCCGCTAAAGCGGCTTTGGCCGTCAGGTACCGGCCATCCTTACAAGTGCCAGTATCCGTTTCAGGCAACGCAGCGGTATCGTATCGCAGGAAGCGTTTTGCAAAAGCAATTAGACTTTGCTCAGTTGTTAGAGAATCGAGACCTTTGATGTAGACTCGTAGTTTACTCTGCTCGTTTGTGTACCCGCCTAAATAGCCATTATTAGTCCAAGAGAAGTAATATGAACCGTTGACAATCGAGAACGTGTTTCCTGTGGCTGGCGAAATAGACCAGTAGCAAGACGCATCGAGGCTTGATTTTAATTCCACCTTAGTATTTGCGGTCGAAGCAATGTATTTCCCGTTTGTGTTGTCGTAAAAGGTATAACCATCCTCAGTCACGCCTAAGGTGAACTTAATGTAACTATCCGCCCATTTAACGTCTCCAGCGGAATAAGCACTAGCGAACGTGTACCGTTTGTTGGAGGTATCATACTCAGAAACCACTTTGTTTCCATCTGAGAAAACAAATTCAGCACCATCGACAAATTTAACTACGCTGGGTGCAAGTTTAAATTGCTCGATTTCTCTAACGGTTATGGCGACAGTTTTGCTTTCGGCTCCATCCGCGCTCACAGTTAGGTTCACCGGCGTGTTACCGGTTAAAGCGAGGCCACTGACAGTAACCGTAGCTTCGCCAGAATCGCCGTGAGCACCAGTATAAGAGACCTGTACTTTATTTGTATCGGCGGACGCCACAGAGAAATCAGAATTAATATTGAAGTAGTAAACAGTAAAAGTTGAATTTCCATTGAGGCCGACAATCAAGGATTGACTACTAACACGTACCTCTGGCGTAACAACCACTTCTTTCTCGTATTCAATATTTAAAGATTTAAATCCGAGGTTTCCTGCTGTGCCATCCGCGTAAATTATGAATTGCTGACCCATTGCTAAGGACAAATTAGAAGGCGTCGATGTGGACCATCCGGAAGCATCATCGTAGTTTGACAAATCATCGATTGCGTCACCAGCATAGTACTTGGCGGTTGGTTTAGCTCCGTTCTTGTTTTCATTCGCGACAAAGTTTGCGGTAAAGCTTGTCATTACAAAATTTTGTTGAACGGTGATGACCAAGTAACCCATCGCGTATAGCCTTGCTTCGCTACTGCCTGCGTTCCAAGCTGGTGGATTGCTCCCTTTAGCCTTTTGAAAGCTTCCGGTCGCAACTAATTCGTCTTTTGCGTTCCTTAATTCAAAATCATCCACAGATTCGAATGTGAATTCAATTTCGAGCGGAGCAAGTGCAGCAATGGCTTCCTGCGCATCTTCCAAAGCTTGAATATTGGATGCCTTAACATAGCCTTGTTGTGTTAACGTAAGTGCGTCGTAGGCGTCCTGGGCGGCATCGACACTGTCCTTTTGGCTATAGGAAGTAATCTCACCCAGCGCTTCAATCAAGGCATCCACTTCGGCGGCGGCAGCTCGATCCCGAAGTTCCGCAATGACTTCCTGCGCATCCTCTAATGCTTGGACGTTGGCGGTCTTTACATATCCCTGTTGTGTCGGAGTAAGATCGTCATAAGCTGCTTGTGCTTCATCGACATCTTCTTTTTGGCTATATGAAGTGATTTCGCCTAATGCTTCGATTAATGCATCAACTTCAGCTGCGGCTGCCCTGTCGTGAAGTTCAGCATAGGTCGATTCGGCTGCAGTCAATACCGAATAATTTGAGATATCAGCATAGTTCTTTCCAGCTTGCTCTGCGTATTGGTCCGCTTTGGTCCTCGCAGCATCAATTGCTGACTTGCAAGCGTTTGTATTAACAACCGGATTAGGGATCGCATCAATCAACGCTTCTACTTCAGTAGCTTCGATAGCGGATGAAGCTGTTACATAAGTCACCTCAATAGATTTGCAATAAAGGGCTTTTTTTGCACTCGACTGCGTAAGAGAGACAACTATTGTTCCGCTTGCGGAACCAGTAACGGTATGATCTGTCGCCGTAGAGGTAAGGCTTTTTTCGGTGCCAAATGCAGAGCCTCCAACCGTCACATTAAGTTTTGCAGAAGTGCCAGAAGCGCCCGATGCATTTACCGTTATTCCAGTGATCGTTCCTGCAATACCACTAGTCGTTAGGCGCAAATAAGAAACCGCTGCACTGCCGGTACCATAGTGAATCCCTTTTGTGCCATCAAAATTAGATTCGCTTGCGTCCGATGTGACGGTCCAAGATACGTCGTCATCAGCGGTGCCGCTCCCGTTACACTTAGCCGTGAAAGTCAATGTAGAAGTCGCTTCTGCAGCGTTAAAAATCTGGCCGTAGTCATTATGGGTGGCTAAAGACGTCCCTACGACAGCCCCAATCCCAGCAACCGCAAGCGATAAGCCTAGAGCCCATCCTGCGATTCTTAATGTTTTCTTGTTCATAAATCATCTCTCCCTATTTCTACCCCTGCTCTATATAGCAAGGGCGATATGAACAGCGCTTAAGGGTAGCCCTAGATAATAGCAAAGCGAGACCTTAAGTCCCCCGTTTACCGCTAGAGATCCATTAAGCGGATAAAGCCACCGTTATGCCCTACCTACATATAGTAATATATAGGTTTAGCAAAAGAGTAACCTTACAGCCCTTCATCATACTTCTATGAGAGGCTAGAAACAAGGATAAAAAACGCAAAAGACAGGTTGTGCGCTTAAGTTAACCTGACTCTTGTTAATCTGCTTTTAATGCCGATTTACTCCAAATCGACGGATTCTTCGGGAGCGTTCTCCTCTTTTTCAGGATCCGCGTAGATGTCGACTTCTTCTTCCTCTTCTTTTACGCTTTCGTTCACTTCACTTTGGAATTCGCTGACGCTTTGGTCGGAGGCGACGATGATGCCCGGTTTCTCCGCGTTAGAGATGGCGTAGTCATAGGTGAGGTTCTGCTTCTCCGCTTCGGCGATGGTTTCGAGGTAGTTATCTTCCATTTCGCGCTGCGCCTTTACCGCGAGGAGAAGGTTCACGCTTAGGAGGGCGCGGGCTTTGCGGGTGCCCTTAAGGGTGGCGAGTTGCTCTTGGGTGGGGACGGGTTGGACGCCACTAGGCTTCCAACTGGGGAATACGTGCTGGAGGTATCCTTTTGCCGCGCCTTCAAGGCTATTCATATCGCCATAGAGGGCATGATTGGGCTTAAAGAAGGCGTTATAGACCTGGTCGAGGTTGGCCGCAGCGACCGAGCGCGTACCAAACACGCTCGAAAAGACGCCGGGTTTCGTCGCATCATAGGCTTTCTTGAGACCTTTCGGACCGCCGAAGGCATGCTCCAAGCGGGCCTTCATGTCGAACATCTTCGGGTTTTTGATGTGCTTGGTGACCTCCGCGTTAAGCTCATCGGTGAAGACGTCGCGGGAGAGCCTAGTGCAGTTAAGCATGGTCGCGATGTCATTGTTATCCTTCCAGCTCTTCGCTTTGATCTCCGCGACTTTGGCGTCTGCCGCGCCTTTAAGGTAAGCCACGGGGTTAGAAATGAATAACTTGTTGGGCAGGTCTTTGCCAATATGGGA
>JAFVCC010000096.1 GCA_017479485.1 Bacilli bacterium
AATTCACGGGCATAAAGCCACCCGGGAGCATTTGCCCGTCTAACATGCGGAAAGAAGCGATGTTATTGACTCGCGGGGAGAATCCGCCGCCAGAAAGTGCCGACATCGCGTGGCACACCGAATCAAATAAAGGCATGCCGGCGAAAAGAAGCGCCAAAGTGCAGATGACAGTATAGAAAAGATAAATACCGAAAATGAGCTTTGCGGATTTCGCGATGTTGGGCAGGAGTCGATCGGAGTGGCCTTCGGAAACATAAAGTGACATGCCGCCGCCGCCCGCGCCAAGCACGGACGCGACCAATAAGACGAGGCCGACCCCGCCGATGAAGTTCGTCCAGGCGCGATGGAAGGTGAAAATGTGCGGGCAAAATGCGCCCTCGACATCGATGAAATCACGGAAGACCGTCAAGCCCGTCGTCGAGAAGCCCGAAGTGACTTCGAAGATGGATTTGGTGATGCCCATGTTGAGGTTGCCTTGCCATGTGGCGATGCAAAAAGGCAACGCACCCGAGATAATCGCGCCGAGCCAAGTGAGCATCAGCAAAGAAGACTCTTCGTGACGAACAAAGCGCGACTTGTTTTTGCCATGAGCTAAAACGAAATAAAGAATGAGGCCTAGGACGATGTCCCCTAACCCCACGAACCCAAAATATGGAAGGGCAGCAACTTCTTCAGGATAGAAGGCAAGGACAATAAGCGGCACTGCGGTGATGAAACCGATCAGCATCAAAAATAAGCCGAAATAGCCAAAAACTAAGCGAAAACCGGCAATCTTCTTTTGTATATGCTGACGTAAGGTTTCCATCGCGATGGCTTAATCCTTCTTCTTGGTTGCTTTCTTGGTTGGCTTAGCGGGGGCCTCGGGCTCCTTAGCTGAGGGGGCGGGCGCTTCCACCGCTTCTTTCACCGGCTTTTTTTCAGCCTTCGCCGGCTTAATGGGTTCCGTACGTTCCGCCTCAACGTACTTCAAGAGGTTCTTGGAGTTTTCTGGGGCGGTAACCATCAAAAGCGTATCCTTTGGTTGGATGACGACGGCGCCGCTAGGGATGATGATTTGGTAGTTGCGGTAGATGGCGGAAATCGAGGCGTATTTCGGGAAGCGAATGTCCTTAATCGCTTTGAAACAGATGGCGTAGCGGGAGAGGACAACCTTCTCGATTACGGCGATGCGGTTATCATCGATGGAGAGCGTTTTGGTTAAAGTTTCCATCGATGATTCGGACATGATCGATTGGGCGAGGAGGTAGGTCGAAGAGATAACCGCATCGAGGCCCAACTTTTTAAAATGCTCGACATTTGCAGGGTTATCGACCACGCAAATGGTTTTTTTGGCGTTGAACATCTTCTTCGCCATCTGGCACGCGGCATAGTTATCGGTATCGGATTCGCATAGGGCGATGAAGAGGTCGGCATCGAAAGCGTTGGCCTGTTCGAGCGCGATTCTGCTCCAGGGCTCTCCATGGTAAATCTTCACCATGCAAGCCTTGCGAAGGCGTTCAACGGTAGCCTTGTTCGGGTTGATGATGACGAGTTCGTTCTTGCGGCTCTTGTAGCTCTTAATGATGTATTCGGCCTGGGTGTTGCCGCCAGCGATGACAATCTTCATTGTTGTTCGCTCCCTTCTCGTAACAGGCTAAGGCGGTCACGCGAAAGCTGGAACGGATAGACCGGTTTGATGTTGGGCTGCCCTTGGACGAGGATACCTAGCGTCGGATCGTCGAAACGCACGTAGACATAAGGGATGCGGAATTCAATCGCGCAAGCATGGGCTAAGAAAAGGGAAAGATTATCGTTTCCGGTCGTGACATATACTTCGCCCGCGTTTCCAATGCCGATGTCCACGAGCGCATCGAGGTCGCTCGCGTCCTCCACTTTCGGGTCGCCCGAGAAATCGTCGTCGAGCAAGGCAAAAGAAGACTCGTCGGCATCGACGACAATAACGTCGAGCCCACGGCGGGAGAGTTCATTGGCAATGCTTGCGCCGAGTTTGCCACATCCGATTACAAAGCTTCTTTTCATGGTTGTTTATCCTGTAAAGACGACGGAATTATAAACTCGTTCGCACGAGGGGGCAATGCGTCTACCTGCGCGAGGGCATCATAGACTTTGACCCGGTCGTGGCGGGCGGTGATTTCCTCATATGCCTTTTGGGTATCTTTTTTCTTTAGTCCCGCAAAACCAAGGTCCCGATAACGGGTGAGGCACCATGCGACGTATTCCCTCGTCGCATCGGACATGTAATAGTGGTTGGCGCGAGCAAGGAAATAGTTGAGCGTCTTTTCTTTGGTGAAGGTTTTGGGATCATAGCAATAAGACGCCGAGAGCATGTCGCAAACGTACTCGGTCGCGTATTTCCAAGGCATGGTCATGGCGAGGATATGGCCTTGGAAATAATCGGTCCAATACTCCCAATGATGTTTGTTTCTGCGGGTGTGGCGTTGGCAGATGAAAGAAAAGTAGTCGTTCTGTAGGCGCTCCTCGAATACCGGCGAATGCTTGCCGTTAAAATATTTCACCGAACGAAGGAATTCCTTGGGGTGGTATTTGCTGAGGTCATGAAAAAAGCAATGGAATCCAATGCCGCAGCGGCAGCCGTTAGTGAAAACATGCCAGCGGTGGCGGTTGACCAGCCCAAAATGACGGAAGAAACGGCTCATTGGAGTATCGCCTCCAGGGTATCGCCAATGTCTTCGTGCACGACGGCATCGAATTCGCGGTCTAATGGCGTTGCTTCGTTATTGATGAGCAACGAGAAGCGACCCCGGAAGTATTGAGGGATGGCCGCGAAAGGATAAACGCGTAGCGAGGTACCGCCCACGATCATCACATCTGCTTTGCTCACCGCATCGATGCCTGCTTCGAGGTCATCATAGGGAAGTCCTTCCTCATAAAGGACGACGTCTGGCTTAATAATGCCGCCGCAGCGATCGCAGATCGGAACGCCCTCAGGCTTTAGATCGCCGAGGGCGAATGCCTTCCCACATTTCATGCAGCGGTAACGTTGTACCGAGCCGTGGAGTTCATAGACGCGGCGAGAGCCGGCGAGGGAATGGAGACCGTCGATGTTCTGAGTCAAAATGGCAAGATTGTGGTTCTCTTCATAACGAGCCAAGGCCAAATGGGCTTTATTGGGCTTAGCGGAGGGGTTGACCATGCTGTGCCAATAGAAGTCATAAAAGCCCTTGGGGTCTTGCATAAAGTAATGATGGGAGAGAAGCTCTTCGTAGCTCATCCCATCCGCCCTTTTCTGGCTGTATAGACCATTGGGGCTTCGAAAATCGGGGATTCCCGAAGCGACGCTAACCCCGGCTCCACCGAGGAAGACAACACGTTTTGCCGCAGCCAATTCGGCACGGATTTTTTCAAGAAGTTTGGGTTCCATATCGCCTAACATTATCTCACGCTCGCTAAGCGCGGGAGGAAAAAGTTTCTTCACATAGAAATTCATTGGGGTTTTACGAGGAAAAATGAAACAAAATCACCAAAGAGCACAAAATAAGGATATGCTATTGGCATGAATCCCAATCTGAAAAAATCCCTGAGCTCAAGATTTGCTCGCGGGGTATGCCACCGCGGTCTGCATGACCTCCGCTGCCCCGAAAAGTCCCGCGCCGCATTCTTACAAGCCATTGAATCGAACATGCCCTTTGAATGCGACGTTCATTTATCCAAAGACGGCAAACTCGTTGTCTGTCATGACTCCGACTTATTCCGCGTCACCAAGA
>JAFVCC010000097.1 GCA_017479485.1 Bacilli bacterium
CCTTGAACAAGGGCAAACCGCCATGCCAATAGGGATAGTAGGATTCGCCGATGACATCGAACTCCACTCCTTCTTTCAATAAGGCATCGAAATAGGGCTCCTGCATATCGAAGCTACCCGCGTGTTCTAAGTGACACACGGTTTTGGCTTCAGGATAGATTTCTTTGGCAGCTGCGTAGCCTGCTTTGAGGAGACCGCAGTGGCCTTGATATCCCCCACCGGTTTCCGCGGAGTGCTCCCGCCACAAAAAGCCGAAGGGAAAGACCATACCGTTAGAAATCTCATTTCCGATTTGGATTCCAGCGAGGCGGATGCCTTCCTTCTTGAGACGGAGGAGGGTTTCTCGGGTATATTGGGATAAGGCAGCTTTGATCCCTTCATAATCCAAGCCCTTCCAGGCTTTGGGAGGGATCTGGCGACTCGGATCAACCCAAAAATCGCTGTAATGGAAGTCAAGAAGAACATCCATGCCCGCATTATTCGCCCTCTTGGCGAGGCGGATGAACGTTTCTAAGTCGTTGGTTCCGCCCCCATAAGGATGACCCTCTTCATCATAGGGGTTATGCCATAAGCGCAGCCGGACGACCGAAATACCCGAATGGTTCGCGAAGAAAGAAAACGGTTCGATCTTTTCGCCGTGATAAGTGTAAACAGGATGAAGTTCATCCAATTCGTCTTGGATGGATAAGTCGACGCCTAGTTTCATAATGATTGCCTCAGAGTGGGATTAATCGGAATTGTATCGATTTGCTTTCATTCTCTCCATGGAAAAACCACGCATGATTTCATTGGCGAAAAAATGACGTTCAGATATAAAGACTGATCAGTGCGGGAAGCAATCTGGGTCGCCCAGATTCGATTTCTTTGTTAATAGCAACGCACCCGCAAGATAGAGGCCTTGGAAGGCGGTGTTGATCAAAATCTGAAACCAGGCCGTGGAATAGCTGGAACGAGAAGACATGTACCCCATTGCAAGCATCGCGACGATGGATAAGCCGAAGCAAATCGCCGCAGGAATATTTTTGAGTCGTGCAGAAAGCACAGCCATGGAGATAAGCACCCCTGCCCCGCCGACGATCATCATGACGACGAAAGGGAGAGAACTTGTATACTCAGGGATAACAAGGACGGCAAAAAGGAAAACCGGAGCAACGATTGACCGTACTTCGGTCCCTTTCTTGAGCGCTTTGATGACCATAAGCAGCAAAGCGATAAACATCAGGAAAAACCCGACCGATTGGGTAGGCATAAATTGCTTGTCCAAAATGGAGTAATCAACCTGCGCTGCCCCGATGAAGAATTTATGCAACGCCTTTAGAGCGCCCGAGGCCGCCACCATAACGGAACCGCCGCCAAAAAGAGCATATCCCGCTTTCGTCATTTTGTTATGAAGCGCATGAAGCAAAATAATCGATGCAGCCAAAAAGAGTCCAACCGGAATCAAATCGATCAGCGCCTGTAGGACCACAAGCCCACGCGGCGCATTTTCGTAGGTCTCAATATTCAACAAAAGGATGGGGTTCATATAGCCATAATATTTTAGCAAGTTTGAATGACTAAATGCTTATGGAGAAAATGGATGGGGTTTTACGGTGGTTTTTAGGAAAATCTTGCTTAATTAGCCTTTTTCCGGAGCCGTAAACCGTTGATGAGCGCGACGATCGAAACGATCAGCGGGCAAGCCACAACGAGCATGGTCGCGATGTTGACGCTCGCGGCAAAGGCGATGGGGAACATGCCAAATCCAGCGTTGGATGGAGCGTCACGGTCCAATCCTAAAGAAATGAAATATAATGCAGCGGCGAAGATGGAAACCACTAATCCAACGATGGCTAAAGGCAACAAGAAACGCTTCTTGTTCTCCATCTTGAGCTCGTGATAATAGAACTCCCAGGCCGCTAAGAATAACGGGGGCATCAAATAGGCGATGACCGTCGCGACGCCGAAGAAGGCGTGACCGTGGAGGAAGTCATAAATGAAGATGCTGAATAGACCTGCGGAGAAGCCAAATAACGCCATGAGTAACCAGAAGGCGAGGAAGGTGCAGTATAGGCCGCGTGCTTTGCAACGGACTTCGCCGCGAGAAGGGACCACGTATGGGGAATCTTTCGCCACGCGCTTCACATAGAGTATGGCCAAGACGCCAAGGGCGATGAAGATCAAGCTAAAGAGAACGGAATCCAAGGGGTACCATGGCGAGGGCGAGCCTTCCACTAGCGAAAGGTAGACTCCCGCAAAGCGTCCGATGATGACGAATAGTAGGTTCGCTAACGCAAAGCAAAGGAGGCAGATGCTATCTTTCATCACCGACTTCTTCCAGCGCTCAGGATTTGGGTTACGGTAGAAAGCTTGAAGCAAAAGCAACGCCCAAATGGACATAAACGCGGACAAAATTAACGGGATGGAACGCACGATATCGCGCAAGGCAACATCGATCGAGCCCGAGACGATGGAGCCAATTGCGTCCACAAAGCCATACAAAGCATTAAAGAAGGTGAACGCGGAAACGATAAAGAACAAGACAAGGAGAAGGGAGACGAGGAGCGACTGCCTCTTCTGCTTTTTATCAAAGCCCGAGAGAAGGAAGGCCTCGCGATCAAAGAACTTTTTCATAATTACCACTTGACCCATGCGACGAAATCCGAGGTCGCCCTTTCATTGTAATAGAGGTGTTCCAATTCGAAGTTGTTCTCATCTTGAAGCGTCACTAAAGCCGCCCCGATAAGGTCAAAGTTCTCGTTGATACCCACGGAAGCAAGCCCTTCGACCATCGCCGGATCGGTGTCCTTCGTATCGATGTGGGCAAAGTAGAGTTCGGTGCCGG
Source organism: Bacilli bacterium (assembly GCA_017479485.1). GTDB lineage: Bacteria > Bacillota_I > Bacilli_A > RFN20 > CAG-826 > Alloenteromonas. The sequence goes on from JAFVCC010000097.1 coordinate 2,825, forward strand.
TCTTCACGCCAAGTCCCAGTACGACACCTTTATAATCGACGGTCCAGTCCACGTTATGGGCGTGTCCCATGAATGCGGCCTTAAGATTATGGTTACGGCCTTCCTCAATGAATTTTGAAGCATAGGCTTCATTACCATTGTCCGCAAAACCCTCAAGCTTGAAAAATTTGTGTTTATAAGTCGCCCCGTCATTATGGATGGCGTTCCACGCTTCGAGGTTATCCTGCTGAGGGATATGGTAATACGCGATGGTCGGCACGCTTTCCCCTACCCGAGCATGTTCCTTAAGCCACCAATCAACTTGGTCTTCGCGAATGTAATCATAATCGCGGAAAGGCGAAATCGCGGTCTCGGAAAAGCTCGCGCCCGAATCGAGGTTGGCTAGCTGCCATTTGGTCGTGGAGGCGGAAGTTCCGTCTTCCGTCAAATTAATCACAAAATTCGATCTTCCATAGAGGTTATCCTCGGGATCGATGAAAATGCAGTGCTCGGCTTTGCCAAATTGGTCGCTGAGCCAATTGGGGTTATATAAGCCATGGCGGTCATGGTTGCCCCAGATGGCCGTGTAGAGGAATCCATATTCCACGGCCTTCTCTTCAAAGAACTTCAAGAAGGTCTCGACGTGGTAGGCATTGGCCAGCATGAACTGGTCGCCCGTGATCTCAATGAGGTCGATCTTGGCACCGGCTCCTTGAGTATCCGAGATGTGCTTTTGGACTTGCTGAAGCAGCTTATCGAGATAATTTCGCGACGCCAGCGTCGAGGAATCGTAGCTCCAATGGATGTCGGTCAATTGAAGAATATTGAATTTCTCGTGGAAGCGCATGGTCTCCACATAATCTTCAAGGTGATCGGCATAATTGGAAACGGCCCCGCAGGAAGTCAGCGAGGTTGCAAGAAGCGGTAGCAAGACCGCCCATGTTTTGGTTTTCATATTGTTTCCACCTTATTACCGATAATTCTATCGATAGCAATGGCGAAGGGGTAGCACAAAAATAGGATTCTCCATCTGCTTTCAATGGACTTCGGTTCGGACTCGGCCTCTTTTTCCGCGCTACGCTCATAGACTGCGTCAAAACGAAATACGTCATCTTCATCGAATCTCGATTTTCATCGCAAAACCCCGCTTATTTTCAAAATGAGTGCCCACGAGGAATGCTCCAAACACGCAAGATGGAGGAACGCGTCTGAGTGTTACCGCAAGAAATCCGATTGGAGAACGATTAAGGGTCATCATTTAGTTCATTGGGGAATATCGTCGATATTCTTTAGAAATAATGCCCCTACCCGATGAAATCAACTGACTTTTGTTTTTTACCCTGTACAATGGTTGTGGCAAGCGCTTCTGAATTCAGCATGGGATTTAATTTATATTTCGATTACGCCGCCATCGTCATATTGGTTTTCTTGTTGATTGCCATCATCTTGAAGAAGCAGTTCTTTGGCATCGGCAATAAGTTATATTTCTTCATCCTCGTCTGCGCCTTAATCTCCGCCATCCTTGATGTTTTGGCTTCGATCAGCACATTTCCCATTTCGCTCCTATTCGCCCTCAACACGTTATTTATGGCTTCGCGGGCGAGTACCGCATTATCCATCTTTCTATACGCGTGTAGCCTCGGGAAAATCTTCTACAAGATGATCCGCAAGAAATGGAGTTTCTTCCTGATTCTTATCCCCATCCTCATTTTTACGATTCTATTGATCGTGAACTGCTTCACCCGCTTTATCTTCGATTATGTCGAGGGTCCGAAATATGTGCGCGGCCCATTCCGGTGGACTGCTTACGCCGTAAGCTATCTCTACGTGCTCGCTGCGGTGATCATCGTCATTAGCAGCCGTAAATACCATTCCAGAGCGCAGATTGCAGCCGTCGTCGGCGTATTCTTAGTCCAGGTCGGAGTTTCGGTCTTCCAATTGCTCGTGCCGATGGAGCTCGTGGAGATGCTCGTCGTCGCCATTACGCTGCTCACGCTTTCTCTTTTCATCGAAAGCCCCGAGCATTTCATCGATCAGAAATTGATGCAGCCAAGCTACCGCTCATTCTTGGGCAACACGACGCGGCAATTTGATTTAAAGGAGCCTTTCAGCGTCATCTTCGTCGTCGTCGAAAATGCTGCTACCTTATACAATCTATGCCCGCATGAGCAGGCGATTGGCTTCCTTCGCCTTTGCTGCGCTTCCATTTCGGAAAAGGTGCACAAAATAGATTCTTCTGTCACGACTTATTCCATTGGGAACTCCACTTTGGCTTTCATCTATTCTGAACGAAGCAAAGACGAGGAAATGCTCGATTTGGTCCGTCACGAATTCAGCGTCCCTGCGGAACATAACGGCATCCGTTTCCAATTCGAATCGAAAATCTGCCTCGTTAACTGTCCGGAGGACTGCAATGACGTCAGTGATTTGATCGCCTTTAGCAGCACCTATCCCAAACTGACGGGCAAGCAATTCCTCGATGTAGCGCCCTACCGTCACGAAAGAGGGAACATCTTATTCAGCCTCGACCACATTCTCCAACGCGCCATCGAAAACAAGTCCTTCTCCGTGTATTACCAAGGCATCTACTCCATCAAGGAAAAGGACTTTGTTGCCGCGGAAGGACTGCTCCGCCTCAATGACCATGACTTCGGAACAATCATGCCTTCGTTGATGATCCCCTATGCTGAAACTTCAGGCAAAATCGGGGAAATCGGGCGCATCGTGATGGAAAAATCCTTCGAGTTCTTTGCAGCGAAACTCCGTGGAAGGCTCTCTTATATCGAGGTGAATTTATCACCCATTGAATTGCTGAACCCAAATCTTTCTAGCGACATCAAAATCCTTGCAGAAAAATACGAGATTAAGCCTGATGAAATCGTCTTTGAGATCACCGAAGAAGCAGTCCTTATGGCGGACGTATCGACTGAAAGCAACATTGATGCCATCCGCAAGATGGGGTATCGCATCGCCATCGACGACTTCGGCACCGGCTATTCCAACCTCTCTCGTATCCTTCAGCTCGATATCTCTATTTTGAAGTTCGACCGTTCCATGACGAAGATTCTCGCTCAAAATCAGCAAGACGACTTCTTCCTTGGACTATTCACCATATTCCATAACCGAAACCTTACCGTTCTTTTTGAAGGCGTCGAAGACAAAGAGGTCGCGGAGAAGTTAGAAAAGATGGGTGCAGACCACATCCAGGGCTACTACTACAGCAAAACCATTCCGGAAGAAGATTTCCTTCGACTTATTGGTGAATAAGAACTCATCCTCTATTGCGCAAAGTCATGGCCTTGCCGTGCCAGGAAAAGCCGCAAAACGAATAGCTATTCAGAAGCCTTATTGAGGGTCACTTGGGCAACGCCGTCGACGGCGTTGCCTTTTGCAAATTCGCCGAAACTGCGAGACGACGGCGACGCCAAGGATCATGGAGCAGCCGTATTTCATTTCGCTGACGGTATAACGATTGAGACCGTAATCTTTGTGGCAGCGAAATGAGGGCTGATGCATCGTTGCATAGAGTGCACTGCAAGAAAAGCTATAAATTTGCAATTTATCCCAAAAACCGGCGCAAAACCCCCATGTTTTTTATGACACGGGGGTTAGAAACGGAAAAAGAATTGTTTAGGGTTGGACTCCTTCGTCTTCCGGCGGGTCTTTTTCGGCGGCGGGGTTTGCCTGGGCCTCAATGTCGTTATTAGGCTGAGCGTTATTTGGAGCGAGGTCCTGATTCAGCTGGTTTTGGAAGTCGGCCTGCACGGGATCGTTGGCCACTTGGGGTTGATTGTTCTCCGCTTCAGCGGCGGCTTCTCTTTTTTGGGCTTCGTAGGCATTGATGATGGAGTCGCAGAATTCGATTCTCCTCTTCTCGGTGGAATTGAGTTGCTCAAAGGTTCTGCCCTCAGGCAACTTGTAGGCCTTATAAGCCTTAGCGGCGCTATAGAGGGCCCTATTATCGCCAGGGATGTTGCCTTCGGATTTTGCCGCCTCGCGACCGATTCGCTGCAACGTCATGTATTGTTTGGAGGTTTTGCCGCGCCAACGTTCCCACCAAGATCCTTTGTTGTCATCGAGGCATTTGGTAAATGACTTACCGGTGTTATAGCCGTTAACCTTTTGGTTGTATTGGTTGAACTTCCGGAAGAAATCTTGCCCCTCCTTTTGATGTTCGCCGAGATAGACGGCTTTATAATTCTGTTTGACTTCCGCCAGGCTTTCGGTAGATAAATCCTCTTCCTTGACGTATTTGCTCATGAGGGTTCCGACGGGATCGATCAAGAAGGAAGTGACTTCTTCGCGCAAGGCATCATCTTGGATGGAAGCGACGGAGAGGTCATTGGCCAGCATAAGGTCTTCGAAATAATCCCTGCCGACGGCCAAAACGATGCCGAGGCTATGAGCGCTAAGCTCGGGAGGATTGCCCTGGGAATCGGGTCCGTCAAACTCCTCGATGTGATCGCTCATGTACTTCCGTTCGGTAGCGAAGTCCCTCAGCGTATTCATGAGCTTTTGGTATTGCTGGTCGAGAGGGATGTTGCCTTGTGCCTTAAGGGCTTGCTCATAGTTTCGGTCCGCCTGCACGAGGTTACCGTCCTTGTCGCGGTAGGAGTTGCTGAGTTTATAAAGGTCGTCCTCCTGATCGCCGAGGGCAAAGAGGTTTTTGATGTTCTCGACTTGCGGTTCGAACTGGTTGCCAAAGTAATTGTCGGGGTTGCGGTTATACAAAATCTCATATTCCTTGGCGATGCTGGTGACGATGGTGTTGTGGACGAGGTTATCCTTGTCATTGCTGGTGTTTATCATGAACTCCATGGCGCGTCCGCCGGTCAAGTTGTATCCCTTGATAATTCCATAGGCTCGCGAAGAGTGGGTTAAGACGCGGGCCAAGCGTTTGCCTAAGGGGTTTTCTTCACCGCGGGGGAGATAATACTTGGCGTCTTCTTTTCTGCCGATGTTCTCCACCGCTTTAAGATAGGTTTTGCCGGGACTCGCGAGGTATTCCTCAATGGTAACGTCGCCCCACTGGCAGGCCGCTTTTAACTGGGTAAAGCCATTGAGGAAAACGACGGCTTTCGCGTTTTCGAAATCGTAACGCGGAGGGAGATTGGGGCGCCAATTGTCGATGTTGCCGTCTTTGACTTCGTCTGGACGGCCACCATAGACGTTGCCCGGAAAGTTGATGTTCTCGAGATCGAAGTTCTTTTTGATATAATCGAGCACCTTGTCGTAACGGGAAATGATTTCCTTCGTCTCTTTGCTGAGGCGGTCGATACGGATCAAGTTCTCGCGCTTTTCCTCTGCCGTCACGAGCTTGGCTTGGTCGGTGAGGGCTTTCTTCAACTCGCGCTGCTTGACGAAATAGTCCATGAGGCCATATTCCTTAAACCCGGTTTCTCCACCGGAAGCTTCCTGCAAAAGGCCCTGCTCGTTAACGATGGCGTCAAGGCCCTTGACTTTTTCCTGATAGTCTTCAGGAATATGGGCTTCCATCTGCAAAAAAGGCTTGAATGCATTGATGTTTTCCGGATTCGCGAAACCGGGATCGATATAGCGGAAATTGCCGTTATGGTTGACGATGGCATTCTCATCGAGCCCTTGGTCATGGACGTATTGCCGGAAGGAATCGACCGCGTGGATCATCGGGACGATGGAGTTGGTCTCAAACGCGGTATCGACGAGGTTCTCACCAAGCTTTTCGACCATCTCGCCATTGGCGAAATCCAAGGATTCTTTGAGTTCTTTGGCGATGGGCGCCTCAAATAAGGTATCCGCATCGGCTTTGATGGCGGTGACGATTTGGGTCATCGGCAGATTGAATTCGCGAATCTTGGGACTGGCTTTTTTGTAGACGTCCTCTAGTCCCGCTTCATCCAGAACCGTGCTTTCTTCAATCGCGTTGATGACGGCTTCGAAGTCTACATCTGGAATGGTGATGTTGACTTCTTCGTTAAGGCGGATGTTGGGCACTTCGTTGCCTTGGAAAAGAGCCTGGTTTTTGGCGATGAATTGCTCCTGCTGCGCCGCGCTGCCAAAGGTCTCCACCGCGTTGCGGGCGTTATTGAAGTATTTGAAGAAGCTTTCAACGTGCCGGACGTCTTCTAAGA
>JAFVCC010000098.1 GCA_017479485.1 Bacilli bacterium
GCTACCTCGATGGCGTCATGCTGATCTATGCCGCACCCGATTATTCTTCTTGGGGCAAAGACAGCGATAGCGAATATGAACAGTATGGTAACCTTTGGGCTTATTGCTATTGGGTGCAAGACGAAGAAAAGAACGATGTGAATAACCCAGGCGCGAACGTCTTCTTCTGGGCATCCTATGACTTCATGTACGATAGCTCCACCGCATCAAGCCGCACCGGCAAGAGCAGCTATGGCTTAGGCAACAATTCCCATATGGATCCTGATGCCCACACCTTTATCCACGAGATGGGCCACGTCTTCGGTTTAGACGACTACTATGACTATGGTCCAAATGCGTATTCTCCCGCGGCGGGATTCAGCATGCAGGACTTCAACATCGGTGGCCATGACGCGTTCTCTACCGTCGCCCTCGGTTGGAGCGATCCCTATATCCCGACCGATTCCATCATGCTTGAGATCGGCGCGTTCCAGACGACCCACGAGACCATCTTGCTCACCCCTGAGTGGAATAGCGTTGATTCTCCCTTCGACGAATATCTCTTGCTCGAACTCTTCACTCCGACGGGTCTCAATGAGCTCGATTGCACCTATGCCTACGATGCTCCGCGATATCCCAAAGGACCTTCTGCTACGGGCGTCCGCTTGTGGCACGTCGATGCGAGGCTTCACGCGGCCAATGAGCTTCGTAATCAATCGATTGTCTATAATGTCAAAAACCTCACCAGTGATCCGACTGCGGGCAAATATGGCGTCGAGCAAATCTTCACCAACACCTTTGGTGATGAGGATTACAGCACCTCTCTTGGCAGCAAATATGATAAGTACGACTTGCTCCACCTCATCCATGCGGACAAAAAGATGGGCCTTAGGGGCGATGACTTCTTAAGCGAGTCCTCGCTCTTCCTCGATGGGTCTTCCTTCTCGATGGAGGACTACGCGAAGCAATTCCCCGACGCTGGCAAGCTCGATAGCGGCAAAGACCTCCTCTGGAGCTTCACCGTCTCGATCTCAGGCAGTGGGGCTAGCGCGAAGGCTGCCATCACATTGACCCGCGAATAAACCAAAATTCAAAGGGGTTTTGCGAGGATTTCCCTGCAGAACCTCTTTTTCCTATATCGCTTCCGCGCGTATATCACGCTTACGAAACGGCCAACATCGATTACAATATCCTCGAGGCGACATTATGAACAAACGATTCCTTGCCCTTCTAGCCCTCTCGGCGTTAACCCTATGCTCTTGCGCGGAGACGATTTACGATTTGCTTCCTACAGGTGGGAGCCACGTGACCCCGCCTCAAAGCTTTACGCCCATTTCCGTCGTGCCCCACGACGTCAAAGAGGGACAGACCGCGATGAAGTTTCAATATTCGACCTTCACCGAAAATGGCGTCGGCACTATTTCTTATTCGCCAAGCCTTGGCGAGTCGAAATTGCTCTTGATTCCCGTTTGGTTCAGCGACTCGAAGACCTTCATCCAGCCGACGCGGCGCGATCAGATCCGCGAAGATATCCGCAAGACCTATCTCGGTTCGACGGCGGAAACAGGCTGGCATAGCGTCAAGTCCTACTACGAAACCGAGTCGATGGGCCGGTTAAAATTGTCGGGAACGGTTTCGGATTGGTATGAGACCACTTCTTCCTATATGGACTTCGCTGCCGCGGAAGAAGGAGGGGAGAATACGTTAAAACTGCTCGAATCCGCGACAAAATGGTATTTCTCCAAGAATCCGAGCGAGAAGCGCACCGACTACGACAAAGATGGCGACGGCTACCTCGATGGCGTCATGCTCATCTATGCCGCGCCCGATTACGTCTCTTTGGGTAAGGAAAGGCAATCGGATCGTTATGGTAACCTCTGGGCTTATTGCTTTTGGCTTCAAGATCATGAAAAGCAAAGCAAGGCCAATCCGGGTGTCAACGCTTTCTTCTGGGCTTCCTATGACTTCATGTACGATGGTAGCCATGCCTCAAGCCGTACGGGGTTAAGCCGCTGTGGCAAAGGCAATAACACGGTTTGTTTCCCCGACGCCCATACCTATATCCATGAGATGGGCCACGTCTTTGGGCTTGAGGACTATTATGACTACGGTCCTAGTCAGTATAACCATGCCGGCGGCTTCAGCATGCAGGACTATAACGTCGGCGGCCATGATCCTTTCTCGGCGATCGCTTTAGGCTGGACTGACCCGTATATCCCTACCGAATCCACGGAGATTACCCTAAGCATCTACGAGAAAGAGCATGACTGCATCTTGCTGACTCCTTCCTGGAACAGCGTTGATTCGCCTTTTGACGAATATCTCTTGCTCGAGCTTTATTCCCCATATGGCTTAAATGAATTGGACGCGAATTATAAATATGAAAACATCCTCGGTCCGAGGTCTATTGGCATTCGCCTTTGGCACGTCGATGCACGGCTTGTCGCGTGCAACGAAATTGAGTCCGATGGTTATTATAACTACCCCGTGTATTCGATTTCGGACCTCACCGTCGATCCGCGCGAAGGAACTTATGGCACCCGCACGGCCTTCACCAACACCGTCGATGACGAGGATTATGGCACCCCATTAGGCGGCAAATACGACAAATACAGCATCCTCAAACTCATCCGTAATTCCGCGACTGCTCCGTTACATAACAAAGCGACGATTGATAGTAGCGACCTCTTTGGCAATGGCGCGGAGTTCTCTATGTCGCGCTTTAAGAACCAATTCGCGAACCAGACTAAGCTCAATTCCGGTAAGGAGTTAGGCTGGAGCTTCAAGGTGACGTTGACGGGCTCGGGAAGCGATACGCAGGCTAAGGTCACCTTAACCAAAGCCTAGCTCTATGCGTCTTTGAGCGGTCTATGGGCTTATGCGGGCTGCTTTTGTAAACGTATGGTTTTGCGCATGCGCGCGAATTAATAAAAAAGATTTGACCCCGCCTTGGATTAGTACTATTATTCACAAGCGCGAAAAGCGCAGCATGGACCGTTAGCTCAGTTGGTAGAGCAGCTGACTCTTAATCAGCGGGTCGCGGGTTCGAGTCCCTCACGGTCCACCAAATTAAGCTGTTGTCGAACCGTTACTTCATTAGCCGTGAAGTCATCGGATTCGGCATCCATATAAAGAAGGACAAACCGATCGATTGGAGCGCAAGCCTTGCAAAGGATAAGCGAGGCCATTAATGCCCAATCGATACTAATAGCGTCTTGCCTTTTTACTGTTTTGATTATCAACTCTTTAGATTTCTGTTTAGGAAAATAGGATGAACGATCTATTTCATTATTTTTTTAGAAAGAGATAAAGATTGTCCGTGAATTGTCGAAGGGAATGACGCCGTTAGGCGGAGCCTTGCCATGCGATTGACGGGCAAGACTACATATACTACAATTGTAGTGACTACAAATGTAGTTAAGGAGGATATCCATGGCTGTTCTATCTGTAAGAATGACCGATGCCGAGTACAAAGCCTTGGAGGGTTATGCGGCGGCAAATGGCATTTCTATGAATAAGGCAATAAAGGATGCCTTTTTCGAAATGCTTGAAGACCAATACGATTTGGAGGCTTTTGATCGTGCCTACGCAGAATATTTGAAGGACCCCAAAACCTATACGAGCGACGAGGTCGCCAAGGAGTTGGGGATCAAATGAAGCGTTATGCTTTGGTCTATTCCAAGGAAGCGTTAAAGGATTTGAAGAA
>JAFVCC010000099.1 GCA_017479485.1 Bacilli bacterium
CGGAACCTTCTTATGATCATCGTTATCGAAACAAGTGCTAAACCGCCGCAAATTATCGCAAAAACAACAGCAAAACCACCATTATTTTGAGAAACAAGAGGTGTTTCAAAGCGGTTATTTGCCTTTGGAGTAGGATTGCGTTCAAGGAAGTCTGCAAAGGTAGAAGTGCCATATTTTGCAACGATATAGTCATAGCATTCCACGGCGCTCCAAATGGTGGATTCGTCTTTTGTCTTCTCACGGATTAAGGCCTGGGTGTTACGTGCCAATCCTCCGTACGCTTCCTCAGCGTCGTCCCAGTGCATCAAAGAACCGTCATAGCCACCTTCAGGGTTGCAGCCTGCAGTCCAATTCTCGATAAAGTTTGCGGCCCACTGCGATGCTTCGTACTCGGCATCAAGTTTATAGATTTGAGGCGTTTCACAAGTTCCGAGATATGCTGCGAAACGGAATTGGCCTTCAGCGTTATTCCACTCAAGAAGCCTATTGGTATTTGCGCAATTCTCTATTGTAGCGTTGCCATCATCGGCGATGGTAATGCTCCATGAGGTGTTGACCGTTATTTCCTTATACTGATTTAAGGTGTTTTTCGAACCAGTATGGCCAATGTATTGGCCTTGTCTGTTCTTTAACGCGAACGTTCCTTCCTGACTTCCTTCTTCAAGGAGTAAGGTATACGCGTTGGAATGATTAAAAAATTTGTTTTTTCTTTCGTCTTGCTCGAGGACAATCCCTTCGTGGGTACCATATTTGGTTTCAGCTGTGCTTATGCCATTTAAAGCTACAGCGTTAAAGGGGCTTTTCACTGCCTTGCTGCCGTCTTCATAGACAAGCATGATTTCATCGCCTATGGCTACGGAGTCTGCCTTTTGCCACACGGCTTCGATTTCGGGTTCATCAGGAACAAAGGGAATATCTCCACCGCGGTAGCCGTAGATTACGTCGGAATCTAAATCAACGTGTCCCGTGGGGTTTGGATCGAATGCCGTGACGCGATGGGCATTTTCGTCATACGTCGCTCTTCCCCAAATGTAGTCGACCCATTCTGGATAATCGATAAAGGGGTTACGGTTATGTTGATAGTTATTGTAGATGAGGTTGTTGCGGTGTTTCTCGTATTCGTCTACGGGATCGAGCTTATGCCATGCAAGCAAATCGGAAAGTATGCCCATTGTTACGGGGGTTTCCGCGGTGGAGATTTCGGACTTTGAACTCGAAGTGGCGTAGTCCACGAGTTTCAGATTCGGATTGAACTGGTCGATCGTCTCAGTTCCGGAAATGTTGTTGTAGCAGGCTGCCATATAGAAACAAGCCCGGGCGATGTCGCCCTTGTCACAATCCTGTGGCTCAAATACCACTTTGCTTACGCTGGCGGCTCGTTTGGTCGTCGGGGCACCGGAGAGGTTCCCTTCTAGATAGACGCCAAAAGTCTCGTGGCTTCCAGCATCATTTTTAATGGAAGAACGGTCGACGAATCCGTAGGGATTATTGTTGTGCGGCGTCATATTGACATAGCCGTCGCCAGACATTAAGTGATGGATGTCGGTGCCTGCCGGACCGCCCGCCCCGTTGTCTTTCTTGAATCCGCGAGATTGGCACCAGACGTGTTCTCGGTTGATACCGGAATCGTTGTGATCGCCCCAAGCGTGGAGCCTGCCCGCCTCGATAGGAACGCCAAATTCATCACGGTTACGGTAAAGCGGATGAACATAGGGATTTTCATAGGATTCCCCATACTTGTAGCCGGTCACTTGCTTTGTCGAGTCATTATAACCGCTGATGCCCGTCGCCGGGGAAAGCGTCCAGTCACGATCGGTAATCTCATATATCTTCCAACAGTTGTCATAGCTGTAATAATTGAAATTCTGCAGAATCGGTCGCAGGTTTTTAAGCAGGTTCTCCCCTTGGAGCTCGGAATCATCCAAACCTTCCAACGAGGAATAGTAGCTTTTGATTTCATTCGTGGTGTTGTCGCGTAACGTCAAATTGGTGGGGACTGATCCGCCACTAGTGGGCCCATCCGCATATACTTCTAAAGCCTTCTTAGCGTCCGAAGCAAAAGAAAGACCAACGAAGGCACCTAAACTTGCGATGCTCATACATAAGGCAAGAGTGAGCGGCTTAAAACGAGGCATGCCATATTATGGCATTGCGCGAACAAGAAATGCAATTTTTCCTCGGAGATTAGGCTTGTTTGACGAGCAGTCGGACGATCGTCGTTTCACCGTTGGAGGTGATTTTGACGACGCCTTCCGCAGGTCCTTTCGCGGCGAGGGTGCGGACGTAAATCGTGCTCGCGCCGCCATAAAGGGCAAAGACGGAGGGGCCATAGACTTCGATCGGCCCTTCGGTTTCGACTTGGACCACATCGCTTGCATAAGGCATGGTCGTGCCGTATTCGTCTTTCTTAAAGATATGGATGCCAACGCAGTCATAAGTGTCGCCATGGACGAGCGTTTCGCGGCTTAGCTTTGTCTCAAGGTGGAATGACGTAGACGCACCGCGAGTTAAGGTGGAGACAACCTTCTCATCTTTATAGGCGACGAAACGCCACAAGATGCTGCCTTCGCCCCAGGACTGGATATATTTGGTGTAGGTGGCGTAGACGTAATCAAAGCCAAAATGGTATTTCGCCATCATTCTGGCTAAAAGCAACTTATCGCGAAGGCGAAGCTTGTTGTAACCATATTGAGCGCAGTAATTGAATGCGCCGACGATTTTGCGGCCGTCTTCCTTGGAGATGCGTGGCTCGTCAAAGATGTCGCCGATGATGTCATCAATCAGGATCGGCGGGTGTTTGAGATTCGGATAGAGGTCGCGGTTTGGATAGAAGCGACCAACCTTGTTCTCGCCGCGATAAAGGTCAACATAATCGGCGTTAGTAAAGACATAGGGAGTGGGCAATAACGCCGCATTGAAGTCACCCGTTTCCATTAACGAGGCAACCTCCAAAACCGGGTGGTTATCCTGCTGACTTTGGAAGAACATTGCGGCATATTTGGGGTTACGGAAAATGTCGTAGACGCCATGGTGGCAGACGTGGTCGACGGAACCGAAGTCGCGGTGGGTGTTGTAATCAAAGGCGCACCAAGTAATCGCGCCGCAATAACCAGAATCGCCTAGGGCTTCGTTGAGCACCAAAGCGTGGCGCTTGGCGTGCTCTGCCCGGCGCGAGGTGGGGTCGAAGGATTTGGTGGGGAACATATGGCCGTTGCTTTCGGTAATGAGCAACGCCTGTTCCTTCTTTTTCTTGATGGAAGAGGAGGCGTCGACGCCATGATCGAGGCCTTCGCAGCTAAAGTCGTTATAGCCATAGACGTCGGCGATGACATTTGCGTCTTTGTAGTTGCAGACCCCAAGACTATTACGGCGCGGATCGAGGCTATTCTTAATTTCCAAAAGCGAGGTATATAACTCATCGTCATCCCCGGATTCATCGATGCGCAATCCATAGGCGACAAGGCAGGGGTGGTTGCGTTCCTTTAATACCATTCTGCGGCAGAAATCCCTGCAATTCTCCCTCCATTTTTCATCCTTGCCGACAAATTGCCAGCCGGGAATCTCATCGATCACCATTAGGCCAAGCTCGTCGCAGCGAGAGAGGAAATGTTCGCTTTGGGGGTAATGGGAAGTGCGCACTAAGTTGATGCCTGATTGCTTGAGCAACTCGGCGTCTTCATCCTGCAATCCTTTCGGCGCGGCGGGGCCGAAGTAGGGGTAGGTCTGATGACGGTTGAGGCCAATGATCTTGGTCTTCTTGCCATTCAGGAAGAAACCCTCAGGGGTGAATTTGGCGTCGCGGAAACCAAAGCGGACCTCGCGCACGTCGCTTCCATAATAGATGCGAAGCGTATAGAGATGAGGATCCTTGATGGTCCAAAGGTGGGCGTTATCTAGATGGTAAGAATCGCCATCGAAACTCGCGATGGAAGTGTTGCCGTCGAAAAGCTCGAAATGCGGAACTTCCGACGCATTGCCTTTTACTTCGACGTGGATTGTGCCATCCGCGTGGCCTTCGACGAAATAATCCTCGATGTGGGCACTTGGGAGGCAGCATAGATGCACCTCACGGTAAATGCCCGCGAAGGTGATGTAGTCGACGACTTTGCCAAAAGGCGGAATGGTCGGATCTTCGCGCCCATCGACGAAGAGAACAAGGTTATTTCCTTTGGCTTTGATGTGGCTTGATACGTCGACTTCAACGGGGAAGAAACCCGAAATGAAGTGGCCTAAAGAAACCCCGTTAAGGTATAAATCGAATTGCAACATGACGCCGTCAAAGCAAAGCTTCTTAACGGGTGAATCTTCTTTGCAATCGAAGTGGAGCTGATAGGTGAATTCCTGCTGGTAGGAACGTTCATCCATATATTGGACGGGGCTTTCGACGGCGCAATGGGGAATCTCGA
>JAFVCC010000100.1 GCA_017479485.1 Bacilli bacterium
AAAAGTCGTTATTTGCACATGACTGATGAATGTTGGCTATTTGTCGCTCTTTTTCGCGAAAACGTCGCGGAACCTGATCCTTTTCCGAGTCGAAATCGCCATTTCGATGAACTTTGCCACCTTCTCCATCCGGCTCGCCGGCCTGGACCAGATGAACCAGAAAAGGTCGCACCATCCCTGCAGGTCCCTCCTCGCGAAGCCGCCGTGTTCGCGCAGGAAGCGCTTGAGCAGGGCGTGCACTTCGTTGACCGCGTCCATCGGGTTCTCCGAATCCGGCAGCCCCTTGGTCTCCGAAGTCGGGTGCACCTCGCTTTCCAGGCCTAGCTCCGCGATCAGCAGCGAATGCGAGTTGTCGCCGTCGTGGATGAGCCTGGAACCTTTGGCGATGTGTTTCCCGAACGTCGCCAAGGTCCTTTTCTTTGACGGCTTGGATGACCATTCGGGGACGACGACGAGGGACCTCCCGTCCGTGGCGGCGCCTATGGCGATCTTGTTCCTCGATATGCCGCGGAGCGACTTCCCTCCCTTCGTGACCCTGTCCTTTTTGTCCACGGAGACGTAGGTCTCGTCGAGCCAGACGTCGCCGGAGAGGACGACGGAACCCTGGCATCCCTCGAGCACGGCGAAGGCCTTCCTGAGCCAGTAAACCCCGGTGGTGTGGGCGTTTCTGTTGTCCCTGGCGGAGGTGACGACGGAATGGAACTCGAAGAGGTGGAGCAGGTACTCCACCCATTCCGATATCGGTATCTTATGGGAATCGAACACGGTCCCGGTCAGCGGGTTGAACCTCCTCCCGCACGAGCGGCATAGGTATTTCTGGACGCCGTCCCTCCTCCTGCCGTCCCTCGCGAAGTTCCAGGATCCGCAGAACGGGCATCCGGGGACGCGGGCCGAATTGACCATCGCCGCCTCCTCGGCGGAAAGCCTGCGGTGCTTCTCGGAATACCATTCGGAGACGGTCGAGTCGACCATCCTCTCGGTAGGCGAAAGGGGCTTGCCCTTCCTTTTCGGGTACGACTTCAAAGAGCCGGCCCAGCTTGGGTCGCGTTTCTTCTTCATGCTTGGCGGTTCGCTTGCTCCGGGGGCCGGCTGAGCCAAACCGCCAAGTCTGAGTACCCAGGCGGCCTTCGGAATAAGACTCTTTCTGACCTCGGTTGAGGCCAAAAGGATTATACCAAAGGCCAAAGGCCATCAGTCATGTGCAAATAACGACTTTTTACGGAAAAACGCTTTCCAAACGCGCGCGGTAATTTATACTTTCCCCATCACAAAACGCACGGAGGTAAACGATGAAGAAAAGACATTTGCCCTTGCTCGCCCTTTCGGCCTTAGGCTGCATGCTGATGAGCTGCGGCGCGAGGTCCTACATCGGCACGTACGAATTCCAAATGGGAAAAAACTCTGGAGCCCATGCCTTGGCCCGCATCGAGCTCTATAACGAGGATTACACCGCCGGGGATAAGCCCCTCGGCAAAAGGATGAAGTTCTATGGGGAAGTCTCCGCCGGGCCGAAAGATAGCGACGTGAGCACCTCGGCCGAACCGGGGATCCTGGACAACCTTGCAAGCGGCGTCGAGATGGCGGGTTACTATAACATTACCCCGGAACGCGATTCGGAACGCGAACAGCTCCATATCGGCTTCTCCCTCGATCAAATCGGCACCGTGTCGTCCAGCGATTCCGAGGAACCGATCGATATCTCCCACGAAATCATTGAAAAATTTATCTTTGGCGAGATCGATGCGTCCAAAATCTACCTTCAGGTCCCCGTTTCCTTCACGGATCTGCAAATGCAGCTTTACTGGTACGGCGCCGACCTTCCTTTCCTCCATGCCTTAGACGGCAATTCCAATTTCCTTAACGGTCTCCTTTCGATTTTGACGGACGAAGAGGAACCCGCTCCCGCGGTTTCTTCTAGCGCGCCAAGCGCTTCCTCGGATGTCTCTTCTTCCTCGGAGCCTGCCCAAAGCGCCATCTCCGCGGAACCTGGAGCCCAAAGCTCTTCTAGCGGCGAAACCCCGGTCGAACCCGAAATCGTCGAGCACGCCGCCGGCACCAAGCCCACCCAAGATGAAATCGACAAAATCAACGAAACCTATCCCGCGAGCCATGACGGCATGAAGTTCCGCACGTTCTATACCGTTTCCCTCGCGTTATCGAGGCAATGAGGATGGAAGAACGCACACCCATCATCGAAGTCAGCCACCTCGTCAAGGACTACGGCCATGGACGTGGGGTTTTTGACGTCTCGATCGCGGTCCATAAAGGCGAATGCTTCGGCTATCTTGGCCCCAATGGGGCAGGGAAGAGCACGACCATCCGCCACATCATGGGCTTTTCTAAGCCAAGCAGCGGTTCCACCAAGGTATTCGGCATCGAATCCTTTGGCCACACCGACAAAATCCTCGCCCGCGTCGGCTATCTTCCGGGCGAACCTGCCATCCCCGCCGGGTTAAATGGCACGGGTTTCCTGCGGATGATGCAGGATATGCGCGGGGAGCGTAATGAGGAACGCCTCAATTACCTTCTTGACCTTTTCCGCCTAAATCCTAATGCCGACGTCACCTCGATGTCGCTTGGCGAAAAGCGCAAACTCGCCGTCGTCGCGGCCTTTATGAACGACCCTGAGGTATTGATTCTTGACGAACCCACCTCTGGACTCGATCCCATCATGCAACAGGTGTTCATCCGCTTCATCGTGGAGGAGAAGAAGCGTGGCAAGACGATCTTGCTTTCCTCCCATATCTTCTCTGAAGTCGACGCGACCTGCGACAATATCGCCATCATCAAAGACGGCAAGCACGTCTCAACCTTTGCCGCGAAAGACCTTAAGCAAGGCGAAATCGCCACCTATGTCGTCCGCTTCGGCTCGAATGAAGACGCCGAGCGCTTCTATCAGTCCAAAAGCGACGCCTATGAGACCAAGGAGATCAATTCGCTCCGCAAAAAAGTCACCGTCGCCGTGCGCCGCGACCATTTTAAAGCCTTCTTTGATGCCCTTTCGCATTACCCCATCCGCGAATTTGAGGAGAAACCCTTCACTTTGCAGGATTACTTCATGAGCTTCTATCAGGAAGAGAAGACCTTCCTTGGGCTTTCTGGCGTGGAGGAGAAGAAATGAGCGCGGAAACCATCGAGAAAATCAATTCCCTCACGGAGGACGTCGTCGTCGAGGTAAGCCACCTGACCAAGGACTATGGCAAGGGCAGGGGTATCTTCGACATTTCCTTCAAGATCCCTAAGGGCAAAGTCTTCGGCTACTGCGGGACCAATGGGGCGGGCAAAACCACGACGCTCCGCCACCTCATGGGCTTCCTTAAGCCCGATAAAGGCTATTGCAAAGTCAATGGCCTTGACCCCCGTAAGCACGGCGAGGAATTAAAGCCGCATATCGGCTATTTGCCTGGTGAAATCGCCTTTCCACCGCTTGATTCAGGGACTGCCTTCCTCACCTCCCAAGCCGAAATGATGGGCCTAAAGGACATGAGCAAGGCCGAACGCATCATCGCCTCCTTGCAGCTTGACCCGACTGCTGGGCTAGCGCGAATGAGCAAAGGCATGAAGCAAAAGACGGCCATCGTTGCCGCCTTCATGCATTCCCCCGACATCTATTTCCTCGATGAGCCGACCACGGGTCTGGACCCCTTGATGAGGGAAACCTTCATTGAGTTCCTCGAAGAAGAAAAAGCCCGCGGGGTCACGGTGCTGATGTCGAACCACATGTTCGACGAGCTCGACGAGACCTGCGACTACGTCGGCTTCATCAAAGACGGCCATCTCGTGGACATCGTCGACATGGAGGACATCCGCCACCGTCCCTTCCGCGAATTCGAGATTGGCTTCCGCGAGGCTAAGGAATTCCAGGTCGCGTTCACCCATGCGCCTTGCGAAGTCCTTCGCCGCGACGAAGACACCCTCTCGATCGCCTTGCGGGTGGATGGCAAAAGCGCGGGACAAGTCATCAACGAACTCAAAAACTACGAACTTCGCCACGTCAGCGAAATCAAATACACCTTGGAACGCTACTTCTTAGAACAGGTTGGAGGAACGACAAATGGAAGCAACTAAGACCATGAACGAAGCCAAAAACAAACACACGGGTGGCCTCTTTTCCCTTCCACTCTTCAAACAATCCATCCAAGCCAATTGGGTTTTGTGGCTCTTGTTGACCTTGGGAAGCTGCTCGATCTTCTTCGTCATCAACGTCGTCGTCAATTCGCGCAACATCTTCACCAACGTCGATATGAACGCCGTCTCGACCTATGTTGCGGAGGAGAATTTGAGCTGGCTGCAGATCCTTGGACTGCTGGAGCAGATGGGCTTCTCCTTAAGCCGTATCTCGGTCATGTCGCGCATCGACCTGAACTCGATTCTGAGCGACCTCGTCTATAAGATCGTCGGCGTATTGTTGCCGATGATCTACGTCGTCATCGTCTCCAATGGCTTGCTCGTCAATCAAGTCAATTCTGGCTCGATGGCCTACGTTTTAAGCACTCCGACGAGCCGTAAAAAAGTTATCTTCACGAGCTTCCTCTTCCTCTTTGCCTCGCTTCTCGCGATGTATATTGCCATCACTGGCGTCGCCCTGCTTTCCGAGGCGATCGCGGGATTTATGCGGGAAAGCCGCGGTGGCAGCAGCAATTTGACGCCCCTACGCACCTTGCTGCTTTGCTATTCCTCCTTCGCCGCGTTATTCGCGATCGGTGGCATCTGCATCGGCGCGAGCGCTTTCTTCAACAAGAACAAATTCGCCCTCGCCGTCGGCGGCGGCGCGTGCGTCATCTCCTTCCTTTGCTGCATCTTGGGATTATTCGGCAACAAGGTATTCGTCAGCGTCGGCATCGGCGTGGAGTCGATGAACGTCTTTAATTACGCTTCCCTCTTCACCCTCATCGATACCGAATCGGCGAAGGAATTCGCCTATGCGGTCACGGGTGTTCCGGATTCGACCATCAGCTATGCCTGGATCTATGAGTCCTTGATCCTCCTTGGCATCGGCGCGGTGTTCTCCCTCGTCGGCGGCATGCGCTTCCTCAAGAAGGACTTGCCCCTATAAAAAGAGACTTTCCGATTCCTTCCATATCCTATATATTTACTATCGGAAGACAAAACCCGGCCATCCTCTTGCTCGAGGGTGGTCGATTTTTATTTTGCAATTTTTCCATATCAATACATTTGCTAAATCCGTGCAGAGTAATAAAAAACATCGGTGCATTCGCACTTTTTCCTCGCAATGCATGGATATCCCTCTTTCTTGCAGTGTGGCAAAGTTGTGACACCGCATCTTTTATCATTACGCCAGTAGGAGGAAAAGAGCATGAACCGAAGCGAACGAAAAGAACTCTACAAATGCAGCAATAAAGGTCTCCTTCAATTGCTTCAAAACCCGGCTCTTAAAGAAGATAAGAAGCGGCAGTTCAACGCGATGATCAGCTACATCGCCCGCCACGGCATCGACAATAAGCTGACCAAAGGCGAATTGCTCGATCTCGTCTATTCCGCCCGCGATGAACTTCTCGCCCAAGCCGCCGAGAAGCACGCGACCTCGAAAGAGCCATTCCCTTGGGACGACATGGGCAACTTAGAAAAGACCGATAAGGCCCGCGTCAAGGACTTCATCCGCGACCCCGTCACCGCCATTGTGCGCGAGCTTACGGCATATAGCCGTCAACGCATCGTCGCCCGCAAGGAAGACGATCCCGAACAAATCAACTTCGCTCATCGCAGCATCACCAACGCCGGCATCCTCGCGACGATGATCAACATCGAGAGCAATTCGCTCCATATGCGTCATCATAAAAGCGAACTCGTCGACGTCATGAACCGCTTAAATAAGAAATATGAAGACTCTTCCTTGACCCCGAACGAAATTCTAAACAAAGCCAATTCCGGTGTATTTGGAACCCTCTTCCGCCGTCCTTCCAAACAATTTACCCAGTTTAAGGAAGCCTTCGAGGAATTCTCGGATCCCAGCCGCGCCTATAGTGGCCAAGTGGATCAACTTGAGAAGAAAACCACGGCCTACCTCGTCCATTTGAACAAGGATTTCAAATACGAGAGGGGCATGAACAAAGAGCAGTTCCTTAATTGTTTGCCAAAAGGCCAAAGGGGACGAGCCTCCTTCGCCCTTAATGTCCTTGACTCCATCCACGAGCACAAGGAAATGAAACCGTATCTCGATAATGTTGAGAACGCCATTAAAGGCAAGCCGGTAGATCAAAACCTTGGCCCCATCGATAACGCGCCGAAGCAAGTCGACCAGATGCAATTTCAAAAAGATCTTGAGCTCAATGTTGAAGAGCCGAAGGTCGAAGCGCCCCAAATCGAGGAAGAGGTCAAGGATAATAACCTCATCGTTGCAAACGACTTAAGGGCTTAAGAAAAACCAACCACGAAACCGGGCTTGCCCAAATGGCAAATCCGGTTTTTCGCTAGGCAAAAAATGCGTATCTAGGCGTAAATATTCAAAAATCCTCGCAAAACCTAAGGATTTTTGAGTTCGTCATTTTCATTTTTCTCCGTTATACTTTTGGATAGTGATTCTTATAGGAGCGTGACCATGGCGGAATTCTTTGGCTTTGGCGGATATAGTCGGCAGCCCGAAGGCTACTTTTCTCCCGCCCATCTCCTCTTCGTCTCCTCATTGATGGTCGTCATGGTTTTCCTCGCGGTGTTCCTGGGACTACGCTATAAAAAGCGCGACGAAAAAGCCCAAAGCAAAGTGCTGCTCATCGCCGCGATCGCGATGGATTCCTTGGAACTATTCAAAATCGTTTTGCTCTGCTTCCGTAACGAAAACCCCTTAGACTGGCTCCATAACCTGCCCTTATTCCTTTGCTCCATCCAGCTCATCACTCTTCCCATTGCCGCATTAAGCAAAGGAAAGTTAAAGGAAATCACGCTCGACTTTCTCTTCGTCTTCGGGCTTCTTGGGGCGGTGCTTGGTACCTATTTCGCGGGAAATAACTATGGGGCCTACCCCGTCTTTTCCTTCGATAACGTCGTTTCGGGCCTCACCCATAGCATCGCGGGATTTGGTTCCTTGTACGTCGGCATCACGGGCATGGCGAAGCTAAAATGGGAGAACTTCCCTTGGTGCTGCCTCACCATGGCGGTATTTTGCCTCCTCGCCTATATCGCCGACGTCACCATACCTTATAACTATATGTTCTTGATGCGCGGCGATGGCACGCCCTATGACATCCTGTTTCATTTGCTCGGCGGCAACCCAATTCTCTATCCGGTCCTTGTCGTGGTCCTCTTCTTCGTCTATATCGGCGCCTTCTATGGCATCTATCGCCTCGTGCTCAAGCTGAAAAACCAAAAGAAAGCCGTGGAATAACTCGCGGACCCTATATTCCTTATTTCTTCCGTTAAAATTTAGCTTTGAGTTGAAGGTGCATATCTTTAGGCAAAGCACCTTAGCTTTCCTATAATCCCTAAGAAAAGGAGGACGAAGGAATGTCCCAATCTTATTTCGATTTGATCGCTTCACGCCATAGCCATCGCACTTATGATGGAAAACCGCTAAGGCCTGTACTTCGAAAAAAACTCGAGGGATACCTGGAAACCATCGATAATCCGTTCCTCGTCCCAATATCCTTCCGCGTGCTTGACGCTAAAGTGTATAGCCTCTCTAGCCCAGTTATCGTCGGGAAGATGCATATCTCGCTGCGAAAGCCAAGCGCATGCCAAACTATGAAGTCGCCCTCGGCTATGCCTTTGAAGCGGCTTGCCTTTACGCTGAAAGCCTTGGCTTAGGCACCGTCATGCTCGCGGGAACCCTAAACCGCAAAACCTTCGAAGAGGCAATGGAAGTAGGGGAAGATGAGGCTCTCGCCGTCGTCAGTCCCGTCGGAGTCCCAGCTAAATCGATGTCGTTAAGGGAAAAAGCCATGCGAAAGTTCCTTGGCGCGGATAAACGCAAGCCCTTTGAGGAACTCTTCTTTGAAGGCAGCTTCGATCGTCCTCTAGATAAAGGAAGTTCCGGCATGTTCCTCCATCCTTTAGAAGCGGTGCGCCTCGCCCCAAGCGCGACCAACCAGCAACCTTGGCGTTTGATCATCGATGGGAAGACCGTTCATTTCTATGAGAACAAAACCTACAAGGATAACCCCCTTGGCGATATTCAGCGTGTCGATATCGGGATTGCCCTATGCCACTTCTTGGTCGTCCTTCGTGAAGAAGGGAACGACGGCACGGTGGTGGTCGAAGACCCAAAACTGCCGACGAAGGAGAACCTCTTTTATATCTGCAGCGTGAAACTTAAATAGCAATCTCATGTTTTGCTAATGAGCAGTGATGAAAAATGCGCTGCTTTTTCGTTAGTTGCATACTAGGATATATATTAGTTCTATGTCTTCCCATACCGTTTCTATTCGTAGACTCAGTGAACCAAAAGCATGATCAAAAAACGTTGGCCATGTTGGATTAATGCGTGGCCAAGTGTCTGACTCAGGCACTGAAGCTGCCATTCCTTATTATTTACGTTGCTGAAAAGCGATAAAAGAATGCCAACAAAACGCGATTTACCTTGCAAATCTACCAGTGGAACTTGGGAAAACTTACCCTTTGAACGAAACCATACGATAATCGGCCATTTCGTTTCGCCATCTTAAAAATACTTTATTACAATAAACGCAAGCATATGATCGCTCCCGTTACTACTATCGCCGACACGAAGGGGCTTCTTGGTACCCTTCCTTCCCTGCGCCTTGACGTGCCGGACTACATCTACACCGCGACCGATAACGCTCGCTGCAGCAAATCGGAGATTTTCGTTAAGGAAGGCGACCACGTCTACATGGGCCAGTTGATCGGCATGAGGGACGGCGGCTTTTTCAAGCAGCCCATCCATTCCTCGGTCTCGGGCATCGTCGATGGGTTTGAGGAGCATTACCATCGCTCCGGCAAGAAAGTGAAGTTCGTCCGCGTCAAAAACGACCATAAGGACGAATGGGACCCGAGCTTAAAACCGCGTTCCGACGAAGAGATCGCCAAGCTCAGCCGCGCCGACTTCTCCAAAATCTTAGAGGACTGCGCGATGGTCGGACTCGGCGGGTCATCCTTCCCGACCTACGTCAAATTCAATAACGACAAGAAGATCGAGGTCATCCTCATCAACGCCATCGAATGCGAACCCTACATCACCGCCGACGTGCGCTTAATGGAAGAGGAACTTGAGAAAACCATCGAGGGCATGAAGTATCTCATGATCGCCTTTGACTGCAAAAAGGTGCTCATATGCGTCAAAAAGAAGCATAAGTCCCTCATCAAGATGTATCAGGAATTCCTCCGCCGCGACGAAAATAAAGGCATTTCCGTTTGTCCGGTAGGCAATTTCTACCCCCAAGGCTGGGAAATCGCGATGATCAAATCGGCTCTTGGCATCGATATCCCTAGCGGCCATCTCCCGAGCGAATTTGGCATCGCCAACTTCAACGTCTCCACCGTCTGGGGCATCTACGAGGCCGTCAAATACAATCGCCCCGTCGTCGAGCGCTTCATCTCCGTGACCGGCGATGGCATCCGTTATCCCAGCAACTTCCGCGTCCGCATCGGCACGCCGCTTAAGGTGCTTCTGGATAAGTGCGGCGGCTACGCTGACCCCGAGAAAGACAAGGTCTTCATCCTCGGCGGACCGATGATGGGCGCAAGTCTTCCTAGCGACGACTGCATCATCACCAAGACCGTCACCTCGGTCCTCGTGTTTAACCACGTCGCTGCTGAAGAAGGGCCCTGCATCCGCTGCGGCAGCTGCGTCTATTCCTGTCCGACCCACCTCGAACCCAAGCAAATCATGGACGCCGTCAAGGCGTTTGACAAAGAACGCATCAAGGCACTCAATCCCTTGCGCTGCATCGAATGCGGACTCTGCACCTACGTGTGCACGAGCCATATCCGCGTCACCGACTATATCCGGAGGGCGAAGATGTTCGCGAAGACCAAATGAGCATCATTAAAGAAACCTCTCCCCATATCCATCGCAAGGATTCCCTTGCCCGCATGTTGATCGACGTGCTCGTTTCGCTTTCGCCCGTGAGCATCACCGCGATCATCGTCTTTGGGCTACCCGCCTTAAGGAACCTCCTCATTTCCGTCGCCGTCATGATGGCCGCCGAATTCGTCTTCGTCCTCATCATGAACCGCATCCCTTACGATGGGACCAAACATACCTTCAAGGAACAATTCCTCCATGGCTGCAAAGCCTACCGCATCCACCATATCCTCGCCCCGATCGTCTCGGGCGTGATCTTCGCTCTGATCATGCCGAGCGGCTCGAACCCTGGCTACGTCATCTATATCGCCTTGATTCTTGGCTCCTTATTTGGCATTGTCATCGGCAAACTCGTCTTCGGAGGGACCGGACAAAACATCTTTAACCCCGCCGCAGCTGGCATGGTGTTCGCCAAGCTTTGCTTCGGCTCCCGTTATGTCTATGGGACCAACGGCTATGTGAACGCCGTAAGTAGCGGTGGCACGATGCTTAGCGACGTCGCAAGCAGCTCCTCTTCCCTCATCTCCCGTTATGAGGCCATCGAGCAATATAGCGCCCTCGACATGTTCCTTGGCCGCATCCCCGGCACCTTAGGCGAAACATTCAAATTTGCCATTCTCCTCGGCTTGATCTATCTCCTCATTCGCCGCGCGGCGGATTACCGCGTCGTCATCTCCTATCTTGGCGGTTACGCGGTACTTATGGCCATCGCGGGCATTTTCGTGAGCGTCCGCGGTGGCGTGAATTATGGCCAATGGATGGCCTTTAGCCTCCTTAGCGGCGGCGTCTTGTTCGGCGCGACCTACATGTTCACCGACCCCGTCACCATGCCCATTAACGCGCCAGGCCGCGTGATGTATGGCCTCCTTGGCGCGGGGCTTACCGCGACCATCCGCCTCTTTGGCGCCCTCCCCGAAGGCGTCGCCTTCTCGATCTTGATCTGCAACCTCGTTGCCCCGGCCTTAGACCATTACACCTATTCCGGGAACCGCTTCACGAAAAAGAAAGTCCTCTTCACCTGCGGCATCTTTGCGGCCTTTGTCCTCGCGATTTGCCTCGGCTTAGGATTCACGGGGGTGGCCGCATGAAAGTCAACATGAAGCACGCCTTCTACGTCGGAGGATTCCTCGCCGGATTATGCGGCGTCCTCGCACTTGCCATCGCAGGCGTCGACTTGCTCACCAAGGACATCATCAAAGCCAATAAGCTCGAGAAGGAGCGCAATGGCTTAAAGCGCGTCTTCCCTAGTGGCGAAGTCGATGGCGAAGCGGTGGAAGTCCACCAAGGCAAACTCGAAAAATATTGGACCGTCAAGGAAAGCGGGTCGGAACTCGGCCGCATCTATAGCGCCTTCGGCAAGAACTCCTATGGCCAGGTGAGCCTGCTCATCGGCGTCTATAGCGATTTCTCTCTCGGCAACATCGTCGTGCTCGAAAATACCGAGTCCTACGGCCAAACCTTAGAAGAAGGCTACCTCGATCCCTATAACGCGGCCGAGGATAAATCCACCGCCGTGCTCTCCGTCTCTTGCGGCGCGACCTATGGAGCGACGCTTTGCCGCGACATGATCCTTGAGGCGGCATCCCATTACCAAGGAGGGCAAGCATGAGCAACCAAGAACGCAAAGAAGCCTTCCTCTCCCCATTATGGAAGACCAACCCCTTATTCATCTCGCTGCTTGGCATGTGCCCTGCGCTTGCGGTGACCAAGACCCTCGAGGCCGCCTTTGGCATGGGTATCCTCTTCACCTTGGTCTTAGTCTGCTCCAACGTGTTAATCAGCGCCCTACGTAAATGGATTCCCGAAGAAGTGCGCACCCCAAGTTACATCGTGGTCATCGCCACCTTCGTCACCTTAGTGAAAATGTTCGCCGAGGCCTTCCTCCCCGAACTCTATAGCACCCTCGGCGTCTTTGTGTCGTTGCTCGTGGTCAACTGCATCGTCCTTGGCCGCGCGGAGGCGTTTGCCAGCAAAAACGGCGTGCTGCCTTCCTTGCTTGATGGCATCGGCAACGGCATTGGCTACACCATCGCCATCTGCCTCATCGCTGTGATCCGCGAAGTCTTAGGCAGCGGTCGGCTCACCTTTGGGGCGACCTTCACCTTCCTTGCTGATCTTAACGGCGGCGAAAAGATCCGCGTCCCCTTGCTTAAAGGCGAGGGCTATGACCTCTCGATGTCCTTCTTCTCTTCCCCCGCTGGCGGTTTCTTGGTGCTTGGCATCGTCCTCGCCATCATCGTCGCGGTGACCAATGCGAAAGAAAACAAGAAGAAAGCCGATGCGCGCATCGCCGCGAAAAAAGCCAAAGAGCTCGCCGCGGCTAACGCCGCCAAGGAGGAAGCCAAATGAACTACCTCGCCGCATTCGTGATGGCCATCATCTCCTACGCCCTCATCGACAACGTCGTCCTCTCGCGCTTCTATGGCATCTGCAGCTTTATCGGCGTGGGCAACAAGGTCAAATCTTCGCTATGCATGGGCGCCGCCGTCGCCTTCGTCATCATCATGGCCGCGGCCATTTGTTGGCCCTTATATAATTTCCTCCTCGTCCCCGCTGGCGTCGCTTTCCTCGACACCATCGCGGCGATCTTGGTCATCGCCTGCCTCGTGATGGTAGTGGGGCTCGTGATGAAGAAATTTCTCCCCGCCTTATACCAATCCTTAGGCATCTACCTTCCCTTAATCACCACCAACTGCGCGGTTCTTGGCGTCGTCAGCGAGAACATCGCGAGCAACCTTGACTTCGGCATGGCCATGGCCAATGCCGTTGGCACCTCGGTCGGCTTTGCTCTCGTCATCTTCCTTTACGCCTGCATCCGCGTCCGACTCGAGGCGAGCTCTACGCCCAAGGCCTTCAAGGGCATCCCCATCGCCCTTGTCGTGGCTTCGCTTATGGCTATGGCCTTCATGGGGTTACAGGGGATCGGCGCATGAGTCAGACCGTTTATCTCGTCATCGCCATCGCCGTGCTCGTGGGGCTAGGCGTGCTCGCGTTAAGCTTATTCCTATTGCTCCGCCGCGATAAAGTGAGCCGAAAGAAGTGCCAAGGGTGCGACGATATGACCTGCCCCTTAGCCAAAGCATTGGAGGAAAAGAATTCATGACCGTCTTATATAGCGTACTCATCCTCGCGGGGCTTGGCCTCTTCTTCGGCATTGCCCTGGTATTATTCGGCGTGCTCTTCCATGTTCAAGAGGACGAGCGCATCAAGGAAGTCGAGAAGATGCTACCCAATTACAATTGCGGCGCCTGCGGCTATGCGGGCTGCCATCAAATGGCCGAGAACCTCGTCTCGGGCAAAGAGCCGTTGGTGAGCAAATGCAAGCCCGGCAAGAAAGACAAGAACTACGACCCCATCATCGCCTACCTCTCGTCGCATCCCGATCCGGATGGAACCGTCCATGTCCCGAAATAAGGCACACGTCCCTCATCTTTTGCTGCCCTTCGCGCTTCTCGCGGGGCTTTTTTCCTGCTCGACCAAGCACCTAACGCGACCCATATATGCCTATGGCACGAACTGGATGGTCCACCTTTATGAAGGGGAGGAGTCCCTGCTGGATGAGATTGAATCCTACGTCTTGAAGACCTCACGGATTCTTGACCTTAACGCCTCTAAGGAAGCCCATGGGGTATATGCGTTAAATCACCTGGGCGAAGTGGAGGCCGATCCGTTTTTGCTGGAAGCCTTTGAGCTCGCCGACGCAATGGAAAAGGAATTCCCAGATTGCTATAGCTACCGTATCGGCGATTTGACTTCTTCTTGGCAAGATGCCTTAAGCCAGAAGAAAGTCTTGGACGATGAGCGCGTTGAGGAACTGCTACAAAAGGCAAAGGATACCTCGGTTCGACGCGATGGGACTTACCTATACAAAACGGGCGAAGGCTCCGTTGATTTCGGTTCCCTTGGCAAGGGGCTTTGCCTTCGTCATATTGAGAAGATGCTCAAAGATAAAAGCATCAAAGGTTACCTCATCGATGCCGGCTCCTCCTCGTGGCTATTTGGTGAGAATCCCGAAGGCGACCATGACGTCAAAGTGAACCTCAAAGACGCGAAAGGCCGTTATTTCTATGCGAAAAACTGCTCCATTTCGAACTCTTCCATCTCCGAGCACGCGGTAACTCTCGATGGCGTGACCTATTCCCACATCATCGATCCGCGTAATGGAAAAGCCATTAGCCCTTATGACGCGGTGGTTGCGAAAGGGAGAGACGCCGCCTATGCCGACGCATTAACGACCGCCCTTATGATCGCGGGGGAGGATTATGCTTCTTTCGCGGAAAAGAAGGGATACCTTGTAGCGTTTATGAAGGGAGGGGAAGTAGCCTATGCTACGCCGTCCTTCCTTAACTAAAAGCCGCAAGGTCGAATTACTTATCCTAGCTATCGCTTTTTTGGGTTTGCTTGGCTTTAGCCTTGCTTCCTTCTTCATCCCCAAAGGTCAAGCCTTGACCGCAAACGTCATCTTAAAAGGCGAACTCATCCATCGCCTATCATTACAAGAAGAGAAGGAATTATCCGTTACTACCGATATCGGAGAATTGGAAATCCACGTCCATAATGGCGGGGTAGCGGTGACCTCCTCCCCCTGCGCGAGCCAATTCTGCGTCCATAGCGGTTTTAAATCTCGCGCGGGCGAAGCGATCGTCTGCGCCCCGGCGGGACTATCGGTCTACCTCGAAGGCGGAAATGTGAGCGAGGTGACGTTATGAGGCTTGACGGATATGGAATCTTCGGCGTCATCGCCCTCATCGCCTTGCTCTTAGCTTCCTTTTCCTTACTCGGAAGCGACGAAGGCAAAGACGCGCGGAAAGTCGCCCGCATCGGGGTGATGCTTTCCTTAGCCATCGCCTTAAGCGTGATGGAGAGCTTCCTTCCCGATTTCTTGTTGCCGGGGCTAAGGTTAGGCCTCGCCAATATCGCCGTG
Source organism: Bacilli bacterium (assembly GCA_017479485.1). Classification (GTDB taxonomy): domain Bacteria; phylum Bacillota_I; class Bacilli_A; order RFN20; family CAG-826; genus Alloenteromonas. The sequence continues at coordinate 14,922 of JAFVCC010000100.1, forward strand.
GTCCTCGTCCTTTACGTCTATGGGATTAAGGAAGGCTTCTACCTCGCCTTAGGGAAAGCCGTGCTTTCCTCGTTGCTCCGTGGCAGCATCTTCAGCATGGGCGGCTTCATGGCATTATCGGGGACAATGCTTTCTTTCCTTGGCATGGCTTTGCTTCGTGTCTTATGGAAGAAATGCTCGCCGGTCCTTGTCTCCGTGATCGGGGCGTTGCTCCATGTCTTCGGGCAGATCCTCGTCGCCTATATTTACCTTGGGGTAGGGGTGCTTGGCTATCTTCCTTTCCTCCTTCTCGCTTCTTTCCTTACGGGCGTGTTCGTGGGGCTAGTGGCCTATGCCTTGCTCCGTCATCAAACCTTCGTCGCCTATATCCGAGGAAAATAGAAATCCATCGCTTCGATTTCCGATAT
>JAFVCC010000101.1 GCA_017479485.1 Bacilli bacterium
ATGATGAGTTTTCAATAATTCTTTCTTAGTCTCCAATATTGGTCCGTTCAGTTCGTTATATTGACAAAAATCGACGCAATTGGAGATTCTCGGTCTCCGTGGGCGGGCGATATAATTAAGGACGTGGAAAATCGCAAAAAGAGAAAGTTACATCTTAGCGTTTCGTTCGTGCTCATGCTCATCATGGTCCCTTTCATCGTGGCCTTGACCGCGGGCTTAGGGACGGTTTTAGCCACCCAGTCCATCACTTCCCAGAAGGCGATGGTCACCGATAAGACCGTAGAAATGGCGACGACTGCCGCCGAACTCATCCGCCCCTATGGCGATGAACTTGTCGAACTCGACGAAGATGACGAAGACACCCCGGCATATAAAGCCGTCTATGACATCCTCGCGGCCTTCCGCATTGCCAACGCTGGCACCTCGGGCGAATTAGCCTTTATTTATGGCTGCCGTGAGCGGGCGGATGGTACTTTCGAATTCACGATTGACCCATCCGATGACCCCGCGGAGTTCGGCGAGGACATCGAAGAAACCTACGCGATCCGTCAGGCTTCGAAGGGCTTCGCGGCGTTTGATTCCGAACCCTACACCGATCGCTGGGGTTCCTTCTATAGTGCCTACGCCCCAGTATTTGATTCTCAAAAACACGTCGCGATGATCGTGGGTATCGATGTGTGGGCGAACTGGTACCAAAACACGATTTGGACTCATTCCCGCGCGATCATCATCGTCACCGCGATCGCCATCGTCTCCGGCGTCGTGCTTGGTGGCTTGCTCGTCGGGCGACTTGGGAAACGCCTACGTACCCTAATCAATGAGATGGGCGATCTCGAGGAAGACGTCCGCCTTCTTACCGCGGACATCCGAGATCCGAATGCCCCAGTCGAAAACACGGAAGAAAAAGTAGGGGACGAAGTCCTTGCCCTCCGCGCGAAAATCCATTCCGCCCAAAAGGAGCTTCACGACTATATCGAATACACCAAGCGGGCCGCTTATATCGACCCCCTCACCCAGGTGGGCAGTCGCGCCAGCTACAACGAGCGGATCGAGCATCTCGATAGCTTCATCCCCTTCGGGGTCCTGGTCATCGACATCAATGACTTAAAGAGCATCAACGATACTTATGGCCATGACACGGGCGACCGCGCGATCATGGATACCGCCAAGGTCTTGAAGGCCGTCTTCGGCGAAAAGGATGTCTTCCGCATCGGCGGGGACGAACTAGTCGTGCTTCTTTTCGTCGAGCGGATGGAAGCGGAAGCGCTTATGGAACGCCTTGACGAAGAGTTAAAGAAGTACAACGAGACTTCGGACCTTCGCTTCACCCTCTCCATCTCCAAAGGCCTCGCCTTCTATGAGGCGGAGGACCGTCATTACGCGGACGTATTCCGCCGCGCAGATGCGAAAATGTATTTGCAAAAGAACGAATATCATCGTACCCAAAAAGCCAAAAAGAAATAAACGCCGCCATGGCGTTTTTTCCTCGCATAATAAGAATAAATAAAGCCATTTTTGCGGAGATTTTCGCTGATTTTTAATGAAATTGTTTGCTCTTGTTCAAAATCACGATTCAACGAACGGTTGAGCGTACCTACAACGAAGCGTTTAGTTTATCAACGGAATTTCGCTATACTTTCCTCAGCTTAGGACAAACAATGGTGCCACGAAAAAGGAGAACCAAAACCATGGCAAATCAAACCTTCGGCGAACGCCTCGCCACATTACGAAAAGAAAAAGGATTAACTCAAAGCGATATCGCCGATAAGCTCGGCATCACCGCCCAGGCCGTATCCAAATGGGAGAACGATCAAGCTACTCCCGACATCGACTGCCTCGTCAAACTTTCCGACATCTTTGGCATCAGCGTGGACGAGCTTCTGGGCAAGAAGAAAGTCGCCGAGATGCTTCCGACCCCTCCCACCGAAGACGAGATTGAAAGGATGGTCTTCCGCATCCACATCATCAGCCACGAGGGCGATACGGTGAACGTGAACCTCCCCTTGGCCCTCGTGAAGATCTTTATGAACGACGATGGCTCCATTTCCATGATCGATGGCAATGAGAGCCTGAAGAACATCGATTTCCGCAAACTCCTCGATTTGGTGGAGCGCGGCGTCGTCGGAGAACTCATTTCCATCAATAGCCACGAAGGCGACACGGTCCGCGTCTGCGTCGAAAAATGAAAATCGTCATCCGTTCAATGGATGGGCCAAAGCACCTTACCCTGCGCTTCCCCCTCGTATTTCTAAAGACGCGTCTCGCCGCGCGGATCCTCGCGAATAACGACGAATTCAAGATAGACGCGAAAGAGCTTCATAAAAGGATCTCTTCGGCCTACAAGTTCTTGAAATCCTACATCAAGAAAAACGGCCACTTCGACCTTGTGAACGTTCGTTCCCATGAAGGGGACCATATCCAAATCAGATTATAAAAATCGCGAAATTATGGGCTCTTTCCTCATTCCCGTGCCCGCGTGCGCTGGTACAATAAAGGCGGTATGAAAAAACTTCGTCCGCCTTTTGCTTTATTTGCTCTCACTTTGCTCTCCTGCTCTGCCTTCTCGCCTTCTTCGTCCAAGGCTATTTCTTCCTCTAGTGGGGGAATTGCTCCGGCAGAGAGTTCCTTATCCAAAGAGGCTGATTCCTTGTCAGAAATCATCTCTTCTTCGGAAGTTATTGCTTCTTCTTCCGACTCCATTTCTATACCGCAGCGCGAACTCGCTCTGTCGGATTTCTTCGACCACCATAATAAGGCCAACATCACCATCTCCGCATCGAAGGAAGTCTTTACGTTCCTTTCCGCCTACCAAGGGGAGAAAGATGGCAAATATAATGATGCCTATCTTCCAGCGGACATCCATATCGAATTGCTTGGCCAACATTATGATTTCCCATGTTCCGGCATCCGGGTTAAAGGCAATACATCGCGCGCGCATTTCTTTGAACGGGGCAAATTTACTAAGGACGTTCATTTCAAATTGAATTTCAAGGCGACCTTTGATGGGGAAATCTATAACAATCCTCTGCTCTCTTCCTATAAGGTCGATTGGAGCGAAGACGCCGCGGGGAGGAAAACGCGCAAAGACCGCAACTTCTTGGGCTTAGAGAAACTCGACATCAAATATATCCCGCGCAACACCGTGACGATGCCAGGTTGCTTGCTACGCGAAATCTATTGCTACGATGCCTTCCGCGACGAAGGCATCATGGCGCCTTACGCAAACCTTGCCCACGTGACACTGAGCGCCGGGGAAGAAAGCGTCGACATGGACTATGAGGTCATCGAAACGATCGACAAGGAATTTTTAAAACGCCGCTATAGCAAAGATGAAGCCAAAGGCAATCTCTATAAATGCGTCTATAACGGCATGGGCAAAGCCGACTTGACCCGCGATGGAGCGGTGGATAAGTCCACCGGAGAACGTGTGGAACATGGAAAAATTGGGGTAGAGGATAATTACAACCGTTATGTCCCCGTTTACCAACTTAAAACCAACGACGATCTAGGGGAGGGAAGTGACTTCTCCGACATGGCGAGCTTCATCATGAAGTTACGCGATTGCGTCTATGAAACGGATCAAACCATCGAAGACCTCGAAGCCATCCTCGACGTCGACCAATTCCTCAAGATGTCCGCCGTCAGCTATCTCCTGGGTAATTTCGATGACCAACGCTACGACTACAATAACTACTATCTTTATTTCCGGCCGAGCGATAACAAAGCCGTGATCATTCCCTATGACTGGGATTGGTCACTGGGCCTCGATCTTTCGGGAAGAATGGCGGGCCTTGCCCCGTTAGAAAACTATACTTATGATGGCGGTACCGTGAGCAATCTTTACCTCGCCACCTTATTTGGAACAGATTCGACATCCTATTCGCAAGAAGCAATGAAATCCACCTATCTTTCCTATGTCCTTGCCGCAAAAGACACGGTTCTTAAAGAAGAAAAATATCGGGCTTTTGCCGAGATATTTGGATATTCCAACCATCAAGAAACGCGCGACGTGCTCAGCTATATGAGCGCCAAGCGCATCGCTGCGAAATAGGAGGAACAACGATTATGGAACAGCATCTTCTCTCGCCTGGACCATTGCTTAATGAGCATGGCAACCTCAACGAAGCCGGCTTCGCTTTTTCGCTCGTAAAACGCTATGACCGCTCTGCCATCAAAGTGGGCAAGAGCCGCATCAAGGAATGGGACTATTACTATATTGGCAACGCTGATTATGGTCTCGCTCTTACGGTCGCGGATAACGGCTATATGTCGATGGCCTCCGTTTCCATTCTCGAATATGGCAAAGCACCTTTTGACTCGACCAAGTCCATCATTGAGCTCTTTAGCTTTGGCAAATTAAAGATGCCGAGCGACTCTCGTCTTGGCGACGTAGTTTACGAGAATAAGAAGAAAGGCTTCTCCATGCAGTTCCTCCACCAAGGAGATAAGCGGCGCTTGCTTTGCTACATGGAGAAATTCGATAAGTCGGGCCGCACGTTCCGTTGCGACATCACCTTAATGGAAACCGTGGGCAAATCCATGGTCATCGCCACCCCATGGGAGAAGCCGCGTCATTTCTATTACAATCAGAAGATCAATAACCTCCTCGCCGGGGGCTATGCCAAAATCGGCGAGAAGACCTATGACTTCAATAAAGGCTCCTATGGTGTCCTCGATTGGGGCAGGGGTGTGTGGACTTATAAAAATACCTGGCTATGGTCGTCTTTGTCCTCGGAACAAGACGGCCATCGCATCGGGTTCAACCTCGGCTATGGCTTTGGTAACAATACCCGCGCGACCGAGAATATGTTCTTTTACGATGATCATGCCTATAAACTCGACGAAATCAAAATCGATATCCCCATGACGGGACTTGGGAACGACGATTTCATGAGTCCGTGGATCTTCCGCAGCGCGACGGGGGAAGTGGACCTACTTTTCACCCCAATCTATGACCGCCATAGCGACACCAACTTGTTGGTTCTTCGTTCCAACCAACACCAAGTGTTTGGCACATTCCGCGGCACCATCCGCGTCGAAGGTCAGGAAATTGCCATCAACGATCTTTCGGGTTTCGCGGAAAAAGTATACAACCGCTGGTAGATGGCCTTCTTTCTATATTAGAAAGATGAATACGATTGAAAAGCCCTCGCATAGTTGTTTTAATAAACCTTTGAAAGCGCATACATTCGCGTTAAATGCAGATAAAGGAGATACCAACGAATGGACAAAAGCAGTGTGATCTTTGGCAACAAAATCCCCGAGAAAGTTGTGAAGAAAGGGGAGAAAGGCAAAGCCAAATACCTGAAGAAACATGGTGATGACACCAAGAAGGAATATCATCTTTCCCTCAAACCCATCGAAACCTTGAAGGACATGGGCGTGGAGAACCTCGTTCTTTCCGATAAACCCTTAGAACTTCCTAAGAATGCAGTGGTGGTTGGCAACATCCGCATGGGCTTTGGCCATTACCGTATTTCCATCGCCATCGCAAGCTGCGCGAAGGCCTTAGGATATACCCCGGTTTGGATGGACCTCGCTTCCTTCGACGCGACCGGCTCAAAGATGATCGCCGATCAAAACAACCTCTATTCCCTCGCTTCGAAGATCTCCCAAAAATCGAAGCTCTTCAATGCCGTCGTTTGGGAACCGCTCAACTCCGAAGGCTTCCGCAAGATCACCTATAATGCGACCGACCAATGCAATTCCGAGCTCCTTGCCCCGCTTTATCATGACCTCCCGAAGGACGTCCCCTTCGTCGCGACCCATGCTTGGCCCGCCCAAGGCGCTATCCATGCTGGACTAACCCATGTTGTTAACGCCATTCCTGACAACTGGCCGATGGCCCTTCACCTTGCCGAAGGCTCCATCCACGTCGTTCAAACTCCGCGTGCCTATTTCGGTTATAAGATTCTCGATGGTTTCAACAAGGAACCATTGAAAGGTATGGGCGAGGATGACCTTAAGCTCGTTGGTCACTATGTCGACCATGAACTGGTGGAAAATGTCGAAGCGGACTGCGCTGCGCGTATCGCCCGTAGGGAAAACGGCGAACCGATGCGCATCCTCCTTAGCGTCGGCGGCGCTGGCGCGGGTGAAAAACAATTCCTTGCGATGCTTCAGCACCTCATTCCGTTAACGAAGCAAAACAAAGTCGCCCTCTTCCTCAACCTTGGCGACCATAAGGAAATGTACGATAAGCTCCTCAAGCATCTCCCTGAGCTTGAGCAGGCTACCAAATATTTCAACAAGTATGACGAATTCCGCTCCTTCGTCGAGAACATGGATAAGGCAAATGGTGTCTATCTCGTCGAAAACGACGACATCTTCGAAGCCGTCTATAGCACCAACCTGCTCATGAGGAAGGTCGACCTCCTCGTCACCAAACCCTCCGAGCTCGTCTTCTATCCCGTCCCGAAGATCTTCCAGCGCCATATCGGTGGCCACGAAGTCTATGGCGGCATCTATGGCGAGCAACTCGGCGACGCCATCTACGAATGCCCCGATGCCGAAAGCATGAACCGGATGCTCGACATCATCATCGCCGACACGGTCCTCTACCGCCATATTTGCGAACGTATTGTGACGTTGAAGAAAGAAGGCGTCTATAACGGCGGTTACGAAGCCGTTAAACTCGCCGTCAAAGGCCGTTAAATCGAAAAAGAAAGGGGTTCTGCGGAGAAAACAGAACCCTTTTTGATTTGCCTTTATGCTGGAAATGACTCGATGGGAATGCGGATTTCCATGTCGCTACGCGGATAGGCGTGACAAGAATAGGCGTAGCGGTATGCGACGTCATAGAAGCGTCGCGCATCGTTTTCGTTTTCCTCGAATTCGCCGTTAATCACCTCGACGCGGCACGCGCCGCACTTGCCGCTTCGGCAGCAGGAGTGGACATAGATGCCCGCGCGTTCTAAGGCAATGATTAACGGTTCGTCTTCCCGCGCTTTTAATTCCAATAGCTCGATGCCGCGATGCACCTTCAAAAGATATGTCTTCGCATCCGTCTTAGGGAGGGGGAGTGAAGCGGGGCATTCGCTGCGGACGTGGCGGATATCTACGCCTAACGTTGAGAGCTCCTTAAGGACGAATTCTTCCATAACGTGAGGGCCACATAGGAAGAAGGATACTTTCGTTACGTCACAGTATTTTTGAATGAGCGAAGCGGTGATGAATCCTTTTTCGCCCGGATAATCGGGTTCTTCGGATAGAACGTTGATGAAATGGACTCGTTCGCTTTCTAAAGAAGCAATTTCTTTTGAAGCGAGGATGTCGGTTTGCTTTCTAGACCCATAAAGCACCGTGAGGTGGAATGGCGATTCGGCGCTTTCATTGATGGCCTTAGCCATACTTAGGAACGGCGCGATGCCGACTCCTCCCGCGACGCCAAGGATTTCGGCTTTGTCGCGGATGGGGTTCAAGGTGAGATCGCCTAAGCCGACTTCGAGGAATAACTCATCACCGACTTTAAGGTCGCGGTTCAGGTAACGGCTAAAGAATGGCTCATCTGCTTTTTCTTTGACCAAGATGGATACAATCCCCTCTTTCCCTTGGGCTGGTGAAGAGGTGATGGAGTAGGGGCGAGTAGCCACTTTATCTCCAAGTTTTAGGCTGACTGTCAAATACTGTCCGGCGGAAAAATAGAGGGGGCATGGAGCAGAAAACGTGATTTTCGATGCATGCTCGCCATCTTTCTCAATCTGGGTGACTTTTGCTTTGATAAGACCCCGATGCAAGGTCCTGGCCTTCTCGGTGATGGGGTCTTCTTCGATGTCTTTTTCAGATGCGTGGAGGATATTGTGGAGACGTTGCTTTGCCACCTTAAATGCGCCCATCGCGTCTTCGCCAAAGCTACGGATCTTGACTTTGATTTTCGAAGCCATGTTTATTTGCCTCCTTTCTTCATATCGAGCAGGAGGTCTTTCGCCGCGGAAACGCCGTGGTCGATCTGTGGGGCCATGCCATCGCCGGAAAGCGAATGGGCGCCCGCAAAATAGAGGCCATCGATGAAACGGTCATCACCTTTTTGGAGGGTGCGCGCGGCGACGTGGTTATGCATGTTATGACGGTAGCCATAGATGCTGCCCATATAGGCGCCGGTGTAGTGGGAGATGGTAAGCGGGGTTTCCACGATGATCTCAAGGATGTGTTCCCTAAGATTAATGCCGAGCCTTTTCGATTCAGCGTCGAGGAAGCGTTCAACATGGGTGCGCTTATATTCTTCATATTCTTCGAGAGAAAGATCTTTCATCGAAGAACCATCGGGGAGATAAGTGATGCTATAGAGGGACGTCCCTTTAGGCGAAGCGTCCTCATGGACAACATTCGGACAAACGCAGGTGAGGTATTCCCAGCCTTCGTTACCTTTGCCGGAAGCGTAGAACTTCTCGCTGTCCATGCCATTGGGCGCGACAAAGGTCGCGTAGTCTTTAAATCCTAATTCATCGGCTTCTTTATCCAGAAGTAAGACAACAGAGAAAACAGAGACGCCAAGCTCGTTGGCATTGACCCATTTCTTTGCTTTGGCGGGTATTTCTTTCTTCGGCTCAATCAAAGAGGAGTAGACGGTATTGGGATAAGCGCCGCAGATGATGCGCGAGGTTTCTATAGTTTCTCCCGAGGCAAGGCGCACGCCTTTGACTTTGCCTTTCTCGACGAGAATCTTATCGACGCGTTGCTTGTACTCGATATTCGTTCCCGCGTTTTTGGCGATGCGCTCAAGTTTTGCGGAGAGTTCGAAGGAAGTGTGTTTTGGGATATAGGGCCCATAGCCGATGTAGTCCACCAGGATATAGGCGTAGATGGAGAAGGGGAGGTCGCGGATTGGAGAACCTAAATAAATCCAATAGGCGGAAAGAATCTCACGGACTTCTTCGGGAAACTTAAAATGATCAAAGATTTCCTTGCACGTATATCCAGCGGTAAAGACGAATTGGCGGTGATGAAGGAACATGGCGAGCTTCCCAAGTTTCTTCGTCGAAAGGACGTTCATGGATTCGTAGACGGCATGAGCAAGGTCAAAGAAATCCTTTAACTTCTTCGTAATGCTGCCATCGGTATCGTGGCAGGCTTCGGCGATGGCCTGGATGGGTTTAGTGAAATCGCCGTTTTCGCCACAGGGCAAATTGATGTCTACATTAGGGGAAACATAACGGAAGCAGTAGGGAATCTTCACCCAATCGACGGGAACGCCATGGTTCTTAAAGAACTGTCGAACCCTAAGAGGGTGCTGCTCTGTGCCAATGGAGCACATTTCATGAAGCGACGCCTCGATCTCCGCCCCGCCGCGGACGTAGCTAGTGGCCACCCCGCCAGGGAGGTTATGTTGCTCCAAAACAAGGACGTCAAGTCCTGCTTTACGTAGCTCAATCGCAGCGGATAATCCCGCTAAGGCGGCGCCGATGATGACCGCGTCATAACGGGGCTTAAAAGAATTACTCATGTCGGAACCTTCTTATGATCATCGTTATCGAAACAAGTGCTAAACCGCCACAAATTATCGCAAAAGCAACAGCAAAACCCCCATTATTTTGAGAAACAAGAGGTGTTTCAAAGTGGTTATTTGCTTTTGGAGTAGGATTGCGTTCAAGGAAGTCTGCAAAGGTAGAAGTGCCATATTTTGCAACGATATAGTCATAGCATTCAACGGCGTCCCATATGGTAGTTTCGTCCTTGGTCTTTTCTTTGATTAGAGTTTGGGTGTTACGTGCCAATCCTTCGTATGCTTCCTCAGCGTCGTCCCAGTGCATCAAAGAACCGTCATAACCGCCTTCAGGATTGCAGCCTGCAGTCCAATTCTCGATAAAGTTCGCAGCCCATTGCGATGCTTCGTACTCGGCATCAAGTTTATAGATTTGAGGATTGGATTGCGTTCCCGTATAGGTTGCGAATCGAGGAGCACTTTTATTCCATTGAATCTGCCTTGTTGAATTATACAGTGTGATAATTGCATTTCCTTCATCAAAAGAAATCGTCCACGAAGTGTTATCTCCTTTTGCGTCGATTTTGTAGAGTTTATTCCCTGTTTCTTTATAGCCAAGATATTTTCCTTCCTTGTCCTTGAGGGCATAGGTGTTTTCCCGTGTGCCTTCCTCGATTAATAAGGTATAGGCGTTGGGCCAATCAAAGAATCGGTTTCTGTACTCGTCTGTACTGACTTCTATTGGGTCATGGATTCCGATATCGTCCTCGATTTCTTTTAATAGCACAGCGCTAATAGGGCTTTTCACTGCTTTGCCGTCTTCATAGACAAGCGTGATTTCATCGCCTATGGCTACGGAGTCTGCCTTTTGCCACGTGGCCTCGATTTCTGTCGCTTCAGGAACAAAAGGAATCTCTCCGCCGCGGTAGCCATAAATAACGTCGGAATCTAAATCGACGTGCCCCGTAGGATTCGGATCGAAGCCTGTAACGCGATGAGCGTTCTCGTCATACGTCGCTCTGCCCCAAATGTAGTCGACCCATTCTGGATAATCGATAAAAGGATTACGGTTATGCTGATAGTTATTGTAGATGAGATTGTTACGGTGCTTTTCATATTCATCTACAGGATCAAGTTTATGCCATGCGAGCAAGTCCGAAAGTATGCCCATGGTTACTGGATTATCCGCGTCAGAGATTTCGGACTTTGAACTCGAAGTGGCATAGTCCACAAGCTTTAAGTTCGGATTGAACTGGCTGATCGTCTCGTCTCCAGAAATGTTGTTGTAGCAGGCTGCCATATAGAAACAAGCCCGGGCGATGTCGCCCTTGTCACAATCCTGTGGCTCAAATACCACATCGCTTACATTACTGGCCCTTTTAGTCGTCGGGGCACCCGAGAGGTTCCCTTCTAGGTATGCGCCGAAGGTCTGGTGGCTTCCAGCGTCATTTTTAATGGAAGAGCGGTCGACGAATCCATAGGGATTATTGTTGTGCGGCGTCATATTGACATAGCCGTCGCCAGACATTAAATGATGGATGTCGGTACCTGCCGGACCACCCGCCCCGTTGTCTTTCTTGAATCCGCGGGATTGGCACCAGACGTGCTCACGGTTGATGCCCGAATCATTGTGATCGCCCCAAGCGTGGAGTCTGCCTGCTTCAATAGGGACGCCAGATTCATCACGGTTGCGGTAAAGCGGATGAACGAAGGGGTTTTCGTAGGACTCGCCGTATTTATAATCGGTCACTTGTTTCGTCTCGGAGTTATAGCCGCTGATGCCCGTCGCTGGGGAAAGCGTCCAATCGCGGTCGGTAATCTCGTACATCTTCCAGCAGTTGTCATAGCTGTAATAGGAGAAGTTCTGCAAAATTGGACGCAGGTTTTTAAGCAGATTCTCCCCTTGGAGTTCCGAATCATCTAAATCTTCCAACGAGGAATAGTAGCTTTTGATTTCGCTTGAGGTGTTGTCGCGAAGCGTTAAATTTCCAGGAACGGCGCCGCCGGGAGTGGGCCCATCCGCATATACTTCTAAAGCCTTCTTAGCGTCCGAAGCAAAAGAAAGACCGACGAAGGCACCTAAACTTGCGATGCTCATGCATAAGGCAAGAGTGAGCGACTTAAAACGAGGCATGCCATATTATGGCATTGCGTGAACAAGAAATGCAATTTTTCCTCGGAGATTAGGCTTGTTTGACGAGTAGTCGAACGATCGTTGTTTCACCGGCAGAAGTGATTTTGACGACGCCTTCCGCAGGTCCTTTTGCGGCGAGAGTGCGGACGTAAATCGTGCTCGCGCCGCCATAAAGGGCAAAGACGGAGGGGCCATAGACTTCGATCGGCCCTTCGGTTTCGACTTGAACGACATCGCTTGCATAAGGCATGGTCGTGCCGTATTCGTCTTTCTTAAAGATATGGATGCCAACGCAGTCATAGGTATCGCCGTGGACGAGCGTTTCGCGACTTAGCTTCGTCTCGAGGTGGAATGTTGTGGACGCACCGCGAGTTAAAGTGGAGACAACCTTCTCGTCCTTATAGGCGACGAAACGCCACAAGATGCTACCTTCGCCCCAGGACTGAATGTATTTGGTGTAGGTGGCGTAGACGTAATCAAAGCCAAAATGGTATTTCGCCATCATTCTGGCTAAAAGCAACTTATCGCGAAGGCGAAGCTTGTTGTAGCCGTATTGGGCGCAGTAATTGAAGGCACCGACGATTTTGCGGCCATCTTCCTTGGAAATGCGTGGCTCATCAAAGATGTCGCCGATGATGTCATCGATCAGGATTGGCGGATGTTTGAGATTCGGATAGAGGTCGCGATTAGGATAGAAACGTCCAACCTTGTTCTCGCCGCGATAAAGGTCGACATAGTCGGCGTTAGTAAAGACATATGGAGTGGGCAATAACGCCGCATTGAAGTCACCCGTTTCCATTAACGAGGCGACTTCCAAAACCGGGTGATTATCTTGCTGGCTTTGGAAGAACATCGCGGCATATTTGGGGTTACGGAAAATGTCGTAGACGCCATGGTGGCAGACGTGGTCGACGGAGCCGAAGTCGCGGTGGGTGTTGTAATCAAAGGCGCACCAAGTGATCGCGCCGCAATAACCAGAATCGCCAAGGGCTTCGTTGAGTACTAAAGCGTGGCGCTTGGCGTGCTCTGCCCGACGCGAGGTGGGGTCGAAGGATTTGGTGGGGAACATGTGCCCGTTGCTTTCGGTGATGAGCAATGCCTGTTCTTTCTTTTTCTTAATGGAAGAAGAAGCGTCGACGCCATGATCGAGGCCTTCGCAGCTAAAGTCGTTATAGCCATAGACGTCGGCGATGACGTTCGCGTCTTTGTAGTTGCAAACGCCAAGACTATTACGGCGCGGGTCGAGGTTATTCTTAATTTCCAAAAGCGAGGTATATAACTCATCGTCATCCCCGGATTCGTCGATGCGCAATCCATAGGCGACAAGGCAGGGGTGGTTGCGTTCCTTTAATACCATTCTGCGGCAGAAATCCCTGCAATTCTCCCTCCATTTTTCATCCTTGCCGACAAATTGCCAGCC
>JAFVCC010000102.1 GCA_017479485.1 Bacilli bacterium
AAATATCCAATAGAGCGAACTTTTGCCCATCGTGCCGAGCCCTTTCTTCCACGAAGCGACATGCAAACTATGGGAAATAAATGGGCTGCTCCAATGATGAGCCTCAAATAAGAATCAGCGATCCGGCTCTTCCTTGTGGCGATTTATTCGTGGCGCTCGTTTAATATATAGAAAATCACTGAGGAGCTGATGACGATGAAAGAAGATCTTTTAAGAGGTTTGACTGAAGAGCAAATCGACAAATTGAAAAAGTGCAAGAGCGGCGACGAGATATTGCGCCTAGCAAAAGACCAGGGCGTTGAGCTCACCGACGAGCAACTAGAGGTTGTTTCTGGCGGCAGTTTGTGCGCGCCGAATTGCCCGGTTTGCGGCACTAAAGACAACGTGTTTAAAGGAACCGAGGAGTGGAACGAGAACAAATACGTCTGCAAAAAATGTGGCACCATCTGCGGTGACTTTGGTATTTGATTGAGGACCTTTATAGAAACAAGAGACGCTTGTTGCGAAAGAACCTGAATTTTTGTGATCCGAGTAACGTTTGCAAAGGAGGAAGGCCTTGAGGCTTACCGACAAACAACTTGAAGCCATCTCTGGCGGCAACTGCTGGCAACAGCCCGGCTCAATTTGCCCTAGATGCGGAAAAGAAATCTGCAGACAATTGGATGATAATGGAAATCAAACTATGCTCGTTTGGTTTGCCGTTCCGTCATCGCGCGGAATAATTTAGGGGTTCCATTTTGGTACCTTGTTTATTGGGGGTTTCTGTAGATTAAAATTATCCATGCGCTTTAAATATTCGCACGGCATTGCTACACTTTTTGTCGAAAACGACGCAAACAGGTGTTTTATGCAATCGCTTCTAGCCCACTATATCTTGTGGTTGGCTGAAAACCATAGCAAAACCCCCTTAATTTGCTCGTTGCCTCCGACTTATCGCTAGCCTATTGGCTGGACTAGCGCGGAGACATTAACTCCGTTCATGCTTCGGGATACCGGGGCTTCAAATACATCCATAAAAGAAAGGAAAACATATGGGTTACTTATTCAAAAAGTTTACCGCACGGAATTGGATCGCAATCTTCGCCATCGTGCTCCTCACCCTTGTGCAGGTTTACTTCACGATGGCCGTCGTTTCCTGCGTCAATGAGCTCATGAGCGTTGTTCAGCGTGGAATTGTCGATGAAATCTGGAAGAATGGCTTCTGGATGATCCTCTCTGCGTTGCTTCTTGCCATTTCGCAGACGGTCATCTCCATCATCGCCTCCGCGACCGCCAGTTCCATCGCGACCAGAACGCGCGGCGAGCTCTATCAAAAGATTAACGCGTTGTCGCTTGCGGACATGTCTGGATTCTCTACCGAATCCCTTATCACCAGGACCACCAACGACATCCAGAACATCCACTTGGCGTTCCTCACCGCGTTACGTACCGTCTTTGTCGCGCCGATCACGATGGTTTGGTCCATCATCATGCTCGTCCAAGTCGGCGTCGCGCAGCTCACCATTGGCACCATCGTCTGGTTGGTGCTTCTTGTCATCGCCGTCATTGTCTTGATCCTCATGGTCATTCCCAAATACAATGCCGTCCAGCGCTTGACCGATTCCCTTAACGTCGCCAGCCGCGAAAACCTCACCGGTCTCCGCGTCGTTCGTGCCTTCAATGCCGAAAAGTATCAGGAACAGAAGTTTGAAAAGGTCAACGTCGAATTCACGAAGAAACAGATCTTCGTCGCTAAAGTCCTGGCCTTCTTTACTCCGTTCGTCATGTTCGTCATGTCGGGCCTTACTCTGACCATCTTGTGGATTGCCTGCTATACCCTCAATGGCCACTTTAATATGGAAGAGGCCACGGCTGCCTTTGCGGCGACGAACTCCTTCGTCATGTTGGCGTCACAGATCGTCATGAGCTTTATCTTGCTCATTTCCATCATCCTTCTTTGGCCGCGTGCGACCGTCTCCGCCAAACGTATTCGCGAGGTTCTCGTCCATCTTGAGTCCATCGTCGATCCCAAAAACCCCGTCGAATTTACGGAAGAGGGCACCATCGAATTCCGCGATGTAGGATATGCCTACCCCGGCGCGGACAAGGAATCCATCTCTCACGTTAGCTTCAAAGTCAAAAAAGGCGAGACCATTGCCTTTATCGGCGCGACCGGCTCGGGCAAAACGACCATCATCAATATGATTCCGCGTTTTGCCGACGCGACCAGCGGCGAAGTCTTCGTCGATGGCGTCAACGTTAAGGACGTCCGCCAAGAAGACCTGCGCAAAAAGATCGGATATACCCCGCAACGCGGCTTCCTATTTAAAGGAAACATCCGTGAAAACATCGCCTTTTCCAACCCCGAGATGACCATGCAGGACATCAAGAAGGCGGCCGACATTGCCTGCGCCAGCGAATTCGTCGAAGCGAAGCGCGAGCAATATGATTCCGAGGTGGCCCAAGGCGGTACCAACTTCTCCGGCGGTCAGAAGCAGCGCCTTTGCATCGCCCGTTCCGTCGCGAAATGCCCGGAAATCTTGATCTTTGACGACTCGTTCTCCGCCCTTGATTACCGCACCGACAAAATCGTTCGTCAAAACATCAAGGACTCGATGCCTGGCGTTACCCGCGTCATCGTCGCCCAGCGCGTCGGCACCATTATGGATGCCGATCAGATCGTTGTCCTTGATAAAGGTGCAGTGGTGGGCTTAGGCAAACACGAAGACCTCGTGCGCAACTGCCCTGTCTATCAAGAAATTGCCCTTTCTCAGCTCAGCAAAGAAGAGCTTGGACTTGCGCCCAAGCAAGCCACTGCTAAAGGAGGTAACTAAAGATGTCACAAGCACTTACCGCGCCAAAAGTGAATAACTTTGGCCGTCTGAAAGACCTCTTCAAATTCGCCCGCAAGTACTATTTGCCGATGTCGATTTCGATCTTATTCCTCATCGGTTCTGCGATTCTTTCGATCCTCACCCCGCGCTTCGTACAAACGCTCACCAACCTGATTTCCCCGGATAGGCTAACGGTTGGCACGGACGGCATGGTCCAAGTCGACATGCCGGCCTTCCTCCAGAACGCGATCATGTTGCTCTGCTTCATCGTGGCGAGCTTCCTCCTCTCGATGACTTCTGGCATGGTCTTCAATGTTGCGGTTCAAAAACTCAGCCGCGACATCCGCGCTTCCATCTGCGAGAAGACCAACCGGATGCCATTAAACTACTTCGACACCAAGCAAATCGGTGACATTCTCTCCGTTATCACCAACGACGTCGACGCCCTTTCCACCTCCTTGCAGAACTCTATTACGCTAGCTGTCCAGGCGGTCGTTACCCTCGTTGGCGTCATCATCGCGATGTTCATCTCCGAGTGGCATATGGCGCTCGTGGTATTGATTTCGCTTCCCATCATCCTCATCTCCATCTTCGTGATCTTCCACTTCGCCACCCCGTTATTCGGCAAGAACCAAAACCTCTTGGGCGAAGTCAACGCTGAAGTCGAAGAAAGCTTCACCGGTCAGATCGTCATCAAGGCGTTCGGCGCGGAAAAGCGTAAAGTCGCTCAATTTGAGAATAAGAATGGTGCTTTAGGCAAAACCTTGTTCTCCTCCCAGGCTCTCGGCGGCATCATCGAGCCGGTCATGAGCGTCCTCTCTTACCTCACCTATGCGGCCGTTATGATCGTCGGCGGTATCCTTTATACCCAGGGCTCCATCGAGCTCGGACTTATTACGGGCTTCCTCGTTTACGTCTCCTTGTTCCAGCAGCCGCTTTTGGAAATCGGACAGATCGGCTCTACGGTCCAGCTCGGCATCGCCGCAACGGGACGTGTCTTCGACTTCCTTGCTGAAGAAGAACTTGCCGATGAATCCGAGAAGAAGACGGGCCTTCTCGACCATGACCACATCCGTGGCGAAGTCGAATTCCGTAACGTGGCCTTCGGTTACGATCCTGCTAAGCTCACGATTAAGAACTTCAACCAGAAGATTCAGCCGGGCATGAAGGTCGCCATCATCGGTCCTACGGGCGCTGGCAAGACCACCTTGGTCAACTTGCTCATGCGCTTCTATGAGACCACCAAAGGCGACATCTTAGTCGACGGCGTGTCGATCCATGACATGACCCGCGAAGAACTTCGCACGGTGTTCGGCATGATCTTGCAGGAAACCTGGGTCATCAACGGCACCCTCCGCGAGAACATCGTTTATAACCTCAAGGATGTCCCCGAAGACCGGTTAAACGAAATCCTGAAAGAAACCTCCTTGGATCACTTCGTCTCCACCTTGCCCCAAGGCATCGACACCGTGATTCAAAAAGACTCCGCTCTCTCCGCGGGACAAAAGCAGCTGGTTACCATCGCCCGTGCGATGGCGGAAAACGCGCCGATGCTTATCCTCGACGAGGCGACCAGTAACGTCGATACCCGTACGGAAATCCTCATCCAGAACGCGATGGATTCGTTGACCAAAGGACGTACCTCCTTCGTCATTGCCCACCGTCTCTCCACCATCAAGAACGCCGACCTCATCATCGTGATGAAGGATGGCGATGTTGTTGAAACGGGTAACCATGACTCCCTCATGGCCCTCGGTGGACTCTACAGCGAGATCTATAACTCGCAGTTCAATAGCTAATTCGATCCGTTGAATCGGTATTAATGATTAAGCCGACTTGCGTGATGGCCCTGCCACCGCGAGCCGGCTTTTTCTCTAAAAACGCAGTAAAAAAACGAAAAAACTCTGCAAAACAGGAGTATTTTAATTTTCGTGTGCCTCTGCGGACCCACTTCATTTGGATTGGATGTTAGTTTGGGAATGAGTAGCGGTGGTGGCCCTGCCTCAAGGTGACGATTCCTCGTTGTAGATTAATCCGACATAGTTCAAACGCCTCGCGAGGAACCGGCTATTAAGCGTATGCTGATAGATAACTTCGTTGGCAAAAACGGGCGAGCAGTTTGTGAACCCAAAGCAGCAATTTTTGTTGTCTTTCGTCCGCGGCCAGCCCCGTTTATATACTTTGCTCAAGGAGATCTTATGAGACGCCACTATCTATTAACTTTTCTTTGCATAACGCTTCTTGCTTCGTGCGGTTCAACCGCTGGCCCTGCACCCTCAGATGTGCAAAGCAGCGAAAACGCATCATCCTCGCAATCTGCTTCTTCCGCGATTAAAGCGAAGGAAATAACCATCCGCCGCATGCCGGATAAGATGGATTATTATTCTGGAGATTTCTTTGATTCAACGGGCATGATTGTTGATGCCGTTACCATTGACGGCCATATCTTGAATAATGTTGCCTTTCGCGTCTTAACCAAAGAAGCCGTTACGAAAGAAAACAAATCTATTGCCATCACGTTCGGCGGCTTGGTTGAGCAATTTGATGTGAATGTCACTTCTAGCGGCAACAAAGAAGAGTATTCCGTCGCATCTACCCCCGTTATAGAAAACTCTCCGTTACAGGGCAAGTCATTCTTGTTTTTAGGATCTTCTGTCACATATGGCGAGAAGTCTTTTGGCGAGTCAATTCCCGATTTCTTGGCCAAAAGACACCAATGCGTCTGTGTCAAAGAAGCCGTTTCTGGAACAACGTTGATGGATAAAACGACATCTGCAGGAAAAAGCTATGTCGCTCGACTTGAAGACTATTTAGGCAAAGCGGATCGGGCGTCCTTTCTCGATGGTTTCGTCCTGCAACTTTCCACCAACGACATTTCTTACCGTGACCAATGGGGGAGCGTGACTTCCGATGAAGAAAAGGACGCCTCCAAATTCAATAAGCAGACGACGATTGGTGCGATGGAGTATATCTTCGCGACAATAACGGAAACATACCACTGCCCCCTTTATTTATTCTCCAATTCTCGTTACAACGACTATTATGGCGAATTGGTAGCACTAGCCATACCGGCTACTGCGAAATGGAATGCGACGTTTATTAACCTTCATGATGATGCAGTTTTTAATAACATTACCCAAGAGCAGCACGAGAGATACATGGACGATATTGTTCATCCATCCCGATGCGGGTATCGGGACTGGTGGTTACCGAAGTTTGAAGAAGCGTTAACAGCTAAATGAACTGAAAGCACGTTTGTTTGGCCTCCTTTGGGGGATTCTTTTGCCGTTTTTAAGAGACGCGCGGTTTCCTATCGCCATTTTCTTTGAATAAATCGATAATGATTACCATGAAAGGGAAGGTGCTACGCAGAATCATTGCCCCTCTTATGGCGATTTGTTTTGTGGCTTCCTGCGGGCCAACGACCATGAAAAAGATTGTTTATGTCGCTTGGAGCAATAAACAGGATAGTTACAGTTTTATATCCACTCTCAAGACCATCGAAGCCATCGGCTGCAAACCGGTTGTTTTGGATATGGTTCGCTCCACCGATCTGATGTATCAAGAGGACAGCAAGCTGAAAGATGCCGTCGATGAGCATGGCATACTTCTTTCCCCGCTCGCCCAAAAGACAAAGACCAACCGCTGGAGACATTCCAACGTGGCGGAGATCGCTAAAGACGTAGATTGCATTATCTTCCCTGGCGGATCCGATATATGCCCAACCCTATGGAAAAATGAAGGGGCATGGCACGGCATTGAAGCGGATACGGAATATTCCGCAGAGCGGGATGTTTCCGACTATCTATTGATGTCCTATTGCCTTGAGAAAAACATCAAAACGTTGGCCATTTGTCGGGGCATGCAGATGCTCTCTGTCGTCTCTGGCGCGGATATGATCAATGACATCCCAACCTATTTTGATTCGTTGGGTAAAGACGATGGCGACACCCATCGCGACGCGGAGAAGAAAGTCTTCGCCGCCCATGACGTCGAAATCACCGATACCTCTTCCTTGCTTTATAAGACCATGGGGACCACGACGCTTAGCCGTGTCCCTTCCTGGCATCATCAAGGCGTTTTATCGGTCGAAGGCACCGATTTGGTCGTCACCGCGGAAACGATTACCGATGGCGTCCCGATGATCGAAGCGGTGGAGCGTAAGGATCTTACTTTTTGCATTGGGGTACAATTCCACCCGGAAGTCGCCGTAAGAAAGATTGTGGATCAAGAAGCGGATGCCGGAAACTACATGGATCTAGATTCCGCTTCGAAGCTATTTCGGGCGCTTGCAACAAACTGAGGGCATATTCACGAGCGCCCAAGCGCTTTTCATAATCCAAAGACTATCGCGCTTAATAAAGTCTTAAGATTGCATGATTTCGAAAATAAAGCCGTTTTGCGGTGATTTTCTTGTTTTTATTCCTAAAATTCGTCATGCTTAACCAGAAGCGGAAACCAGCCCATGGGGTACAATCTAGGTGATGCATCAGGGGAAATCTTTGATGCGCTTTCGATCGGTATTTCAAAAATATCCGACATAAATGCCTCAATTTTGCGCGCGGGTATATTATAAAAATACAATGAGAAAAACTTGGGTGATCGTTGCGAACGTCTTCATCATGCTTGGAATACTCTCTTTTGTCGCGGTTTATTCGAACATTGAGGA
>JAFVCC010000103.1 GCA_017479485.1 Bacilli bacterium
ATCTTCTGCTTTAAGGCGTTTTAGCTCGCCAAAATACTTTGCGATTCCCGCTTCATAACGGTTGCCCTCCTCATATTCGAGAACGCTGCCATGGAAATCGTTAACGCAGTAAAACTGATATACGCCATCGGTCTTTTCTACGGAAGAGGACGAAAAGGAAGGAGAACCAGAGGAAATTACTTCACTGCTTGAAGATGGAAGCGTAGATTCGTCGGAAGAAGAAATTGATGACGGAGTGGAAGAAGATAGGGAAGGTTGGGAAGCTGAAGGCTCCGCGGAAGAAGTGATCAAAGAGGCCTCGGAAGATGCCGAGGAAACACTGCCTCCGCAAGAGAGAAGCAGGGGAGTAAGCATCAATAACGCGAAGAGGTTTCGTTTCATTGCGGGGCTATTTTACCCTATGAAAATGCGCGCGGATATTTCGATGCATCCTAAATCAGGGGAAATACGAAGTGGGTAGAGAAAAAAGATCAATTATAGAGCGAATGCATTTCGTAGCAGCGGTGCACCGCATCCGTGTATAAAGAGGTTCTGACTTTTTTCGAATCCAATTCGAATTTCGTCAGCAAAATGAAAAGGGACATGGTATGGTTAGGTGAAAACCCTAGTTTCTAATGGCGTAACGAAGCAAGCGATTACGAGAAAATTGTGACAACCGCTAAAAGACATAGGTCATATTTCCTGCAAGATATATTGATGTTTTTCACCAATTGTTCGCGTATCCGTTCTTCTAACGAAGAAGTACTTTCTTAACTGATGAGAGTCCCGTAAGATTAAATGCTCCTTAAAGGAGGATGCTATGACTATGAAAAAATCCTGGTTGCTCGCCTTATCCACCATGATGCTGCTTTCTTGCGCTGCCGGTGGACAAAGTGCTTCTAGTTCCAACCCCTCTTCTCCATCACAAGGTACCTCGGAAACAAGTGGCGATACCACCCCGCTAGTTCCTTCTACTCCCGAAGACTCGACTCCAGTAGATTCCAATTCGGAAACCTCCACTCCAACGAGTTCCACCTCCAGTTCGGAAACCTCTGCGCCGAGCAGCTCTTCTTCGAGTTCCACCTCGAGTTTGGAAACCTCTACGCCGAGCAGCTCTTCTTCGAGCTCCTCTGCACCGACGGATGTTCCCGTTGGCGATGCGACGATCGACTTCACTTATAAGGGGGCAGAGAATACTGCGGTTACTTCTTCGGCCGCTTTATTTACCGCTTCCGGCATCGGTGTTTCCTCCTTCGCTCCTGAGTATGTATATGGCTTAGGCAAAGAAACTGCAGGCATCCGCTTATCTTCGAGCAAGAAGGCAGGAAAACTCACGTTCAACCTCGCGTCCTCGGTATCCATCCGTCGCATGATCATCGATGCGGAGGCCTATGGCACCGACGAGAACCCGACTCTCACGGTGAACATCGGAAACGACGCATTTAAACAAACCATTAACGAACGCGACGAATATGCTTTTGATATCGGACTGCTCGACACGAATTCCTTCTCTTTGTCCACTGCGGCAAAGAAACGCGTCCAAGTCTATAAAATCACCTTTGAAATTGGTGAACTCGTTCCGGTATATCCCACTTCGATTTCACTCAATAATACCGAGAAATCCATCGCAAAAGGCTCCTCTTTTTCCCTTTCGGTGAATTATCTCCCCGCGAATACCAACCAGAAGAATGTGACCTTCGCTTCCTCTGAGCCGACCATCGCGACCGTGGATTCAAATGGCCGCGTCAAAGGCGTTTCTAATGGCGAAGCCACGATCACCGCGACCGCCGAAACAGAAAGCGGCACGACCAGCGCGACCTGCAAAGTTACCGTCTATACC
>JAFVCC010000104.1 GCA_017479485.1 Bacilli bacterium
TATGACCATCAATAACTATTCAACGTTAGGGGAAACGAAAAAGGAACTCTCTAGGCGGCTAAAAGCTTATCGCCTATCGATCAACCTCACTCAGACCCAACTTTCGCAAACCAGTGGCGTCTCCTTAGGCGCCATCAAATCCTTTGAGCGGAGCGGCATCGCCTCCCTCGACACTTTATTGTCCCTTTTGAAGGCTTTGTCGCTGCTTGGAAATGCCGATGCCCTGATCCCCGCATTGGGCCTAGACACAATCGCCATCCACGACCTCGGCCACCCAAGGAAACGGGCGAGAAGTAAAGGAAAGAATAACGCCATGCCATGGGGTGACGAGCAATGATCGCGGAAGTCAAGCTTTGGGGAACGACCGTCGGCTATCTCGCTAGCGATGAGGAAAACAACGTCTATTTCACCTACGATCCCGCTTTTATAACGCGCGGAATCGAGATTTCACCCATCGTGATGCCGCTTCGCAAGGAGCCCTACTCTTTCCCGCGTTTAACCAGCGAGACGTTCCGCACGTTGCCGGGCCTTTTCGCGGATTCATTCCCAGATAAATTCGGCAGGAAGGTCATCAACGAATACCTCATTTCCATCGGCAGGGACAAGAACTCGCTCACCCCGATTGAGGAACTTCTTTATATCGGAAAGCGCGGCATGGGGGCGCTAGAGTACTACCCGTACCTCGACGGAACGCTTGACGAATCAACCGAGATTCGCATTGAGGATATCGCTAGCGCCGCAAGGGACGTGCTTAAAAGGCGTAACGAAGCCGAAATCAAGCCCGAAATCGGAAGGCTGCGCGACCTCATTAAGATCGGTTCCTCCGCCGGTGGGGCTAAAGCCAAGGCCATCATCGCCTATAACGAAGAAACGGGCGTCTACCGTTCCGGCCAAATCGACGCTGGAGTTGGTTTTACCTATTGGATCGTCAAATTCGACAAGCTGGACAAGGAGGAAAAGGACTCCTTCTTCGATTCGTATCAGACGCGGGAGGAATACGCCTACTACCTCATGGCCCGAAGCGCCGGCATCAACATGAGCGAATGCCGACTCTTGAAAGAGGGGGACGACTACCACTTTTTGACCAAACGCTTCGACCGCTACGTCGACGAAAAGGGGGTGCTTCGCAAACTCCACATGGCCACCGCCTGCGGTCTCGCCCACATCGATTACGCCGACAAGCACAATTTCTCCTATTCCACCCTCTTTTCCATCCTCGATCGACTTCACTGTCCCTTCGAAGACCGTTACGAATTGTTCCGCCGCATGGTCTATAACGTCATGGCGAGCAACTACGACGACCATTCCAAGAATTTCTCCTTCTTAATGGATCGCGAAGGAAAATGGAGATTGTCGCCTGCATACGACTTAACTTATGCCAACGACCCCAATAGCAACTACATCAACAACCACCAATGCCTGGTCAACGGCAAATTCGAGGGAATCACGCTTGAGGATATCCTCCAAGTCGGAATCGATGCTGGACTAAACAAACGAAAAATGGGCGTCATCATTGAGGAGGTCAAGTCCGCGGTGTATGAGTGGTTTTCTTTCGCCGCCACAGCCGAGATCCCCGATAGCAAGGCCCAAGAGGACTACACGAACTTTGTTTTGCTTGCTTGAGCGTTCTCAAAAGCAAATCTCATAAAACGCGAAGTCTCCACTCATTTTTTAATAAAACGGGACCTATCGGTTTTGAAGCGGGGAAAAAAGCGGGAATCTCTTTCCCTAAGGCATCCAAGATTTCTTCTTTGACTTTATGGGCGTTCAGCCAAGCGGCATGATCGACATCTTTTTCGTTCCCGATTGCCTGTTGAATCTTTTGAACAGATTTGCCGATATAGCCATGGGATTTCCCTTTGACTGCCGCGGTGACTGCCCCGCAATAGATATGACCTAAAACCACCACTTCGCATTCTAGATGGCTTAAGCCATATTCGATGGAAGCAAGCACATCATCAGCGACGATGTTGATGGCATTTCAAACGACGAATAATTCGCTAGTCCCAGCACGGAAGATGGCTTATGGGATGACCCCGGAATCAGAGCAAGTCAAGATGATTGCACAAGGATGCTGACCATTTTCTGAAGTTTTTTCTTTGTTTGAGAGAGATCTCGATCTGGTTATTTCGATCGTCTCTTTCTTGCGGAAAGGATCCTATGTCTTACCTATTTGTTATAGGAAAGGGTACGAATCACCACATGATGGCTGCCTTCTTCCTCGACGGGTAAAGTCGAATCCAAGCTCAGATGTTTTCCGTCATAGATCAAGCAATCATCCGCGCTATGGCGAAGATGGATTTCATAGATCTGCTTTCGGAACGTTCTTTGAATAACGACTTCTTCTTGAAGAATCCTCGTGGGCCGAATCTGCAGCCCTTCATACGTCGGGACGATGCCGAAAATCCCTTCGCTGAGGTTGCGGTAAATCCATCCCGCGGTGCCAGTCACCCAGTATAAAGGGGCAAATCCTTCTAAGAAGGGGCAGCCTGGGCCGATATACATATTCGCGATCGCATAAGGCTCCATGCCATTATTGGGATTTTGCGGATTGTCAGGACGGATCAACCGCCAGGTCTGATACGCTTTCCCAGGCTGACCCGCCTTGATTTGCGCGGCCATCATAAAAGCGACTCCATGGTTATAGACCGAACCATTCTCATATAAGCCAGGATAGAAATAGGAAAGGCGGCCAATCCCATCATCCCCTTTGCTATAAGGGTGGTCGTTTTGGAGATAGCCATATGGGACAAGAAGTCTTTCATCGCATTTCTTCAGCAGCTCGGAAGCTTTCTCCCCGGTTGAAATGCCCGCTAAAATCGCCCAACTTTGGGGGTTGAGGAAGAATTTGCCTTCCCTAGATTCGTCCGAGCCGACTTTCTCCCCCAAATCGTTATAGCCATAAAGATAGTGATCTTTGTCGAAACCGTGTTTTTCGATTGCTTGTCTCAATTGCTCTGCTTTCTCTTTCAAATCGATCAGAGTTGAGCTCTTCTTGGATATCCGAAGGATTTCTTCGAAGTCATTGAGCGCCTTGACGGTGGCAATCGAAAGCCAGACGGATTCCCCTTTCCCTTGCATGCCCGCGTTATCGATGGAATCATTCCAATCGCCGCCACCCCATAAAACGAGATTATGCTCTCCGCGGTGCTCCAATAAGAAGGCGAGCCCACGTTCGATATGCTGGAAGACGGTTTCTTTTACCGCACTTTGATAATATGGGGTTTCTTCCTCGAGAATCGAAAGGTCGGCCGTCTCATTTAAATAAGCAAGTATCGTCGCGG
The DNA here is from genome assembly GCA_017479485.1 of Bacilli bacterium. Taxonomy (GTDB): domain Bacteria; phylum Bacillota_I; class Bacilli_A; order RFN20; family CAG-826; genus Alloenteromonas. The sequence continues at coordinate 3,285 of JAFVCC010000104.1, forward strand.
GAATCCAGCATGGACCATCAAAGTAAGGATGATCGAATACGGGATCGAACTGCCTCAGGCAATTCCCGTTCTCGAATTGATAGCCAAGTGTCGAAACGATTCTTTCTTTGGCGAGGACGGGATCGAAGCAAAGGAAGCATGAAACATCCTGCATGATGTCGCGGAAGCCTTTGCCATAGACGCGGCCCCAATCCTTGCCGAGGTCGATCTGGCGTTTCAGCCAGTAATTGAGCAACGCGTCGTCGTAGGCATCTCCGCTTCCGATATGGAAGCTCCCCTCATAAGTCTTTTTCCGCGCTTCGTTGGCTTTTCTCACTTCGTCATAAGAGGCATCGGAAAGATAATATTGCGCTTTTTCAAGGCAATCAGAATGGTTTTTAGCCAAAGAAAGGACCAAGCGAATCCGTTCTTTCTGATGGGGATTCAAAGTAAGAGGGATTTCGAGCGCCCCGGCATATTCGCCGGTAAA
>JAFVCC010000105.1 GCA_017479485.1 Bacilli bacterium
AGACAACCCCTTCCGCGAAGAATACCAGAAGTAATTCGCATTCCAACAAACCATCAAAAGGCGCTAGCGGCTTATATTAGCCGATGCGCCTTTTTTTGACGTCTTATGAGCAAAAGAAAAAACCTGATCCTCATCAAAAGAACCAGGTCCTATTTTCGTCACTACTTCTTTGAAGTGAAGGCTTTAAGAACTTCCGAAGGGACTAACGGGGAGATATCCGCCCCGTTTCGATAGAGTTCTTTGACCACCGAAGAAGAAACAAAGGAGTTTTCCGCGCTCGCCATGAAGAAGACCATGTCGATGCCTGGCGAGGCAAAGCGATTGGCGGAAGCGAGTTGGAATTCATATTCGAAGTCCGTCACCGCGCGAAGGCCGCGGATGATGTGCTTCGCCCCTACTTTCTTCGCGTAATCCACCGTGAGCCCTTCATAGGAGTCCACTTTGACTTTAGGGTGGTCCGCGAGGACTTTCTTCAAGCATTCCACGCGCTCTTGGAGGGAGAAAAACGTGTTCTTCGAGGAATTGATGGCAACGAGGACAACGACCTCGTCGAAGACCGCGCAGGCACGGTTCAAGATGTCGAGGTGGCCGTTGGTGAAGGGGTCGAAGGACCCGGGATAAATCGCGATGTTCATGATTGTTTCTTGAGCAAAATGACTTTCGTCTTGCCATAAGTATAGTCGCGGCGAGAGGAAAATGCTTCAGCGCGAAGGTCGAGCTGTCCCTCATATTCAACCACGACCGCGGAATCTTCTTTTAATAATGCACGCGCGCATAAGGAGTCGATGGCTTGCTGATAGCTATCCTTCATCGCGTAAGGCGGATCAAGGAAAACCAAATCAAAGGGTTCATGGAAGGTTGCGATCGCTTCCATAAAAGACATATTGAGGACGACGCCGTTACGTTCTTTCAACGTATCGAGGTTCTTATGGATGACATCGGTCGCCCTTTTGGCCACGTCGACAAAGTAGGCCTTCTTCGCCCCGCGGGATAGCGCTTCGATACCTAGTGCCCCACTGCCCGCGAACAAATCCAAAACCGTCGCTCCTTGGATATAGGGATAAACCGCAGACATCATGGCCTCGCGAACGCGGTTTTTGGTCGGTTCCGTGCCTTCGTCCGGGGTGAGGATATTACGGCTACGGTAAGTGCCCGAAAGAATCTTAATCATGGTTTCCTCCGCAGCGGCGATGGCTTTTGAACGCGCCAAAAAGGATCGCGTCGATCTCGCGGTAAAGCCACGCCACTTCCGCATAATAAGAAGAATATTCGCGAGCGCTCGGGTGCAAATCGAGGGCCTTCTTGGCTTCGTGGAACACTTTAAGGGCAGCGCGGGTCTCTTCCGCTTCTTCCCCGAGTTCTAAGCGCTTGGACAAATATTCTCCACGCGAGGTTTCCGCCTTGAGGAAGAGTTTGGAGGCCTCAGGGTCTTCGCGAAGTTTCGTTTCCGCTTCGGCGAGGCGCTTGGTGCGTGGGTCAGAGTCCATCGCATCCCTAAGGTCGTTCAAGTAACGATAAGTTAAGGCGTTCATATCGAGCAAATTTTAGCCAAAAGGCCCTAGGAATGCTAGAATCATGGCATGCTTCATATCGTTAAAGACTCCGAACCATCATTACGCGAAAAAAGTGCGCCCGTAGAAACGCCGCTTTCCGAAGAAAACCAGCAGCTCATCGACGAGATGCTCCATTATCTTTTGCTCTCGCAAGACCCCAAATATCGCGAGAAACACCCCGCTTGCCGCGAAGGCGTTGGCCTCGCTGCTCCGCAGGTTGGCCACAACGTACGGATGATCGTCATCTCCTATGCGACCGGTGATGAAAAGAATCCGCGCGTCCAATATCAGCTCGTCAACCCGCGCATCGTCGTCAACTCCGTCCGTAAATGTTTCCTTTCGGGTGGGGAAGGATGCTTAAGCGTCGAGGAAGAACACCCTGGCCGCGTCTACCGCGATTTCAAAATCGTCGTTAAAGCTTATGAGGCTGGCCTCAAGCAAGACGTCACCATCACCGCCAGAGGCTACGACGCGATCGTCCTCCAACACGAAATCGACCATCTTAACGGCGTTCTCTTCTACGACTACATCGACAAGCTCAACCCCAACAAAGACATTCCAAACGCCGTTGAAATCTAATCATGGATTGACGGTAAAGCGCTATCATGAAAAATTTGCCTTCGCATATCTTGTATGCGGGGGCATTTTTTGAGTATATTTATCCTAAAGGACGACATCACAGCCATTCGGCGTATCCTGTCATTTGTTGATTTATGTTACGTGACACCCCAGTGAAAATCTATGCCCTTGGAGGCTTAGGCGAAGTAGGTAAGAACACCTACTGTTTCGAAACCGATCGATCCATCATCCTCGTCGATGCGGGGGTGCGCTTTCCCGAAGCCACGCTCCCTGGCGTGGATTACGTTATTCCCGACTACACTTATTTGAAAAATAACCGTTCCAAAGTGAAGGCCCTTTTCATCACCCACGGACACGAGGACCATATCGGCGGAATTCCCTTTTTGCTCCGCACCATCCATGTGCCGGTTATTTATGCGCCGCGTCTAGCCGCGGCCCTCATCCGCCATAAGCTTGAGGATGCCCGTTTAAAAGACCCCGTCAAGATCGTGGAATACGAATCGGATACGATCGTCACCATCGAATCGGACTTCATCGTCTCCTTCTTCCGCGTCACCCACTCCATCCCTGACGCTTTTGGCATTTGCATTGACACCAAACAAGGGCGCATTGTCGAATCGGGCGACTTTAAGATCGACTTGACGCCAGTAGGCCCTCATTTTGAGCTCGATAAGCTGGCCAAGCTTGGTTCGGAAGGCGTGGATTTGCTCATGGCCGATTCCACCAACGCCGAGATCGAAGGCTATACCCCTTCCGAAACCAACGTCCGCGCTGGCGTCGAGGAAATCTTCGAGAAAGCTCCAGGCCGCATCATCGTCTCCACTTTCAGCAGTAACATCAACCGTATCCAGCAGGTCGTCGAGGTCGCTCTCGCCCATAAGCGCAAAATCTGCATCATGGGCCGCTCGATGAAAAACGTCATCGGCATCGCAAGGGAATATGGCTACATCCATATCGACGATAAATCCATCATTGAAGAAACGATGCTCCGCAACTACCGCATGTCGGAGATCTGCATCATCTGCACGGGCTCGCAAGGCGAGACCATGGCGGCGCTTTCGCGCATCGTCTCTGGCGATAACAAAAACACCACCATCTACCCTGGCGACACCGTCATCTTCTCCTCCAACCCGATTCCTGGAAACGGCGCTTTGGTGGACCGCCTCGTCAACAAGCTGGTCAAAATGGGCGCGGACGTGAAGCAGAATTCGCTCGCTTTCTCCCTCCATTCCTCTGGCCACCCTTCGCGTCAGGAACTGCGTTTGATGCAGCGCCTCGTCTGCCCGAAATACTTCATGCCGGTGCATGGCGAATACCGTATGCTCAAGCTCCATGGCGATATCGCGGTCCAACTTGGCATGTCGCCCGATAACGTATTCATCTGCGAAAACGGCGACGCGCTTCAGCTCTACGACCATAAAGTCACCCGCATCGGCCACATCCCCGCCGAAGACGTTTACATCGACGGCAACGACCTTGATGGTCTTTCCTCCACCGCGATGAACGACCGCTCCATCCTAAAATCAGATGGCTTAGTTACCATCATTGTCAATCTCAATCATTCCAGCACGAAGATGATCACTCCACCGCTGGTCTATACCCGTGGTTTCTCCTCTTCCGAGCAAGCCCACGTCGTCCGCCACTCGCAGATGCGCGTCGATGAGGCCGTCAATGATTGCCTTGCCAATCACCGTCGTGGCGCCGCGGAAATGCGTTCCTCCATCCGTGCCGCCGTCTCCAAATACATCGAGCGTCGCACCGGCAGGAAGCCCATGCTCATGCTCTTTATCCTCAACGCGGAGAAAGATTACTGATGTTCATCCTCGCTTCGGGCTCACCACGCAGAAAAGAACTGCTCCACAAACTCCTCGACGAATTTGAAATCATCGTCCCCAACGTCGACGAATCGCTTTTGCATATCGACGCGAAGGACCTGCCCGCGGAAGAATCCAAGGCAAAAGCCTACGCCATCGCGGCATCTCATCCTGACGATGAAATCCTTTCTTGCGACACCGTGGTGGTGCTCGAGGGCAAGGTTTTAGGCAAGCCCAAGGACGAAGAAGAGGCCAAAGCGATGCTCCGCGCCCAATCGGGAAAGAAGCAAGTCGTCCTCTCGGGCTATACCTATATCGGCAAAGGGAAAGAAATCACCAGGACCGTCTCAACCGACGTCTATTTCAACGAATTATCCGATGAACTCATCGACCGCTACATCAAAGAAAAACGGCCTTTGGATAAGGCCGGTGCTTATGGAATTCAGGATGGCTTCCCGTTAATCGCCCGCATCGAAGGGTCCTTCGATAACGTCATGGGGCTACCAACGGAAGACCTCCGCATCCACGTCTTTAATCCGGGAAGATCGCCGCGTTGACTTTCGCCGCGTCGCCCTGGATGACGAGGGTGAGTTTATCCGACATCATGATGAAGCCGTCGACGCCGGCTTCTTTTAATTTCTCTTTGTCCACGATGTCATAGTTCTTGAGGACGAGGACAATGCGAGAACGCATCAGCTCATGGGAAACGATGTTGTCCGCTCCCCCGAGAGCGGAGATATAAGCAGAGGCGTTGATGGTGCGCTTCTTCGGACCATCTTTAATCTTCTTTTTCCTTCGCACCAAAGCGATGATCACGGTGATGGCGAGGACAAGGATGATAATCCCGACAATGCCGAGGCATAGCCACAGCGCGTTGTCCTTAAGAAACTGGTTAAAATCTTGGCTTGCGGTTAACATACGCGGTTATAATACTCTCTAAAGAGGTGAGTTCAAATGTCCAACGCCATTGAAATCGAAGCAAAGGTGCTCGTTAACGCCGACGATTACCGCAAACTCGTGAAGCTTTTTCCCGATGCGTCACGTTACATGCAGACCAACTACTATATCGACTCGAAAGACCGCATGCTGGCGAAATCCGGCATCGCCCTCCGCATCCGCGAGAAAAACGGCCAATACGAGATGACGTTGAAGACTCCCTTAAGCCAAGGGCTGCTCGAAAAGAACGTGCCCCTTTCGATGAACGAATTCTGCGCCTTCCGCGATTTCGGCGAATTCCCCAAATGCGACTTGCTCCGCTTCCTGACGATGCTCGACTTCGACGTGGCTGACCTCAAGATCCTCACCTCCCTCGCCACCGAGCGCATCGACGTCGAATATGAAGGCGGCCTCCTCTCCATCGACCGCAATAGCTATTCGGGCAAGGTCGACTACGAAATCGAATTTGAATACAACAACATGGAGGACGCCGAAGCCATCTTGGGCGACTTCCTCAAGAAAAACGATGTGCCCGTCACCTTCTCGAAAATGCGTAAAACAGCGCGCGCCATGGCGGCATTAAACGAAAAATAACGCGGATTTGCGATGAAAAACGGCTCAAATCGAGCCGTTTTCTTTTAGATGTGATGATCGCAGTTCGGCCACTTGGGGCATTCTTCCGAACACGCCTTTAACGCAATGCGTTTCGCGCGGGGGATGAAGGTGCGAATCTCTTCGGCATTATAACCGACTTGTAAGCGATGGTCGTCGATGATGATCGGTCGCTTCAAGACGGAAGGGTTCTTGATCACGAAGTCAATCAATTCGGAGACGGTCAAGTCATCAAAGTCGATGGTCGAGTCCTGGAAGACCTTGGACCGGCGCGAGATGATGTCGTCGGTACCGTTTTCGCTTTTGGTGATGGCTTCCTTGATGTCGTCGGGAGTCAGCGTGCCGGAAAAAATGTTCACCGCTTCATAGGGGATCTGATTTTCTTCGAACCACTTACGGACTTTACGGCAGCTCGCGCAACTCGGGGATACCAGGATTTTAATCATGGAGTTATTTTACACGTTTAAAGATAATTCTTTAAGAGTGGGTGAATACCTTTCGTTACGGTGATATGATTACGCCGAGGCAGGTAACACCATGGCACGTATTCTTTCGGGCATCAAGCCCACCGGCAATCTCACCCTCGGCAACTACATCGGGGCGTTAAAGCATTTCAAAGACTTCCAGGACTCGGGCGAAGTTTTCATTTTCATCGCCGATCTCCACGCTTTGACGCTTCCCATTGAGCCGGACTTCTTACGCAACAACATCCGCGATTTAGCCGCGTTTTATCTCGCGTCGGGACTCGACCCACAAAAAGTGACGATTTTCACCCAATCTTCCGTCCCAGAACATGCGGAACTCAATGCGATTTTGCAAAACTACCTCTACATGGGCGAGCTCTCGCGCATGACGCAATTCAAAGAAAAGTCCCATAACATGAAGGAATCGGCGATTGGCCTTGGTCTATTCGCCTACCCCGTCCTTATGGCTGCGGACATCGTTTTGTATGACGCGGACATCGTCCCCGTCGGCGAAGACCAGATCCAGCACGTGGAAATTACCCGCGACGTCGTCAACCGCATCAACAAACGTTATGGCAAAGACACCCTCGTTTTGCCGAACTACAAAGTCAATAAAGTCGGTGCCCGTATCATGTCGCTTTCTAACCCCACCGTCAAAATGTCCAAAAGCGACCCCAAGGGCGACATCTTCCTCCGCGACGATATGAAGACCGTCCGCAAGAAAATCATGTCCGCGGTCACCGATTTAGGAAACGAAGTCAAATACGATAAAGAGAATAAGCCCGGCATCTCCAACCTTTTGACCATCTATGCTTCCATCAAGGAAATCTCCATCGAAGACGCCGAAGCTCATTTCGTCGGCTACCGTTATGGCGATTTCAAAAAGGAAGTTGCCGATGCCGTCGTCGCGGAATTAGAACCCTTCCAGCAACGTTATCAATCCATCATTGACTCCAAAGAATACCTTCCCGTCCTCCGTGAGGGCGCGAAGAAAGCGAAGGTAATCGCCGAAAAAACCTTAAAACGCGTGCAAAACGCGGTCGGATTCTTAGACATCGACAATGACTAAAGGCATCATCGCGCTCGACCTTGACGGAACGCTGCTTGACGCTTCGGGCAAGTATTCTTTTGCTACGCGCGATTATCTTAGAGAATTGACGCGCCGCGGATATACCATCGTTTTGTCCAGCGGACGTCCTCCGCGCTCGATCATGCCCATCTATGACGACATCGGCTGCTCCGGCCCCATCATCGCCTATAATGGTTCGTTGGTTTATCACCCGCTAAACCAGATGTTTCCGCGCATTGATAAGACTTTTTTCGCAGCTTCGATCCGCCGCATCGTGCAGCGGACCAGTCACTTTGTGGACATCTACATGTGCGAGTCCGCCGACCACATCTACGTCAACCGCGTCGAGCCCCCACTTGGCCTCTATTTTCCATTCGAAGGGATGAAGGTAATCGAGGGGAACCTTGAATCCACCTTAAACGAGAATCTTTATACCGCGCTTTTCCGCTGCCCCTCGGGACGGATGGAGGAGCTCCGCGAAGCCTGCGACGTCGAAGAAGGCATCGCCTGGCGCAGCTGGAATAATTCCAACTATTCGGAGCTTTATTTCCCCGGCTATGACAAAGGACACGCGATGGACTTCATCATCGGCGCTTTGGGCGTTAAAAAGGAAGACGTCTATGCTTTCGGCGACGCAGCCAATGACATTGGCATGTTAGAACGCGCGGGCCACGCCTACGCGATGAAAGAAAACAAAGCGCCCCACCTCATGGAACGCTTTGAAAAAACGCAAGGCTCCGCCCAGGAAGAGGGAGTCTTGCGTACGCTTCGTTTGATCTTTGGCGATTAGATGCCGAGGTCCTTGCGGAATTCCTCAAATAGCTTCTCGGCCTTCTCTGCAAGGCCTTCTTTTTCGCCTTTGACTTCGATATAGAACTTCACCTTTGGTTCGGTTCCCGAGGGACGGATGCAAAGGGTAGAGCCGTCTTCGAGGAAGAATTTGAGGACATCGGAAGATGGAAGGCCAGTGATGTCTTCTTTCTTGCCGTCGGCGAACCTGCGGACGTCATTGAGGTAATCTTCGGTATAGGCGACCTTAAGTCCCGCGATCGAGGTGCGAGGCTTCGCGTGAAGTCCTTTCATGAGACGCTGCATGGTCGCGTTGCCTTCCATGCCCTCGAAGTACATATCCTTCATCGTCGCGAGGTGGTAGCCAAAGCGCTGCTGGAGCTCTTCGTAGGCTTCGCCAAGGTCGCGGCCATTACGGGCGTGGAAGAGGGTCATCTCGGTGTAGAGCAAGATGGCTTGGATGCCATCCTTATCGCGGACGAAGGGGGAGGCAAGGCAGCCATAGGATTCTTCATAGCCGAAGACGAAGGTCGGGCCGTTGCCGCGATCTTCATAGTAGCCAATGCGCGAACCGATGAACTTGAAGCCGGTGAGGAAGGATTCGGTCTTCACGCCATAGCTAGCGGCGACTTCTTTGCCTAAAGAAGAGGAGACGATGGTGTCGTACATGACCGGATTCTCCGGCAAAACCCCCATCTTTTTCTTTTCGGAGAGGATGTAATCGATAAGCAGCGCAGCCGATTCGTTGCCGGTGAGGCGATGGTAGTCGCCATCTTTTCCTTCATAGGCGAGACCGCAGCGGTCGCCATCGGGGTCGGTCATGACCACAAGTTGGGCTTTGTGCTTGCGGGCATATTCGAGCGGGAGGTCCCAGGCTTTTGCGACTTCGGGGTTCGGCGAGAGGGTCGCGCCGAAATTCGGATCATGGACGCACTGCTCCTTCACCGGAATGATTTCATATCCAAGGGAGGAGAAGACGGCCATCGCGCCTTCGTAGGAAGCGCCGTGTTGCGGGCTATAGACAACTTTGAATCCCGTCTTATCGAGCTCGGGATGGACTTGGACTTTCTTGACTTCGGCGTAGTAGCGTTCGTCGGTTTCTGCGCCCAAGACGATGGTCTCGCCTTTTTTGGCGGCTTCAGGAACTTCATAGGAAAGTTCGTCCGGAAGCGCGTCGATGTAGCGGAGCATATCCTCGACGAGGCTCGGAATCAACTGGCAGCCCTTTTCGTCATAGACTTTGTAGCCATTGTAGTTCTTGGGGTTATGGGAGGCTGTGATCATAATGCCACCGCAGCAATGGTTGTCGCGAACCGCGAAGGAGAGCTCTGGGGTGGAGCGGAGGGCGTCGAAGATATAAACCTTGATGCCCATGCGGTTGAAGATGTCCGCGGCGAGTAAGGTGAATTCGCGGGACATGAAGCGGTTATCGTGAGAGATGGCGATGCCCATTTCCTCCGCTTTTCCTTTGGGGAAACGCGATAAGAGATATTGGGCGAAGCCGACGCTGATGCGTCCAACGGTGTGGACGTTCACGCGGTTGGTTCCGGGACCGAGCACACCGCGAAGTCCACCGGTTCCAAATTCCGCATTCTTGAAGAACGCGTCGTCGATTTGCTCTTGGCTAAGAGAGCGAAGTAATTTCTTGTCCTCCGCGCTGACGCGGGGCGAATTCAGCCAACGTTCGTAATTGGTTTTGACATCCATGGTCATCAAACCCTCCTGAGGTTATTTTGCTCTTTTACCCGTGAGTACTTCAATAATATTGATGAGGTCTTTGCCCATAGGGCACACAATTTCTTTTCCTTTGAGTCCAGAGAGTGCCCCGCCGACGTTTTTAAAGATCAATTTGTAGGCGTGGAGGAACTGGGATTCGAGCCCCGTAAGGCGCTTGACCTCGCGGCAAGAGGCGAAGTCTCCATACTTCTCATCGCCCACTAAGGGATGGCCGATCGAGGCGAAATGGACGCGGATCTGATGGGTTCTTCCCGTGACGAGTTCCACTTCGACCAAGGTATAGTTTCCATAACGTTCGACGACGCGGTATTTGGTGATGGCTTCTTTGCCGCCTTTTTCCACGGGACGGACGTAAACCCTCCCGTTATTCGCGTCTTTCCATAACGGGGCGGAGATGGTGCCATCGCTTGGCAAATCACCTAAGGCTAAAGCGAGGTAACGTTTTTCAAGCTGCGTCCTCTCTTTAAAGAGCAAGGTGAGTTCTTTTAAGGCCGCATCGGTTTTGCCATAGACCACAAGGCCCGACGTATTGCGGTCGAGACGATGGGCGGGAGAGGGCGTAAAGGCTGCGGTATCCGGGTCATATTCGCCCTTATAGTAAAGGTAATCGAGCACCGCGTTGCCGAGAGTCTCGCGCACGCCCGTCGCGTCTCCATATACAAGGAGGCCTTTGGGCTTCTCCACGATTAAGACATGTTCGTCTTCGTAGGCGATAGGATAAGGAAGATCCGCCTTGGTAACGGGGCGTGGCTTTTTGAAATCCTCAAGTTGCTGATCGGTGACGTAGATGCGGACCACGTCCCCTTCTTGGAGGATATGCTCTTTGGTGACCCAGTGGCCATTGACCTTAATGTCTTTCTTGCGGAACGCCTTATAGATAAAGCCAAGGGGCGCTTCCGAGAGATATTTTCGGACGAATTTCTCGATGCGTTGCCCCGCGGCGAGGCGATTAACGGTGATTTCTTTCATGTTCGAGGCAAGTATATCATAACCAAAGGTTATTTTTTCATTGTCAGAACGCGCAAGTCCTCCTATAATCTTGCTTGCCCACAAATCAATGTGGAGGAATACCCAAGTGGTCGAAGGGGCGGGCTTGGAAAGCTCGTAGGCTTGTAACAGGGCGCCAGGGTTCGAATCCCTGTTCCTCCGCCATCATTGTAATGCGGCAAACGCGCGTCGAAATGGCGCGCGTTTTACTTTTACCTTAGCCACCTTCCATTCGCTCTAAAATCGGGCCTTAGACGCGTTTTTTCCCTCAGGAATAGAAAAGGGCGTAACCTACCCTTTCGCTTTACAGTCTAAGGTTAGGTTACGCCCTTTTTGTTTGATGGATATGCAGGAGGCTATTTCCTGTCGTCGATATCTTTGGAAAGGTCTTTCTGCTCTTCGACGAAGGCTTCGACCGCTTTGCGGTCTTTCGTGGAGAGTTTGGCTCCTTCGCTTCCTTGGTCGTAAGAGACGGTGACCTGCGGGAAGGGGATGTTGACATTATTGTCGTCGAAGACGATCTTGATTTCGCGGTTGAGGTCGCGCTGCACCTGATAGATATCGGGTTCTTTGCATTTGGCGACGAATAAGAGGACCACGGCGCTGTCGCCAAGTTCGGAAACGCCTTTGTAGAACGGCCCTTCGATGATCGCGGGGATCTTTTCCTTGATCTTGGGCAAGTTGTCCGCGATGACCTTTTCAATCGCTTCGATGCGGTCTCCATAGGAAACGCCGACGTAGCATTTGGCGACGGAAAGCTCTTTGGTTTGGTTCACGATGGAACGGATGTCGCTGTTGTTCATGATCTTGATGTTGCCACCGGCGTCGACCAACTTGGTGGTGCGGATGCCAATTGCTTTCACTTCGCCTCTCCAGCCATCCAAGACAACAATGTCACCGACTTGGAAATCGCCTTCAAAGACGATGAAGATACCGGCGAGGATATCTTGGACCAAAGCTTGCGAACCAAGGCCAATGATAAGGGTTAAGACGCCAGCGGAAGCAAGCATCAACGTCGTGTCGGCGCCCCAGGCTCCCATGATGAGGAAGACCGAAGCGATCGCGACGACCCATTTGACCAAGTTGAGGAGCAGTAACGCAACGGTTACCGTCTTCTTGGATTCGAAGGTAATCTTCGCAAGTAGCGACAGTAGGTAATAGGCCAAAATCGCAATCACCACGATCTGCACCGTGCGGATCGCAGCGGGGATGCCACGGGTCATCAAATAATTAATGAAGTCCGTTTGGCCGGCGATGGGAAGGAAGACTGTTTCGCTGCCGAAGATCTTCTTGTCAAACACAAAGCTGACAACGACCCCCGCCGCGAGCAGTCCTAAGACGACCCATCCTACAATTTTCATCACTTTTTTCTTTTCCATAAATGCCTTGTATTCTCAATTCGTACCATTCAGACCCGAGAATACAATCTCCTTTCTTAGGAAGTCTGATGGGCGGGTTTGCCTCGATCGAGGGTCTCCGCTATAATGTGGGCGCTGCGGAATGCGTGCCCATAAAGTTACGGCT
>JAFVCC010000106.1 GCA_017479485.1 Bacilli bacterium
ACGCGGACTTTGAAACGGGTATAATTTAAGTAGATGACCAGAGAAATACTGGCCGCGGGGAAACCCGCTCTTTTATTAGCCAACAATCGATGCTTCTTCAGTTTCGTGGCTTTATGGGGGCGGACTTTTTCCTATTTCATTTAAGGGGCAGAGAGACAATGATTCGACGACAGATCAAGGGATAGCAAATCGCGCACGGATAAACCCCATTGACGCACGGATAAAGGCACTCGCGCATGGTTAGCCCTCAATCCCTCAATCGCGCACGGATGCAAGATGACATCTTGTCCTCGACCGCTTGTTCGGTTTTTTTGTCTATAATATAGGTGGATGCGGGAGGACTAATTCCTCTCGGGGTCCACCGAAGGGCCGGAAAAGATCCGGCTTTTGTTTTGCGATGAAGAAGAAGCGAACACTTCAAATCTTTCTTGATTTTTGAATCATAACCGCATCGAGCTCCAGTATTTCTGAATTCGTCAGACCCAGTCTAGCGCCTACTATGGGATGTAACTCCTGATGCGTTCTACCTCTTGGACGCGATAAAATAAAGGCGCAAACAAAGGAGTCGTATTTATGCAACTGAACAATAATGCCTTCCGTGGCATAAGAAGCGCGCATGCCATCGTCACTTCGGCCATCTTTTTGATTGCCGGGGCGGTATTCGCCATCATCGGCGTTTATCTCCTCATCAATCCTAGCGGCGCCGAAAACCCCAACACGACCATGGACATCGTCTTCATCATCGCGGGTGCTGTGGTGATGGTCGCCGCCCTCTTATTCTTAATTCACGCGGTCAAGGAATTCAAAAAGAGGAAGCCCCTAAGCGAAGAGGAAGTCAAAGCCAACGAGGAACGCATCCATTCTGACGAACCCGAGATCCAAAACATCCAGAACGAGAAGTTCTTCTTCCATTTCGGCGGCACGATGAACCAATCCTATTTCGTCGAGGACCAAAATGGGGAGAAGCGGTATGAATGCATCTTGAAGAAATTCAATCCCTTCGCTTCCAATACCTATGAATTCACCGATGTCCGTCACAATTTCACCAAGACCATCAAGGTCGGGAAAACGTTGACCCAATCCACCGAAGGCGGGATCATCCCGGTGGGCGAGGTGCTCTCGAGCAACTTCAAGATCGATGGGGTCGGTTGCTGGGATTATCTCCGCAACCGTGGCTATGAGGTCAAATACTTCGTCCTCGAACGCCCCTTCGCCCGTTTCGAACTCCATAAACTCGGCAAGCTCGTCGCGAAGATCACCCCTTGCAACGGCAAGGATCCCTTCAATGAAGACAGCATGAACTTCCTTCGCATGGGCGCGGACATCTTCCGCATCGAGATCATCGATTGCCGGCTCGACGACGCCGTTATGGCCGCCTTCATCGTCGCGAGGACCGATACGGTTCGTTAATTTCGTCTAGGCCTGGCCCCTGATTTCGACTCTAGGGCATGCTTTACTTTTCCAGTAGAGCATAGCCTTCGCATGGGCTCATTCAAGGGCATAGGGAATGCCGAACCACGTTGACGAAATGAAGAAGCCATTGATTTATAAAATATTGCTTCCCTTCGCTTTGTTCCGTTATCGCAAAATGCGGATCGTCTATGATGACCCTAGCGATACGCGGCCTGGCGTTTTCATCGCCAACCACGCCCGCATCGATGGGCCCGCCGCGACGACGCTGCACTTCGATCGACCCTACATGAACTGGATCATCCATAACGCGCTAAATAAATCTTCTGCGCCCTCTTATCTCTTCCATGACGTTTTTATCGGAAAATCACGCAAAATGCAGTGGTTTTACCGTTTGCTATCGCGTTTGCTTGCCCCATTGCTCGTGTCGCTTCTCCGCCATGAGCCCGGCATCCCCGTCTATCATGACGCGAGAAGCCGCGATACCTTCCGAGAGTCCGTTTCCGCGCTTATGGAAGGGAAGAGCTTGCTCATCTTCGCCGAATCCCCAAAGCCATTTTCCCCTTACGTCAACGCTTTGCAGGATGGTTTCTTGCTCCTTGGGCCCCAATATTACAAAGTGACGAAGGAGGCGCTATCCTTCTATCCCATGTACGTGTGCCGGAAAAGACGCCTCATCCGCGTGGGCAAGCCCATCGCCTATCAGCCAAACCTGCCTTTGTCGCAGCAGCGAGAAATCCTGATCGGCCATCTGCAAAGCGAGATCACGCGCCTTGGGGAAACCTGCCCTCCCCATCAGCCCATCTCCTTTATGGAAAAGCGTTGGTACAAGGCTTATGGAAACTACGTCGATGATTTCGCTTCCTATTGGAAAATGATCGATAACGAAGGAGATAAATGAGAAAATACGTCATCAAAGGAACGACGGATATGGGAA
>JAFVCC010000107.1 GCA_017479485.1 Bacilli bacterium
AACGATTCTTTCTTTGGCGAGGACGGGATCGAATCAAAGGAAGCACGAAACATCCTGCATGATGTCGCGGAAGCCTTTGCCATAGACGCGACCCCAATCCTTGCCGAGGTCAATCTGGCGTTTCAGCCAATAATTGAGCAACGCGTCGTCGTAGGCATTTCCGCTTCCGATATGGAAGCTCTCCTCATAAGTCTTTTTCCGCGCTTCGTTGGCTTTTCTCACTTCGTCAAAAGAGGAATCGGAAAGATAATATTGCGCTTTTTCAAGGCAATCCTGATGGTTTTTAGCCAAAGAAAGGACCAAGCGAATCCGTTCTTTCTGATGGGGATTCAAAGTAAGAGGGATTTCGAGCGCCCCGGCATATTCGCCGGTAAAAGTCACAGGCGTTGAGGAAAGGTGGCTATGGTTCAACGCTTCCGGATGACGGATTTCGCCATAAACGCCGGTAAAATTACTTACGGAAGCTTCATAGCCAATAGCTGGATGGTCAGCAGCGAAGAATGCGTGGGTATGCTGGAACGGAGATTGGAAGCCATCGTAACTATATTCAATGCCAGAGAACCCTTCGGCTTCTTCAGCATGGCCGTAAGAAACATGAACCGTCAGATTGATGAATGGGCGAACATAGGGGATGAGCGTCAACGCTTTTTCCTCCTTCGCAAGATTCTCCACCACCACTTCGTATAGCTCGGCGGAACCTTCTTCGGCCAAGCGAATCAAGAAGGTGTAACGCACATCGTGATACTCGGAAACAATCTTTTGCTCATTGAGCCCTACATCGCAGTGCCAATCATCGAACCTCAAACGGTCGTAATTGCGGTTCACCGCATATACCGGACCGGTTTTTTCCTTTACGAAGAGCAGCCTTTCGCCAAAAGCGAGCGTGCGGAACTGCCCATCCACGCGCGACTTGCTTTCGCCAAAACCGAACTGATCAAGGCAAAGGATACATTCTTTGTTCCAAAGATAATTATGTAACGGCCTCCTTGGCTCGGGATCAAGAATCCGATAGACGGATCCATCTTCTAGGAATCGTCCACTTTTCATCGCAGGTGCAACCTCGCTTGTACTGGGGTTCCATAATTCCCCTCATTATCTTCGGGAACGATATGGAGATCGTAATCGCCTTTTCTTTTCAAAGAGAAAGAGAAGCTCTTCTCATAGGAATAATCCAATAAATCCGGGAAGGTTGCCTCTTTTTCTGCTTCGGTGAGGAAAATGTCATAACGCCAGGACGCGGTTTCGTCCTCCCAAGAAGCGAAGATCTTGCCCTCTTGATATGTGACTTTCAAATCGCTTAGCTTGGCTTTTTCGCTCGCGCCGAATAAACCATAAGAAGAACCAAGGTCGCGTTTTTGCCAAGCGGCGAAATCCTTTTTCTTACTCAGGACATAAGGCTCTGCCCCTTCTTCGGTGTTGATGTAATCTTCCTCGGTGGTCTCAAGGTTCTTATAAACGCTGGTATCCTTGCTGAAATATTGGTTCGCAGCGAATTTGTACCACGGCAAAGAAGGATCGACTTCGATGAAGAAAAGATCGTTTGGATCGCCCTCATAGACGAAATGGTTGCCAGTCGCGGTATTGCCTTCAAATTCCGGTGACCCATTGTTGCCTTTGACCGCCATCATCGCTTCGACTTGATGGGCATTGCGCACCAGATTGTTCGCAATCAAAAGGTTTTTCACCGCGTGCATATCGTCTTTCACTCCGGCGTAATACTGGGTGAAGTTGGTGATCGTGATCGGGGCGATGTGCAACGTCTCGCCGCGGTTTTCGATGATGCGGTTTTCGCGGATGGAACTATTTTGATTGGCCATCGTGCCGATGCCCGAGCCCATGCAATCATGGCAATAATTATGATGGACGTCGATCGCGTTGGTATTCCAGTCGATATCGATGCCCATCGCATCATAAGTCGTTTTCGCATCATAGATGTTATAGCATTCGTTATAAGCGATTTCGCAATGATCCGCGCAAAGAGCCATGATCCCGCAGACGCCTTCGAGAAGTTGGTTCTTCTCGTAGATGCCCGTGTCATGGACGATGTTGCGATTGATCGAAGAATCGCTGGCCGCGCAGATATAAATCCCCATGCAGCCGGTGTCATAGGCGTGGTTGCCATCGAAATGGAAGTCGCGGAAGAGCTGTTGGTTGCCGTTATTTTGATTGATGTCTTCATCGCGCAGCCAACCACCGCAATGAATCGCGCTTCTGCCCAGGTTATGGACTTCGTTGCCCGTAATGTAGCAACCGGTCAAGACTTCGCTTGGGGTGGTTGCCATCGATAGTTCCAAACTTTGGATGACGATGCCCATGACATTGGAATTGACGCCGGTTCCTTCGACTTCGTTATCGTAGATATAAATATTCTCGTATTTGTTTTCCCCGACGTAGGAATAATCGAAATAGATGCCCGTATAACAAAAATCAGGCATCTGATAACGATCGGGGCCACTAACGATGATATGAAGGCCTGCAACCACGATATTGCTGGATGAATAGAAGCTGACCGCGTTGACATTGGAACGGATGATGGGTCGTTCCCCTTCGCCATAGGCGCCGATCGTAATGGGATTATCCTTTGTCCCGGCGACATTATCGAAACGGAGCTGGCCAGTGAATTCCTGCCCGCGGGCTAGCAGAATGCGATCACCAGCTACAAGCGATAACTTGTTGGCCGCGGAAAGGCTTTTGAACGGTTTTTGAATGGATAAGCCATCATTGCTATCGTCTCCCGAACTAGAGATATAGAAAGTGCGACCCGTCGAAGCAGGATAGGAAGCGACTTCATCCGGAAGATCGGTTTGGAAGGTTTCTTCGATCCGAACGATGGGTTCCTCGCTGGATTCCTCAACCATTGAGGAAGGGGTTTCTCTGGTGCAGGCGAGCAGAAAAGGAAGCAGGCTCAAGAGAGCAAAGAAGCGTTTCATGCTTATTTTCCAGCCTTTTTGGCCGCCTCGTTCATCGCTTTGAAATAATCTGCGCCTTTGTTGTTGTAATTGGCAACGAATCCGTCCCAAATCGCATCGCGGCTCGCCTTCTTTTCTTCGGCGGTGCTGCCGTTAACCGTATTGACGATCTTCTTGAACGCTTTGCTCTTGATGTTCTCCAAGCGCCCGATCGTCGTCGAGCAATCGCTCGGCGGAGCCACGTAGAAAAGCGGATCCATGAAGAGCTCGTCTTCCCCACTCCAGGCATCGAGACACTGGATTTGCTCTTCATAATAACGGATGCTCGGGGAAATCGGGGTGCACCAGCTCACCAAGCCCTTCAGATAATAGATCCCATAAGCGACATCGTAATCGTAAAGGATCTTCGGATAGCCATCGTCATTGTTGCCCAAAAGCGAGACGATCGAGTTATCTTCGCCATATTTCCAATGGATGTTCTCCAATCCGTAATTCATGATTCGGGAGCCTTCCTCGGAAAGCATCCATTCCATGATCGAGAGGATGCGTTTCTTCTTGGACTGGGAGATATCGTTGTTAATCGATTGGTAGCCATAGAAGTTGCCATAGCCGAACATGTGCTTCTTGCCATCGGTTCCCGTCGGGACACTCATCGCGCGGACGCAATCGGAAAGCGCTTCGTTCTTCTTAGAGGCCTGGTTCGAATCCATCAAAGTCAAAAACCCCTGGCCCATTGGATAGGAAGCATTGTAGCAGCACATCCCGGCTTTGCCGGTGACGACTTCGTTCTTCATGACTTCGAAGGCGCAGGTCGTGGCATAGGAAGGATTGATGTAACCATTGTCATACATGTCGGCGAGATAATAGACGGCTTGCTTCATCTCATCTGAGGTTGCATCGCTCGCCCAACTGCTGGAGGATGAATCGTAATGCCAGCCGCCGTCGATCACGCCGAACATCGAAAGGACCGGATACCACCAATAGACGCCGTCTTCTTTTGGAAGCGCATAGCCATAGGTGTCATCGGCACCATTGCCGTCGGGATCACCAAGGGTGAAGCCTTCGACCAAATCGTAGAAATTAAGGTAATTGAAGGAAGCGTCTTCCGGATCAACGAGCGCTCTTCCGCTCTTCGGCTGATAGCCTTTGTCGACCAACGCTTGGTACCAATCACGGCGATAGAACATCGCATGCTCATTGATGATCGCATCCTCGCTCTTATCGTCCATGACGACAGGATAACCATAAAGGCCGCCATTGAAATACCCTTTCAGGGTATCAACGCCATAACGATCGAATGCTTTGCTGAGGTTCGGATAATCCTTTAGCATCGTCGAGAAGTCGAACAAAGAGCCATCTTCCACCCAAGTAGTGAACGCCGGCTCATAACGGGTATGGAAGAAGATGTCGGGAATCTCGCCCGAAGCCATATAGGTATTGAGGACCGTCTTCCAGTTGCCGGCTGGCATATTGATGAAGTCAAAGGTCACGTTGAACTTATCCTGGACAAAGTCCACGATCTTCTTGGTATCCTCCGACTGGGTCTGCAAGGAGTCAAATTGAATGCCGCACATCGAGATGTGCAAATGGCTGTTATCGTCGGCGCTATCTTCTATATCCGCTTTGCCGCAGCTTGCCATAGCAGGTGCTAGGGCGCTCAAGAAGAACAAGGTCGCGAGCGTGTTACGCTTTTTCATATGGTACCTCCCCATTATAGAACATTTTTTGAGCTTAACCTTTGATTGAACCAATCATCACGCCTTTCTCGAAATACTTCTGAAGGAACGGATAGACCAAGATGATCGGAACGGTGGAAACGATAATCGCCGCATATTGGATGGATTTGCCGATCAATTGGACGGTTTGACCATCCTGGGCGTTGCGGCCAACCGACATATCGATGATGACTTGGACGACATAAGCAAGCGGACGCAAATCAGGGTCCTGGATGAAGAGCATCGTCGTGAACCAGTTGTTCCAAACACCGACTGCGATAAACAAAGCAATCGTGGCGAGAACCGCTTTCGACAAAGGAAGGACGACCGAGACGAAGATGCGGAAATCGCTGGCTCCATCGACTTTGGCGGCTTCGATCATCTCGGATGGGAAATTGTCGAAGAAACTCTTCATGACGAGCATGTTCGGAACCGATATGAACTGCGGGATGATCAAAACCCAGATCTGGTTCAATAGACCGAGTTGGCGAATCAAGATGAAATACGGGATCAAGCCGCCGCCGAAATACATCGTGAAGATGAAGAAGGCGTAGAGCCATTTCTTGCCCGGCATCTTCCGCTTTGATAAGCCATAGGCAGCAAGCGTGGTGATCGTGAGCTGATATAACGTCATGGCCGCGGTGACGAAGATGGAGACCAAGAAAGCGTGGCCGACGTTATAGACCGAATCGGAAGCAAAGATCGACTTATAGCCTTCGATCTGCCATGAGGAAGGCCAGACCAAGATGCCATTCTGCTCGATGATGTCGGTATCGGTCATGAACGATTTCAAAAGAATCTGGATGAACGGATATAGCATCGTGGCCGAAAGAAGCAGCAGCAATCCGGCGTTGACCATCCTGCCGATCTTGCGGCCGGTTTTGATTCTCCTTAAAGAGGAACGCTTGCTTCTGGTGGGTAGTTGTTTGCTCTCTCTTGCCATTTATTCCACCTTCTTCTTGATTCTGGCGATGATGATGGCCGCGCCGATTAAAAGGACGAGATTCGACAAGGATTCGAATAAGCCCGCGGCGGTGCCTAAGGCGAAGTTTCCATCGCCGATGCCGATGCGGTACAAATAGGTGTCAATGACATCGCCTTTGTCATAAACTTGGCTGTTGTACAAGTTATAGATCTGATCGAAGCCACCGCCGATCAAACTGCCGACCCGAAGGAGCAAAACAATCGACATCGTCGGCATCAACTCCGGCAAAGTGATACAGAAGAACTGCTGGACGATGTTCGCCCCGTCGATCTCCGCGGCTTCGTAATATTCGGGGGGAATACTGCTCAAGGCAGCCAAATAGATGATCGTGCCCCAACCAACTTCCTTCCAAAGGTCACTTAAAACGAGCAAGGAAACGAATTGGTTGCCATCGCCGAAGACATTGGTTTTGATGCCCATCGAAAGCAAGAAGTTATAGATTGGTCCGCTGCTTTCGTCGAACAATGAGAAGATGATGCCGCTGACGACGACCCAAGAAACGAAATGCGGCAGATAAACGCAGGTTTGGATAAACGTCTTATAGGGCTTGGAACGAATCGCGTTGATCTGGACGGCCAAGATGATCGTCAAAGGGAAGGAAACCCCGAGTTTCAATAAATTGATGACGAAAGTATTACGGAACGCCGACCAGAATTCCTCTTGCTCAAATAGCTCATTGAAATTCACAAAGCCGACCCACGGGGAACCGGTGATGCCCAGCTTATACGAATAACGTTTGAAGGCGAGGATGACCCCGTACATCGGTTCATAGGCGAAGATCAAAAGCAAGATCATCGCGGGGATGAGACTGGCGTAGAAAAAACGGTTCTCCCAAACGCTCTTGCCGAGCCGCTTGGCGCGGTCTTTGGGCGAGGAGCCATGGGTTTCGCGCATCAATAGCTCATAGGCTCTCCGATTGGCGCGTTCTTCTTTTTTCTTTGCGAAATAGCTTCCCATTCCATGAGAAAATTTAAAAGATTCCAGTCCGCGAAGGAATGAGACCCTTTTAGTTCTCTTTGTCGATTTTTTATTTCACGCTCGCGCGATATTCGGTCGGAGTGAGTCCGGTGTGCTTTTTATAGATCTTCGAAAAGTGATAATAATCATCATAGCCCACCATCGAGGCGATCTCGGCCAAGAGCAAATTCGTGGAAGCGATCAATTGCTGGGCTTTGCCGATCTTGAGCTCGATGAAATATTCGGCGAAGCTCACCCCGGTGACTTTCTTGAAAAGCTGCGAGAAATAGCAGGCATTGTAATTGTATTTATTCGCATAGTAGGCAAGGCTTCTTCGCTCGGCGTAGTTTTCCTCTAAGTCGCGAATGACTTCCCCGACCACGTTGGCGCTTGGCTCGCTTGAAGCCCCATCGGGAAAGAGATTCTTCAAATCGTTCAAGAAGGAATCGATGTCCTCGTAATCATCCACGACCGAGGTTTCATCGGCTTTTTCGTCGTAGGAAGCAATCCCGTATTTGACCAGATTGAAGAAGATGATCCGATAGATCTTCTGGAGGTCGTAGGCTTTGACTTCGCATTCTTGGAGGAGCGTCTTAAGGTTGGCTAATAAAGTCTCTAGCTCGGAGGCGCTTCGGACCGCGTTGATTTTCTCCAGCAGATTCAAAACGCGAGGATTTTCCTGGTATAAAGTCACCCCATGTTTTCCCGTAATGAATTTCTCTTTCGCGGCGGCTCTGGCATGGCGGATCGCCCCGGCCACCAAAGAATAATCGGAGAATTCTTCGCTTAAGCCGGCGGAAACTCTAGCGGAGGAAACAACTTTTTCGATCGCGTTCAAATCCGGATGGACGGCCACGCCCAAAGTGAGGTTCTCATCTTGATAAAACACCCGGTACGCCATGGCAAGCTGATCCATAGGAAGAGGAGATTCATGCTTACCATAAAAGGCTATGATCCTGCCTTTTTCGGGGGCATGCAAAGGATAAAGGTGCTGGAAGAGTTCGCAAACGCGGTTATTCCTTCCGCCGACATAATCTTCGGAAAGCGAGATGGTGATTTCGTTGAGCAATCTGGTTTGGATGTTCGTTTTGACGTCTTCGAGCATCTCGATCAATTCATTTTTGCGAATCGGCTTACGAAGATAACGCACCGCGCCGAGCTTAAGGGCTTCGGAAACATATTCAAAGCTGTCATAGGCGCTTAAGAAGCAGAAATGGATCGCGGGAAAATGGGCGGAGGCGTAGACGAAAAGCTCTAGTCCGCTGCAACCATCCATCTTGACGTCGGAAATGACGAGTTCCGGGCGAAGCGCAAGGATTTCTTTTTTGGCGATTTCGGGATCATAGCTATATCCAACGATCTCAAAACCGCACTCTTCCCAGTCGATCAGTGCGCGTAGTTCATTGACAATCGGCGATTCATCATCGATCAAATAAACTCGGATCATGCTTGCTCTCCTTTCCGCAAGAAGGCGATTCTTGCGATGGTTTCCCCCTCTTCCGTAAATAGACTCACTTTCGCGGATTCCTCAAACATCAGGCGAAAGCGGCGCTGAATGTTGTTCATCGCGATGCCATTGCCTTGGTTCGAGGAAAATGCGGTGTTGCTCGATAAGGCTTCATTGACCATATCAATCCGCTTCGGGTCGCGGGGAAGACCAGTATTGGCCACGTCGAGATAGACCATTTCCCCTACTTGATGGATCTCTATGCGGATTTTGCCTTTTTTATTCGTAAGCCCATGGGTGAAGGCGTTCTCTAGCAAGGGCTGGAAGGCGACCTTGGGGATGACGAGACATTTCAACTCGTCGGGGCAATCGATTTCGTATTCGACATCGGGATAACGGGCTTGCTGAATGAGCAGATAGTTTTTCGACGCATCCAACTCTTGGCCAATCGTTGAGGATTCTTCGTTATTCAGCGAATAACGTAGGAAATCCGAAAGGTTTTCCAAGCACAGCTTGGCCTGTTCGACATCATGGAGGCTGATATAGGAACGGATGACGCTTAAAGTATTGACCAAGAAGTGCTTGTTGATCTGAGAATGCAGCGCATGGATTTCCATCTTCGATTTCTCGAGTTCAAGCGCTAAGCCGCGGTTCCTTTCTTCAACGATTTGCTCGTTGAGAGCGATGACGCTTTCAACCATCACGTTATAGGCCCCGACGACCCGGTTGACCTCTTCATCGCTAGAAGGAGGCATTTTGTCCAAAGAGCTAGATTCGTGCGAAGAGAAGAAATCGAAGAGTTCCGACAAGCCGCGTTGGCTTCTTTGATAGGCCAAAAGGTAAATCACCGTATAGCCAACAACCAAAAAGAGGAGCAAGCAGATCTCGACCAGGAAGATGATGCGGAGGTTTATCCACACCACCGCGGTATCTTGGGCGGCATAGAACTGCCAATCCAAGAAGCCAAGATGGAGGGAAAGATGATAAAAGCCCTTGCCTTGAACCTGCTCAATCGAAGAGATTGAGGAATCGCTCGATAAAAGAATTCGATTCTCGCTATCTAAAAGATAGAACGAAGAGCCCGCTTGGGCGGAAGCATAGCCAAGCGGCGCAGAAAGCTTGGGAATCGAAACGCAGATGCTGGCGATGCCGATCGGTTCGTTGTAATTATCGACCCGCATGTCGAGGATCTGGCGTGAGAAAAAGAGATAAGCGGCGTAATTCCCATCGGAATAAGAAGCCCAATTCACATATAAGGAAGCAAAGCTTGGCACCGAATCGATGATCGTTTGCTCGTTATCGATCATCAGGTTGGCTTGCGCGCCGGCGACGATCTGATTTTCGCTCTCCACTTCGCCCGCATCGTCATAGGGGAAATAAGCCACCCCGGCAATCAAGGCAGCGTTATTGGAGATAATCGTCTCAAACAAGCTTTGCATGTCCCCGACGGCTTCGCTATGCTCGCTGGTGGTGAAAAGCCGGGCGGAGTTTTCCGAGAATTCTTCGTTGATGAAGTTGGTACGGGAGATGCCATCGATATTGCGCAGGGTCAAAGACATATCCGCGTTAACGCGGTTGGCTAAGCTTTCGAATTGGTTGATCGTCGCGGCTTTGTCATTATGGTAGAGCAAGACGGAATTAAAGCCGGCCAATGCCAAGAAGATCGTGATGGCCACGGATAAGCCAACGAAGAATTCGCGTTTGTGGCGAAGTTTAAGCACGGACTTTTTCCTCCAGCCATACAAGGAATTGCTTGATTTGGCGATCCCAAAATGCCCATTCATGGGCATAGTTAGGGACAAGATGAGTTTCAATATCAAGGCACTTGAGCTTCTTGGTTCTCTTTATGAATTCGCGATTGGCTTCGATGAGAAAATCCTCTTCCCCGATCGCATGATAGCAAGGCGGGAGTTTCTTTCCTTCTTTTTCGGCTTGTTCGGCCAAAAGAATCGGATTCATCTTTTTCTTGCCCCATAAGCCTCCATCCATCGCCGGGGAGAAGGCGCCGATATAGCCCCAATAATCAGGGCGGGAGAAACCATGGATCAATGCCCCATAGCCACCCATCGAAAGCCCGGCGATGATGCGGTCTTCTTTTTTGTTCCCAACGTGGAAGGAATTCTCCATGAAAGTCGGGAGTTCCATGGAAAGGAAATCATAGAAACGGTCGCGGCCATGATTGAGATAGCCTTTTGCCTCTCCATTTGGCATCACGATGACGAATTGGTGCTCTTCGGCATAAGAAGCCAGCCGAGTGTGGTAAAGCCAACCGCTTTCATCTTCGAAAATACCGCCGAGGAGATAGATCGTTTTCCAGGGCTTTTTCTTTGCATAGCCATGCTTAGCGATATCTTGAAGTTCGCCCATCCCCGCGGAAGGAAGGTAGATGTTCATCGCCACGCTGCGCTGAAGGCAAGCGGAGACCATATTCAATCTTAAAAGTGCCATTTTAGATTCCTCTCCGATATTTTAGAGCCTTTTAGGCTCTAATAAAAGAAAATACCACCCGCGTTTGCAAACGGGTGGTTGGGGAAATGCGAGTTTAGGCAACCGGGGTTCCGATGACATAGTTCCAAAGGCACTCGAGGATAATGATGTTGCTCGAAGAACTAATGAAGTGCCAATAGAAATGATCCCCAGGATTAAGTTGGATTTCTGCGAACTGATAGTTGTCTTTGCTGGAGTTATCACGCTTGGCTAAAGTGATCGGAAGAGTATCTTCGGCGCGCTTCAGATAGAAGGTGTTGTTGATATCCGCGCCAAGGTCACCGGAAGTAGCCCAGCCAGTGATCAAATCGGAAGTGACCAACTGGAGCGAGATCTTCTTAGTGGCGACGATGTCAATAATAAAGGCGTCGTTCATATAGGAAGCCCAACGCCAAGTCTGGCCTAAGGCTGCCGCATAAGCACCGGCAAAGGTCCGGGTGCCCGGGCCCATGAAATCGCTATAATCGGTAACATCGGAGCTATGGATGAAGCGTTCATAGTCATCAACGAAGCCATGGCCAAAGCAGATTTGGAAGCCATCGCCGAAACCACCCCAGCCATTCTCAGAATCATAAATGGTCTTTCCGGTGGTGTCGAAGTCATGGGTCACATAATCGCCAAAGGTGTCTTCGTTTTCGATCTTGCTATCGAGCGGGGACACATAGATATCGTCGACCAAAAGTTCCCATTTCGGAGCTGTGGTATCCGCGAGGATGATGTCGTTTTCTTCTTCGTCGACGCCGGCGATGTATTTGTTGAGGCGGATGAAGAAGGAACCGTCATCGAGCGATTCGGCGGAGGCGCTGGTCAGGTTGAAGGCGATGTCGGTCCAGATATTCGCACGGACGATCTTGTAGCTATCCAGCAAGGTGTCGCCATGATATAGCTGAGCCATTAAGAAATTGGTATAGGTGTACATGCCCTCGGCGACCGTTTCGTCCTCGACATAGACTCTGGCACCGATGACGGCATAGTCAGCAAGGGCGGTGATGTTCGGACTGCCTACGATCAAAAGGTCGGTTTGGGCATCGTTAGGGGCGACACGGAGGGCGCCTTCGCTACTTTCGAAGGTGTTCTTTGTTTCCACGCTGAGGGTCGCTTCATCGGATTCGTAATAAGAAGCTTGAAGTTCGGTTTCGAAATCGGCGACGACATATTTGCCATAC
>JAFVCC010000108.1 GCA_017479485.1 Bacilli bacterium
GAGCTTCTTTGGATTTGGCAAAAGAAATCCAATAACATCCACGACTTAAAGTCCCATATTTGGGATTCTTGGGCCGATGAGAATGGCTCTATTGGCAAAGCCTATGGCTACCAGCTCGCGAAAAAATCGATTTACCCCGAAGGCGAATTCGACCAGGTGGACCGCGTTCTTTTCGATATGAAAAACAACCCCCACTCCCGCCGCATCATGACCCACATCTACAACTTTGAAGACCTCCATGAAATGCGGCTCTACCCCTGCGCCTATTCGATGACCTTTAACGTCACTGGCGACACCCTTAACGGCATTTTGAACCAGCGCTCTAACGATATGCTTACCGCGAACAACTGGAACGTTCTCCAGTATGCTTTACTGCTTCATATGTTTGCCCAGGTCAGCGGATTAAAAGTCGGTACCTTGCTCCACGTCATTGCTGACGCCCACATTTATGACCGTCACGAAGAACTCGTGCGCAAGGTCATCGCCAAGACACCGCACAAGGCGCCAAAGCTTTGGATCAATCCCGAGATTAAAGACTTCTATGACTTCACCGTCGAAGATTTCAAACTCGAAGGTTATGAATACGAAACATTAGAGGAGAAGATTCCTGTTGCCATATGAGTAAGGTCATCTCGATTTTGAATTGCGACTGCCGTTATGGCATCGGCAAACGTAACGGCTTGTTGTTCCGCCTCCCTGCGGACATGGCTTTTTTCAAGGCCTCCACGATGGGCCATGTTGTTGCGATGGGCGAAAACACGTTGCTTTCTTTTCCGAAGCAAAAACCGCTGCCAAACCGCACCAACATAGTCTTGTCCCAAGACCCAACGCATAACTATGAAAACGTCATCAACGTTCACTCTTTTGATGAATTTTTGGGGAAAATACTTGAATTCTGCAAGGAAAACGATGTTTTTATCATCGGTGGCGCATCAATTTACCGCCAAATGATTCCCTATGTCGACGAAGTATGGCTCAACAAAGTCGACGCGGATGGCGAAGCAGAAGTATTCTTCGAGAATCTCGACGAGCGCGAGGATTATGAACTCATCGAGCAGCGTGAACCCGTTTTGGATAACGGCTACACGACACGCATTTGCATCTACCGTAACAAGTCTCCAAAGAGATAATCCCTTCGAATACCCTTATTTATCCGCGAACTCTTTCGCGACGTCTTTTAATAGCTCACGGATGGGCAAGTGCTGCGGGCACGCCGCCTCACATCCACCGCATTCAATGCATTCTTCGGGGCGGCCAAAGCCCGCTTTTAACACCTCGTCACGGTAGAACCTTCCCGCGCTCCATTCCTTAAATGAAACGCGCGCATTATAAGCTGCGAAGGCTTCCGGAATGCGGATGTTCATCGGGCATTGATTTTGCTCCACGCAATACCGGCACTTGGTGCAGCCGATGGCTTTTGTCGATTCAAATACCGCGCGCACCTCATCGATTGCTTTTTCTTCTGCTGGCGTTAAAGGTTTAAAGTCCGCGGTATAGGAAATGTTATCCAGCATTTGCTGCATATCGGACATCCCCGAAAGCACCATGGCAACCTGTGGATGGTTCAATACGAAGCGGATGGCATAAGAAGCGTAGGACCCGCCGCCGAGCTTATCGAATATAGCGCGGGCCTCTTCGGGTAAGTTCACCAGTGAACCACCCTTAACCGGCTCCATAACCAAAATCGGCTTGTTGTGTTTGACGCAGACGTCATAGCACGCCTTACTTTGGATGGAGGCGGAATGATAGTCGAGGTAATTGAATTGAATTTGCACCACTTCGACCATCGGGTGGCGCGTCAAGATATCGTCGAGGACATCGGCGCTATCGTGGAAGGAGATACCGATGTGCTTGATGAGGCCTCGGTTTTTGAGTTCCACCGCTTTTTCATAAGC